>CAZTCD010000087.1:0-16509 GCA_964612065.1 uncultured Bdellovibrionales bacterium | reverse complement strand
CGGTGCTGATCCAGCGTCTGTTCATCGCCGGAGGGGGCAAGCGCGCGAACCGGATAGTCGATCAGGGCAAAAACCGGAAACCCAAAAAGCGCGCTACCGGGAGCCTTGTTGGAATAGTAGTGGCCGTTCGGCGAGAGAGACCAGTCATTGCTCCATTCTTTATAGTGATCAATGTGCAGGGAGCCGCCTTCCGCCATGGCGCGGAGGGCCGCCACCCGGGAAATGGCGTTGGTACCTCCGAGCTCCGTCCCAATGGAGCTCAACAACAAGAAAAGCAAAACCCACGGCCACGCGGGATTGGCCCGCAGAAACTCTTTCATTGGTTCAGTTTACCGGGATCTGAGGCCAAGCACGAGATGAGCCCGGCACCGTACTCTCCAGCGTGTCGTTCCAGGTCTGCCGGCCGGATGAGGTGTTTGCTCTCATACTCCCGGAAAAGAGCCTGGCCCGTTTTATTTTCTGATAAGCACGAAGCCAGCAACAGGTAAACTCTCGATTCCGTTGACCGGGGAGGGAAATCAGCAGACAAGAATTCCGCGGCGAGCTCCCGGGTCAAGGCCCGTTCCTTCAGGGCAAAAGCGAATTTCCACCAAAGAGCGAGGCGGGGATTCACGGAAGCTGTCGCACGCAGATAGGCGTCCCGGTAGCGCTCCTTCCTGCCGCCCAGCTGGTCTGCCAGCTCGAAACGATGGCGGTAGTAAAGAGTGCAAGGATCGATCTCATACTTCTTCTTGTCAGGAGATTCGCAATCTTTCTCCAGGCCAGCCAACAGAGCACTCAGGTGATCGCTCTCGGCTTTCATCGATTCGCCGGCGAGCCGGCCGAGCTGAATGCGGTTCCATAGGTCTCCCAGAAGCTGGGCGCGGAGAGGGATGCTTCCGGGGCTCACCTGAACCGCATGGAGGGTTACGGAGGTGGGCGAAGCCCAGACTCTGGCGGTGAACGAATGGACTACGAAGAGAAGGAAGGGAGCGAGTGGTAGCCACTTTCTCCTGCTTTCCAGGGCCCTGCCGTTCAGCAAAACGACGCAGCCAAACAGAAGAAGAAAGCTCGGCTCCAGATAGCGGACGGAATAGAAATTTCTGTGGGGGAAAATCAGCCCGCTTACCGGAAGATAGAGAAGGAGGGCGCCAGCTGAAGCCAACAGCAGCACGGGCGATTTCCGGATCCAGGCCAAAGCAGTGCCTGCTCCCACCAGAAGATAGCAAACCACGCCGGCGACAGCGTAAATGCGATTGTGCTCGAGCCAATCGCCCCAGTTCACCACGTCCACCGCGTTCACGTAAGGAACCAGCCAGCCAGTAACAGCTCTGCCAAGGCCGGCCAGGCTCGCTTGAACGCGGTAGGCCGGCGGGTAGGGGAGGGTCATGTCGGTGATCGTGGAGTAGAACTGTTTGAAATAGAGAGCCGCAAGGATAGAGAGAACCATGGAAAAGGCGAGAAGAGCTTCCAGGCTTTTTTCCCTCGGCCGGCGTTTCCAGGCTCTTTCCGAGGCATAGGCGATAGCCAGCAGAAAGGGAGCCGGAAGGAAGCTTGCTTTGGATAGCAGGCTGGCACCGAAGAGAGGAAGAGAAAAAAAGCGTAGCTTGGGCGAGAACGAAAGGCGAAGCGATGCGAGAAAGAAGAAGAGAGCCAGAAGATCCTTTCTCGCGGAAATCCAGGCATAGGTTTCGGGATGGTGGGGCCAGAGCGCCCAGGACCAGGCGGCTACTATGCTCAGGGGGGAGGAGAGGCCGGCTCGCTTGAGTAGGCTTGCCAGAAGAAGGGCGCATCCGCCTGCGAGCGCAAGGTTCTGCATTCTCGCTGCCACCAAGCTTCCGTTGAACAGCCACCAGTCGAGGGCGTAGCTGAGATCGCGCACGGGGTAGAAATCGATCTGCAGGCCTGGCGTGAGAAGGCCGAGAAGCGAGCGCCAACCGAAAGGGGAGAGAAAAAGGGGCTGCAGGTAGAGCTCGGCGTCGTCGATGCCGAACAAGGGCGCGCGCAGGGTGGGAAGATAGGCCACCAGCAGCAGCGCCGCAAAGAAGAGATGCCCAAGCCACTCCCGATTTCTCATATAGAGATGGTAATGCATTCACAGGTTGAATTCGGAATGGCCAAAATTAAAAAATCCGCCTCTGCTAAGAAAGCAAAGCCGGATTCTTTAAATTGGTCGGGGCGGCGGGATTTGAACCCACGACCCCTTGCACCCCATGCAAGTGCGCTAGCCAGGCTGCGCCACGCCCCGATACCAAAGGAGACAGCAAGGTAATCGATCTATGCCGGTAGGGCAAGCTTCCCGGAGCTAATGCGCCAAGTCATTCGGTTTCCCCGGCCTTGGGTTCGAGGGGGCCGCGTGCCAGAATTTTCCTGTGCTCTTTCGCAAATCTCAGTTGTCCGCTCTTTTTTTTCTCCTCGGCCTCGGCCTAACGCTGGTTTTTCCCCCCTTGGGGCCGGATCAACCGCAGTCCTGGCTCATCTTGATCCCGGTTTCGGGAAGTCTCCTCGCGCTGGGCGCATCGGCCTGGAGTTGGGGGAGTCTCTTTTGCCCTTTCCTGCCCTTGGCGTTGGCAGTGCCGTTGGGCCTCGCTTCACTAGCCTGGATGGTGCAGGTTATCGGCTTGCTGGGAGGGCTGGCTTATTTTCCCGGCCCTTGGATGCTGGCCGTGCTGCTGGCTCCCGTGGCCCTTCGCTTTCTTTTTTCCGCTTCGGAAGAGAAGGCGAGGTTTCAGACGCGGCCTTCAGGGCTATGGCTCTTTCTTGCAGCTCCTCTGTTTCTGGCGTTTGCATCCGTAGCCACCGTTCCGGATCCCATGCCGGATCCTCTTTGGTACCACCTCACCTCCGCGCGCTGGTGGCTCGACGCAGGAAGAATTTTCTTTCCCGCGGATAACGTGGCGCTCTTTCTCACGGGAAGCTGGGATGCGCTCTACCTTTGGGCCGGATTCCTGGTGGGAGGGCCCGGCGAAGCCGGTCTCATACCGATGCAGATCCTCGGGCAATGGATCCACTTTCTCTTCGCCGGGCTGGGCGTATGTCTCCTCCTTTATCGATTTTTCCGCCACGCTTTTCCTCTTCTCTCCGGAGAAGCGCGGGCATTTCTCACGCTATTTTCCCTGTTCAGCGCTTCCCAGCTTCATACTTTGGCATTGGCGAAAAATGATTGGGGAGCCGCGCTCTTTCTTCTGGCCGGCTTGGTGCTCTGGCTGGAGCACCGCTCTCTTTTATGCCGTTTGGCCGCAGGCCTCCTTCTGGGGCTCGCATTTTCCTCGAAACTCAGCGTTTTCTTCGTGGCCTGGCCTCTTTTCATCTGGCTCGCCTGGCATCTGGGGTGGCGGCGGTTTGCGCGGGAACTGGGCGCTGTTGCCCTCGGGCTGGTAGCGGGAATGGCTCCCTGGCTGGCCAGGAACGGAATGCTTGCGGGGGCATTTTTTTACCCCTTGTTCGCCGAGCTCAGCCCCAGCTGGAAAAATGTTCAGCTCTATTCGGGAAGCGGCCTTTCCGTGGAAAACAAAGGCTACCTTCTGAAGGCTTTCCTGCACGATTCTCCCTTTCTCTGGCTATTCGTTCCCGCTCTTCCGCTCGCGTGGGTTCAGCGCCGCAAGCTGAGCGGAGAATTCCTCCTGCTTTCCTTGATGGTCTTGTCGCAGGCCTTCTTTCTTCTGAGGGTGGGAGCGTTCGGAGAGATCCGTCTATTCGGTCTGGGTTGCCTGCTGCTTCCCTCCGCGTCCATCGGATGTTTGCTTTCGGTTGCCGCCTTGAAGCTTCCGGCGGAGCGGATCCTCTCGCTGGCCCGTAATGCGGCCCTGGTGGTAGGGATAGGCGCAGGTTTGTGGCTGAAAGTGCCCTTTGCCTCGTTGGCTTCGTGGGCAGCCATGCCTTCTCCGCCCGAACTGATCAGAAGCCATTTCGGCGGAACCGCCCTTGCCTGGATGCGCCTCGAGCTGCCGAAAGAGGCCAGAATTGTTTCTGCCAATGAGTTCCGTCTTTACTATCTCTCCGAGAGGCGGGTGGCGAGAATGTGGGACAATCCCGTACTCGATCAAAAGCTCTCCTCCGCGCAAAACGTCAGGGACGTGGTTCGTGCTCTGCAGGAGGCAGGTTATGGCTACCTGATTTTTACTCGCTTGGAATGGGACAAGCTGTTTCAGAGGCGTGTTCATGATCTTCTCGAAGCCGCTTTGGGTAGGCACCGGGAAGCAGTGGTGTTTCGAACCGAAAATTCGCTAGTGGTGAAGCTCGATGAGCTCGGGCGCCTGATCAGCGATAACGAGTAAAAAAACGAATCAAAAATATTGAAACGCTTTGTGAGGCCCGAACTGGGTGTATTCTATTTCAGCGGGCTTTTGTGCAACTGGCACAAAAGCGTGATTGAAATAAGCCATATAGTGCCCTGGGGGAAAGATGCGTAAGCGAATTCAGATGAACCAAAAAGGATTTACGTTGATCGAGCTGATGATCGTGGTGGGTATCATCGGGATTCTGGTGGCCATCGCAGCCCCCAACTTCTCCCGATACCAGTCGAAGGCTCGCCAGTCGGAGGCCAAGATCGCCTTGGCCGCGATCTACGGCGCGGAGAAATCCTTCTATTCGGAATACTCTGCTTATATGGCCAGCTTCGAAGCGGTGGGTTACTCGCCTGAAGGAGCCAAGCGCTTCTACTCTGTAGGGTGGACTGCGGCTCCCTCGGGTACGGCAAACGGTTACAATGGTGGTACCGCCAACCACCAGTGGCTCAGGATCGGCTTCCCTGCAACCTGGACCACTTGCTCCGCTGTTCCGTCTTCCGCCACTACCGGTGCTGACGCCCAGACCTTCACCGTGGAAGCCCGGGGCCAGATCCGCGACAGCATGAACTGCGATACCTGGACCATCAATCACCTGAAGGTGATCAGCAATACCACGGTGAATCTATAATAAGGATTGTTTGATATTCGCCTTCCCTGTATCTCTCCGGATACAAGGCCGTTACTCGCTACCGGCTGACATTTCTCGGCACCAGTTTCCGGTAACGGCTGCCGCAAACTGTCACTTTCCGCTCTCTCTCTTCGAATTCTTCCATTATTTCAAGGGGGGTGTATCCTGGTATTACCATTGCAGTAATGTTCATAACCATCACAGGAGCGATGGGGTGAAAACACCGCCTGGATAAAAGGGCAGTGTTCGAATGTGGGAGGGGTTATGCGTAAGCGAATTCAGATGAACCAAAAAGGATTTACGTTGATCGAGCTGATGATCGTGGTGGGTATCATCGGGATTCTGGTGGCCATCGCAGCCCCCAACTTCTCCCGATACCAGTCGAAGGCTCGCCAGTCGGAGGCCAAGATCGCCTTGGCCGCGATCTACGGCGCGGAGAAATCCTTCTATTCGGAATACTCTGCTTATATGGCCAGCTTCGAAGCGGTGGGTTACTCGCCTGAAGGAGCCAAGCGCTTCTACTCTGTAGGGTGGACTGCGGCTCCCTCGGGTACGGCAAACGGTTACAATGGTGGTACCGCCAACCACCAGTGGCTCAGGATCGGCTTCCCTGCAACCTGGACCACTTGCTCCGCTGTTCCGTCTTCCGCCACTACCGGTGCTGACGCCCAGACCTTCACCGTGGAAGCCCGGGGCCAGATCCGCGACGGCGTGAACTGCGATGCTTGGACCATCAACGACGTGAAACTGCTCAGCAACACTACGGTGAACCTCTAAGCTGAAATGGTTTCCTAGATGAGCCCCGCCGGGACCTACGAGGTTAGAGCGGGGCTCTGCTTTTCCGGGGAGAGGAAATGAAGGCGGGATTGCTGTTACCACTTCTCCTGCTTATCGGTGGAGCGGGGGGGGCTGCACTGCTTCAGGAAAAGGCCGCGCCTGATCTTTCCCGCGAGAATGTGACTTTTGCTTTCAATGAGGGAAAGCCGAGCCTGAGCCCCGCTGCCTGGCAGCTACTGAGCTTCGGCTATCCTCGCCTGATATCCACCCTCTTATGGCTCCGGTTTCTTCAGGAAACTCCGGTGCAGAAGGTGCCTCCGGGAGAAACAAGCTGGATCTACTACGACCTCGACGCCCTCACATCGCTCGATCCGGAATTCATGCCGGCTTACGAAAGAGGTGGGATTTTCCTTTCCGTGGTCACGGAAGACAAACTCGGGGCCGAGCAGCTGCTGAAAAAGGGGATCCAGCATTTCCCTGGCAGCTGGAAGCTCAGGGCCTACCTGGCATATCATTACCATCATGAACTGATGAAACCGGAGTTGGCCTATGAACAGTATGCCGCTGGGGCCCAGCTTCCCGGCGCGCCTGCTTTCATGGCGATCTTCGCAGCTCACCACGTGGCTGCCACTCAGTCTACCGCGGCCACGATCCGCTTTCTGGAGCAGATGAGGGATCAGGCGGGTGACAAAGCCACCAGGGATAAATTCGAAGATAGAATCAGGAAATGGAAGGAGAAAGGGGAGGGAAAATGAATGCGATAGAGCTCAAAGGCCTTACCAAGATCTACCGCTCCGGTTTCCTGGGGCGCCCCCAGAAGGCATTGAATGATGTTTCCTTCAGCGTGCCGGCCGGCACGGTGTGCGGATTTCTCGGAGCAAACGGCGCCGGAAAAACCACTACCATCAAGATCCTTCTGGGCCTTCAGTTCGCTTCCTCCGGGGAGTGCAGCCTTTTCGGGCGGGATCTGAGCGAGGCTGGGCTCAAGGCAAGAGTGGGATATCTGCCGGAGCGGCCCTATTTCCACGAGAACTTTTCCGCCGCTGCCTTGCTTGATTTTCATCGCGGGCTCTTCGGAAGCTCCCTGAAGGGCCGGAAGCTGCTTTCCAATGAGGAGCTGTTGGCGCTGGTGGGCCTGGCTGATACCGGAGGCAAAGCCCTGCGTGATTTTTCCAAAGGCATGCTCCAGAGAGTGGGAATTGCCCAGGCGCTCGTGAACGATCCGGATCTCGTGATACTCGATGAACCATTGAGCGGCCTTGATCCGATCGGCAGGAAGGAAGTGCGGGATCTCATCTTCCGCCTCGGCCGGCAGGGGAAAACGGTATTTTTCAGCTCCCATGTATTGAGCGATGTGGAGCAGCTCTGCCAGCGGCTGGTGTTTCTGGACAAAGGGCACCTCAAAATCGAGGGCGCCATCGACGACCTGGTTGCCAGCAGGGCGGGATCCCTGAAGCATGAGGTGCATTTCACCGGGATTGCACTGGATAAGCTGGCAGGCATCCTTGCCTCCGCCGTTCCGGGAGCCGGTGGCATGGTGCTTCTCTGCCACGGCCGGGGAGAGGCGCGCAAGGTGATGGAGGAGATCTGGCGGCAAGGAGGAGAGGTGGTATCCTATTCCGCGGAAAGCCGTTCTCTGGAGAATTTGCTTTTCGGAAAGGAGAACGGATGACACAGTTCCTGGCCATCGTGAAGCAAACTGTAAGGTCTTATGTTACCGATAGGATCTTTCATTCTGTTCTCGTGTTTTCGGTTCTCCTGGTGTTCTTCGCTTCGGTGCTTTCCTCCCTCACCATGGTGGAATCCGCCAAAGTGCTGGTGGACTTCAGCCTTTCCGCGATCTCCCTGATGGGGATTTTTCTGGGGCTCTTTCTCGGAGCCACCCTGCTGGGAAGAGAGATCGAAAGCCGCACTGTGTACGCGGTGCTGGCAAAACCGGTTTCCCGCAACCTTTTTCTGATCGCGAAACTAGTTGGAGGGGCCTGCGTGATTTCCCTCGTGCATGTGCTTTGCATGCTCGTGCTCGCGGGGATTGTGCTGCTGGGAGCGGGGGCTCTTCCGCCGGGCTTGCCGGCTACGGGACTCCTTATGGCACTCGAAAGCACGCTTGTGATGGCGGCGGGTGTTTTATTTTCCCTGAGCCTGAGCTCGATCTACCTTTCGTCCTGCCTGACGATCGCTCTTTTCCTCATCGGCCGCAGCATCGGCTCTCTGCGCCTGATCCAGGAGCGGATGGTGGATGGCATTTATAAATCCCTTCTTCGTTTCGTGATAGATTTCGGGCCCTCGCTCGATCGGTTCAATATCCGGGAGCTGGTGGCCTATGGAAAGCCCTATCCGGACGACACTCTTCCCATGGGACTGCTTTATTTCCTTCTCTACGCCTGCTTTCTGGCGGGCCTCTCCTGCCTGATTTTTCGCCGCAAAGACCTTCGCTGACCATGAGGAAATGATTTGAAGTTCGAGGCCAGCAGTACGGAGGGAACGAAAGGCCGGGCGGTCCGCCTTGTTTTTCGTATTCTTTTTCCTATTCTTCCTGCTCTGGTTCTTCTGGGTGATCTCCTCGCACGCCCCGATCTGGCTTATCTCTTCCGGGATCTGGGATCGCTCACCTTCCCGGCGAAGTTTCTGATTGCGGACAGCCTTAGGTCTTTCGGAGAGCTCCCGGCCTGGAATCCCTTTGTGGTGGGAGGAACGCCTCTCCTCGCCGATCCGAGCTTTGCGTCTCATAATCCGTTCAATCTGGTGTTTCTTCTCTTCTCGAAGGAGCACGCCACCTGGGCTTTCTCCTGGTTCCTCGCGCTGCACCTTCCGCTGATTTTTTTCGGCTTTGAGCGGCTGTTTTCTCTCCTCGGGCACACCCGGCCCATGGCGGTTTTGCTTGCGGGTATCGCCGGCTCCGGCGGATTCGTGGCTTCTGCCGTAAATACGAGCGGTGCACTGGCGAGTATGGCCGGCGCCGGCTGGCTCGGCCTTTTCTGGCTGAAGTTTCTGCGAGGGGGTTCCTCCCTGCATCTTTTCGGTGCTTCCCTTGCCCTGGTTTTCCCGCTTCTCTCAGGCGACCCTCAATTTTCCCTCCTCTACGCGTTCTTTCTGCTGCCCGCCCTCGCCTCAGGAGAGAGGGCTCCGGTGCGCCGGGTGCTGGGTGGCTATGCCACCTTGGGCGTTCTTGCCTTCCTGGCAGCGGCTCCGCAGCTTCTGCCGACGGCGGATCTTGTCCTGCGAAGCGATCGCTCGTCCGAGGGATGGTTCAGTTCACAGGGAGAGGTTTCCTCTTTGCATCCGCTCCGGTGGCTCGAGTTTTTCACCCCCCTTCCTTTTGGCAACGGCATTTTCGACGAAAGCAAACGAAGCATCGTAGGGCATACCGGAGTTCCGATAACTTACGTGCTTTCCTTGTACCAGGGCGCCATGTTTCTTCCGTTGCTCGCAGCGGCCTGGTGGGGGAGGTTCCGTGCTCCCGGAAAAATTTGGCTGGCGCTTGCTGGCTTGTTCGGCCTTGTATCGATGGGGGCCTTCTCTCCTGTTCCCGCCAACAAAATGCTGGCTGCGGTGCTTCCGCTCTGGTCGTCGTTTCGGTATCCCGAACGAATTACCTATTTTGTGTTTGTGGCTCTGCTTTTCCTTCTTTCGGCTCTGATCCGATCCTCCAGTACAGCGGATCTGTTTGCCCGCCTCCGCATTCTCCTGGCCCTTGCCTTGGCCGGGTTAGTGGCCTGGGGAATCTTCGGATTTGCCGAAGGGCGGCACTTCGCGTTCGGAGCGGCCGCTGCGCTCGGCCTGGCGCTCGGGGTTTTAGAGGCTCTTCGGCGCCGGTGGATATCCCAGGAGCTGGCTTTGTATTTTCTGGCTGCTCTCGCGATTCTCGAACCCGCTTTCACTCTGCGGCAGATTATCTGGAAAGTGCCCGCCGAGGTGGCTCAGCCCGCCTGGCCTCCTTTTGTGCGGCAGTTGAAGGAAAAGGGGGCCCGTTTCGGGCTGAACGATCCCACTCGTTACAGCACCTACGGCGACGAGCTGTTTGATATGGGCCTTCTGAAAAAGCTGGTGGGAGGGAACCATAGCGGAGCCGAGCTTCTTACCTATCACCAGTACTATACCCTGAGTAACAATACGGGAGCGGTTTTTGGGCTCGCGAATGCGCTGGGCTTTGTCACTTTGTTGCAGGGAAGCCCGATCAAGTTCTGGGAGTTCCTGATGAGGCACCGGCCGAATGCCGCGTTTCCCATCAAGGGAACCAACTTTCTGGGCGCAATCAGCCCGAGAGGCGACTTCGTGCTCACCGAGGTGCGGGGAGCGATCCCGCTGGTGAGAATTCCTTCCCGGATTTCGTTCCTTCCCGCGGGCTCCGGATACGAAAGGCTCGCCGACTCTTCCTGGAACTGGCAGGAAACAGCGCTCGTGGACGCGGGAGAGGGCGATAATGAAACCGTGCAGCCGGAAGGAGCAGGGGCGGCCCTGCATTCCCGCACCTACAATGCCGTGGTTCTCGACGTGCAGGCCGAGAAAAGCAAAGCGCCGTTCTGGGTCCATTTCAACGAGAGCTTCGATCCCTTCTGGTCTGCTACCTATGAAGGGGAAAGTCTTGAGCTGCGGCAGGTGAATTTCTGGTCCACCGGGATTCTGGTTCCGGCGGGAGCCAAAGGGAAAATCCATTTGAACTATTACAACCCGCTTATTCCCGCCGGGCGCAGCCTGTTCGCTATCTGGATTCTTCTTCTCGCGGCGGAGGTGGTTCGCAGCCGCAAGCGGCGATCACGCGGTTAACGGGGCTCTTTCCCGAACACCAGCTCCAGCCAGTCTCCCCAGCCTGTTTCTTTCCAAAACCGGGATTGCGAGAATTCCTTCTTCCTTAGATGGTATTCTCTCGGATCAACCGGCATCCATACTGAAACAGCCCGCGGCACATATCCCATGCGCATCGTCTTCTGATCGATTCCGTAAGCGGAACCGTAGGCGTAACTCTGCACCGTTTTGTCGAGTGTCTGTTTGGTCTCGGCCACTGATGCCTGCAGGCGTTCCATGGCCTGGGAGCTCTTTCCACCGGCTTTTGATTTTTCCTCCAGCAGGAGCTGGTCGAGGAATCCGAGGAATACGCCGAAGTCCTGCGCACCCCCCTCAAAGGTAGGCACGCTCTGGCTTACGAATCTCATCTCCATCGTGCGTTCATCGTCTTCCAGGAGGTAGTCCTTCAGCGAAGCGCTTAATCGCGTGACCGCCGGCACGAGAAGATTCTCCAGCTCCCCCGTGCCCAGCGCGCTCGAGGTCATATGCTCCTGGGCTTCTTTCTCATGCTTGCCCTGAAGGCCGCGCCGCGGATCCAGGCTCTGCTTCATCAGGGGCGGAAGCATTTTCGCGAGAAGGTAGGGCTCATCGTTGCCATCAATGCTCGGCCGGTGGGTTTTTCTCAGGCCGTTGAAATGCCCGGTATTGAGCTCGTACATCATTCTTCTGTAAGGCAGGCCAAGATAGCTCTGCACTTGGGCCGAGCCCACCAGGAAGCGCGCGTGCGGAGAGAGTTGATAGGCCACCTCCGTCATCTGCATCAGGCAGGCGTCGGAGGCGTATACATCCACTGGGTTGCCCTTGATTTTCTGAAAGGTTTCCAGCGCCGACCGCAAAGCGGGAATATCCAGCCAGGTACCCGATGATTCCCGGAACGCAATGCCTCCGAAGTTCTTGTCGGGCGCAGGCCTGGGAAAACGAGGAAGCTCCGTGCGTTCTCCCCATCTGGGTTTTGTTGGTTCGCCCGCCGGAAAGCTCTTCCAGCCTTGGCCGTGGCCCCATACGATCAGCATATGCTGCTTGGCGGGGTACGCTTTCACGGCCCATTTTATGAACTTCTCCAGCCGTTGCTGTTCCGTTTCGTTTTTATTCTCCTGCAGGCGTTCCGCTATCGGGCTTCGCACCTGGTCCAGGTTTTCGTTTTCGAAATCGCTCTTTCGTTTTTCTTTCCACGCCACCGGACCGGCATGGATGTGAAGGCGCCGAAGATCGTCAGGAGCGGTACCATCCACCTGCACGAGCAGATCCGTTTTCAAAGTGGATCCGGCCCGCTCGCCTGCCTGGAACGTGGCCTCCATTTCGAAGAGGTCCCAGAGAGCATAGGGGAAGAGATTGTTGTCGGCCGCCATATAAACCAGCACGGCCCATTCTTTTTCGCAGCGGGAGCGCTGCAGGCGCTGGTAGTAGGAGGCGTAGGTTTCCTTGAAATCGAACTCATGCTTTTGCCCGCTCCAAGCCGTCCTGCAGGAAGGTAAAGCCGAAGCCCCTGCTTCCGGGGACGCGGCAAGAATCAGAAAGAGGCTGAGTAGAAGATTTTTCATCCGGAGTCTTTCGTCAGATCTCCAGTTTGCCGCGGGAGAGCTTGATCAGGGCTTCCACGATCGTGGCCAGCGGCATGCCGTGCTCCGAGGCTTTGGGGGCCACCTCCGCCCATTCGCGGGGGATGGGGGTGTTTCCGTTCCACTTCTTGTTGGCATCGCCCTTTTTCTCGAGCCGTTCGTCGGCGGGGGTGAGGGCACGCGTGCCGGGATCCGGAGTCCAGAGAAAATCAGGGTGGGCGTTCGAATACCATTCCCCGCCGATCACATTCATCTTGTCGTCGAGCTCGAGGTCGTATTCGTAGCTCACTTCTTTGAGAGCATCGTCGGTATTCCCATCACGCTTTGTCTGGCGAGGGTGGGTTTCCACCATGTAGGTGAGGTCCATGGAAACGCCCACCACATAGCGGGATTTCTTCGAGCGGTACTTGGAGAACTTGTCTTCCGGAAACTGATCGATTTCCACCAGGGCGTCTTTCAGTTTCTTCACGGGTTCCATCGTTTTGGGGTTGAAGAAGGAGTAGCTGTAGGAGTGAACGGGCTGGTTCCACACCTCGTAGTCGAAGGTAACATCGAGCACGAAGGAGCGTTTGGCCACGCCTACCTGATTCACTACGGCCAGATGCCAGGCGCCGGGATTCGTATCGAAGCAATCCTGGTCTTTCACGCGGCCGTTTTTGTCGGTATCGGGATCTTTTTCATTGCAGCGGCCACCGATGAATTTGGTGGGAGGCGAAACCTGGGCCCAAAGGAGAGAGGCGAGGGCCTTGATGTCGGAGGGATAAAAGGTGACTTTTGTTTTTCCGTCGGCGGCCATCACGGTGAGCGCGCGGGTAGGGCGGTCGAGCATATAGGAGGCCGGGGCCCAGCCATGGCAGATTCCCATCCAGGATTCCACTTTGCCGCTCTGGCGATAGAAATTGCCGCCTTCTCCCAGCGCTGCGCGGGTCAGGCTTTTGTTTTCGTCGCCCACCAGGAGATCGTATTTTTCGGCGGGAGAGAGGCGATTCACATCGGTGCGCCTTGATTCCTCGCTCGTCATGTACTCGTTTTTCACCTTCCAGTCGGTGCTGTCGGCGGGGAAATAGGAATCGGCGTAGCGGAACGCGAGCTGGCCGTTGTAGAGCGCCCAGTAATAATCGCTCCAGGGCTGGGTTTTCACCTCTCCGCTCATGAGCTTCTTGGCATCCATATCGTCGATGTTCGTGAGCATGTCTTTCGGGGAGTCCACCAGCTCAGAGGGGTCATCGTTGTTTTTGAAGGCGGAACGGCCGGAGAGCACTTCGCGGTATCTGTTTTTCGCGAACACAAAGCTGCGGGAGCGGATCTGTTCTTTTGAGAACTTCGGAGCGGTTTTCACTCCCGACCTGGAGCGTTTTTCCGGAAGCTTCTTCATCGCTTCCTGCGTGTGCTCCTGGAAGAACTTCAGGCGCTGCCGGAGGCGGGCTTCGCTGTTCGCGTGGGCGGAAGGCAGGCTGAAGCAGAGGGCGAGGAGAACGGAAAAAAGGGAAAACATAGCGGAAAACTCCGGAATTTATGGTGAGGGAGGGGCCGGGGTAGGCAAAATCCAGCTGATCCCTTTAAAAACGCTACAGAAATCCTATCGGCGGTGCGGAGGGGAGGTTGAGAGAAAAGCGGTTCCGGAAGGAGGTTTCCGGAGCCTTTACTGGTACTTTACGGAGGCACCTGCAGAGAGGTAAAACAGGGGCCCCTGCGAGGTGCTGAAAATGCATATTCCATCTTTTCTTTTGTCCGCTTTCCTCACCATCCTTACCGCTTATGCGGCTCCGGCGGTGATCGCCACTGCAGCTCCCTCGGTGCTGGAAAATGTTCCCACCGATCTGCTCGCGCCGGCGGCGAACGCGAAAACCGCTGTACCCACGAATCCGCGGCGGCTGATCTGTAAAACTGGATCCGAGAGCCGTTCTTCGGCCCAGCCGCTGAAGCTTTATTTCCAGTATCACCTGCCTGTGGTTTTCGAGCCTGAAGATCCCACCGTGCCTTATGGGCGGCAGATGCTGCTCGCCTCCGGCCGGCCTCTCGTGCAGATGTTTTTCGAGAAGAGCGCTGTGCCTGCGGGAGAAAACGGAGAGAAGCTTGCGCCCATGACTTGCGCCTTCGCCAAGCGGGTGGTGGCCCGAAATGAACCCGGCCAGGTGCAGATTTTTATGCCTTCCGGCCAGATCCATTGGCTCACGCAAGGGATCGGCCAGCGCCCTGGGCCCAAGCAGCTCAGCTTCGAGAGAGCCGTGGTTGCGCCAGCGGGCGATTGGGCCTTTGCCTCCCAGTTCGAAAAGGTATTTTCCGTGGAGCTGGAAGACATGAAGACCTTCGTAACCACGCAGCTGCCGAGATAGGGCGCGGGCGCGTCATGGCGGTTTTCGCTGCCACTGCGTTTGCTTCTGTAGTACTGGTTTGGCTTCCGATTTTGGTCATCGGGGTGTAGCGCAGCCTGGCTAGCGCGCTTCGTTCGGGACGAAGAGGTCGTGGGTTCAAATCCCGCCACCCCGACCATTTTTTGAATACCGCAGTCGCAGAAAAATTAAAAATCCCAACAATCATAAACACTTGAAATCATTGAAAAGGGCCTTGCGCCCTTCTCTTGAATCTGTCGTGAAATCTCACGAAATGTCCTGAGTTTGCTACTTTTTTGCTACTTGATTGCTACTTGCGCCCAGAGGGAAAAACCCGATTTTCTAGGCGTTTTCCCTCTGAAGTTCAGATTCCAAAGACTGCTGTTCTAACAGCTCAAGATCAACATTCTACAAATCAAACCAATCATCCGTAACCGAGGAGGTTCCTATGTCTATTCCTAACAAACTCATCCAAGCCGCCGTCGCTGCCGCTCTTGTTGCCGCCGCTACGGGACAGCTCCCGAAGTTCATCCAAACCGTGCGTGTGGCGCAGTATCAGCTCCTCAAGGACTCGCAAGCGTCCAAGTGGGGCAAACCCATGCTCCTACCAGTAAAGAAGTAGCAACGGGCAAGAACTAGGATTTGCCGGATTCGTTCGGCATCTCCTGACTTCTTTAGCATTGCTGGCGGTCGCTCCAGCAATTCCCTTTGCGATTTGCAACTACGGGTGAGTTGTCACGATCGTAACTTGGCTCTTCAGTAGACGGTGAATGGGACATTTCCCTGCAATTTCATAAAGCTTTTGGCGCTCTTCCTCAGATAAGTCCCCATCCAGCTCAATTCTCAGGGATACTATTGTTGCATCCTTAGATTCAGAATCAATTTTAACAACTACGTTGGTTGAATTTAACCGGATTTGCTTTCGATTGGCGTACATTTGAACGGTGATGATCGTACATGATGCTAGGGCTGCTTCCAGCAGTTCATGTGGATCTGGCCCGTCATCGTCTCCACCAATAGTGGTGGGAATTCCAGAGATAATCTGAAAACTTCCCGCGACAATCTCCGCTCCTAGGTTATTTCTTCTTTTTCCTGAAACCATTCGCTGCCTTGTCTTGTAAATCCTGAAAAATATCGAAAATGTGTCAATTCTAATGATGCAAACTCTTCGAACGGAACGCTCTCCACAATCTATAATTCTATCGAAACGTATCCTTCTGATTGCAAACGAATCATCTCCCATAAGCCGTTCTCTATAATTTCGATGCCGCTGAATAAATCCTCGCGAGGCATGGCGGCTTCTTTAAGGGAAAGCCCACAGGCGACAATACGAATGCCAGCGGCCAGGCCTTTCACAAGGTCTTCTTTGATTTTAGATTCTTTGGAAAGTGCTGCGACCCCTGGTTTACCGCAGACAACAACTGTACCTTTGACAACTCTTGGATTACTTTTCTCCTTTTGCCCTTGAATCAAAGTTTCAATGGCCACATGAAGGTGCCGTTCTTCACGGACGAGAATCGCCACATTTTTTGAAGCAACTTTCGCTGAAGCAGCTTCAGCAACCGTTGGACTAAGAAGCGAAGGAGTCAGAGTCACGGCTAACAGACCGACCATTATAACTTTAGCGGTGCTAAAATAGTGAGAGACCCGTCTTCCTCGTACTGAAAGCGCATCAATACCAAAGCCATCGCCAATTCCATAGTAAGCAAAATAAATCAAGCCTCCTAAGATAGCGATGTTCTTAAAGAGCGGCCCAAGAGTTTCTGCTCCATCCATCTGAACCGTCATCGTAATAGGAATTAAAACTGCGATCAGAGCCAGAGAGGAGAGTCTCGTTTTTGAGCCGAAGAAAAGTCCAAGACCAGCCGCAAAAAGTACAACGCCTGCTAAAAAAACATGAATATTGAGCGGCATAAACATCGTCAGCAAATCCGCCCAGGATGACATTGAAAGTCTTTTGGCCACGTTGTGAGGATTCAAGAGATGCTGAATACCAGCAACCAGGAAAATAAGGCTCAAAAGCATTCTAAACGTCGTGTGTGCAAGCTGATTTTGTTTTGTTTCTTTCATTGAGTGATCCTCCTTAACAGGTCAGTCCGTTTCCACTATCGCTACAGCTATCGCCATCCTTAAACTTTGTCTTAAGTGGATCGGTCGAC
>CAZTCD010000086.1:0-16513 GCA_964612065.1 uncultured Bdellovibrionales bacterium | reverse complement strand
GCGGATTATATGAATCACCGGGTGCTGAAGTTCGTACTGCCCTGATCCGCCAGGCAGATTAAAATTTTTTAACGAGAAAGAACGGGACACGGGAAATAAGCTGAATTGGCAGCAGCCTCCGATCCCTGTAAACTATTTTAATGAAGAGAATCTTTTTTTCAGGCGTCGGCGGATCAGGTGTTTCGGCATTGGCCAGTTTCATGGCCGACAAAGGCCACGAAGTGCTCGGCAGCGACCGAAGTTTCGACTCTGACCCCTCTCACCCGGCCTATGGCCCCCTGGTTTCCAAGGGAGTGAAGATCGTGCCTCAAGACGGATCCGGCATTCAGCCGGGGCTGGACCTCGTGGTGTTCTCCACTGCGGTGGAAAAAGACCTTCCGGAACCCAGGAGATGCTCCGATCTGGGCCTCAGCGTGCTCACTCGCCCTGAGTTTCTCGCGCAACTGGTTTCCTCCCATAAAACCTTCGCGATCGCCGGCACGAGCGGAAAGAGCACCACCTCCGGAATGCTCGCCTATATGATGCACGAGCTTGGCCTTGAACCGAACTTCATCGGAGGCGGAAGGGTGAGCCAGTTCAAGAACCCCACGAATCTCGGAAACAGTTTTTCCGGCAAGAGCGATCTTCTCGTGGTGGAAGCCTGCGAAAGCGACGGAAGCATCGTGCACTACAAACCGGAATTTACCGTACTCCTCAATCTTGATTTCGATCATCATTCCGTGGAGAAAACGGCGGAGATGTTCCGGGCTCTCGTGAAAAACACGAAACAAGAAACTCTTCTCAACACCGACGATGAGCATCTCAGCTCGCTGGGCCTTTCCGAAGCCGTTACTTTCGGCCTCGACCGGCCGGCAAAATACAAAGCCGTTTCGGTGGAGCTGAAGCCGCTTTCAAGCGAGTTCACTTTGAATGGGCTAAGGTTCACCGTCAGCCTTCCGGGGCGATACAATGTGTACAATGCCCTCGCCTGCCTGGCCACGCTCTCAGAGTCCGGGGTGCGATTGGAGGATTGCGTACGTCCCTTGAAGAGTTTTCGCGGCATCGACCGAAGATTCGACGTGCATCTCGACGACGGAAAAACTTTCGTGATGGACGACTTCGCCCACAATCCCCACAAAATCTCCTCCATGATGGAGATGGCGAAAAAGATCCGCCCCCGCATTACCTATATTTTCCAGCCACACGGGTTTGCTCCCACTCGGATGATGAAGAAGGAATATATCGAGGCGTTTGCACAGCATCTCCGGCCCGATGATCGAGTGATCTTTCTTCCCATCTTTTATGTGGGAGGAACCGTAGCGAAAGACATTTCGAGCGAAGATCTCGCAGCCGGAGTGCGGGAAAACGGCAAAGCAGGATCCACGGCCGACCGGGCGCAGATCCTGGCGGACGCAAAGGCCGGCGAGGCCTATGTTGTCTGCGGAGCAAGAGATGAGTCTCTCTCGTCTTTCGCTGCTTCGATAGCAAAGCGGATTGGGGCGTCCAAGGGCGCGTTGAGCTCCAAGGCCCCCCTGAAGATGGACGCAGCCGAGTAGATTTCAGCCTCCCAATCCGGGGAAAAGCTTTACCTTTTCAAGGTCTTGTGAGAACCATGGCCGGAACTTTCCGCGCCCATTTCCGTGAAGAGCAGCGCTGGTTTTTCCCATCCTGGAGCCTCGCCCATGCCGTTGATTCTCAGCCTATTGATATTCATGGTTTTTCCGGCCTCTTCCCGGGCCGCATGGGAACTCAGCGATCTTTCCATTCTCTTTCCCCTGCCCCAGCCGGGATCGCCCAACCAGCTTTGGCAACCCAATACTCCGGCCCGTGAGGGCGTGCTGCTCCCCCGGAAAGTTTACGACGAACTTCCCATGATCGTGGTTCCTCGCGACCGGGAGTGGATCCTGCAAAGCCTGCGGGTGGTGGCCGCGCGGATCGACCCCTGCTTCAAAGAAGGGCCCTCGCCGGAGCGTTTACCCTGCCGCCGCCAGATTCGCTTCGTATGGCAGCCCATGGAGGAGAATCGCTCCCATTGGACCACGATCGACGCCGCGGTTCACAGCTTTCATGAGCTGAAGGAGAGCGAATGGAGAAAGCTGCGCGCGGATCTTCTGAAATTGAAATCGCAATCCCAGATCGAACCGGGGCTTCCCCTTCAAGTACATCCTCTGCTCGAAGCCCAGGGTGTGCAGGGAGATTATGGAAACAGGCTTCGCCAGGTGCTTCTTTCCTATGCCGGCCCGGCAAACCTGATCCGTGCCACGGCGATGGTGGTGAATAACGAAGGCACGGTATGGGTTTTCACCGGCTTTGACTTCAAAAACGGCAAAGGCATCCGCCTGCAGATTCCTCGCACGAAAATGAAGGCCCAGGCTTTTTTCGCAAACCTGGAAAATCCCTCCGAATACCGTTCGAGAATGAATCCCTATCCTGAAGGAGAGGCGCCGTTTCTGAACCTCCTGAACGATTCCTCCACCGCGCAGGAAAAGATGGGGGAAGAGGAAATCCAGCAGGCAGTGCGCAGCTCCCTTCGCGCGCTCAATCCCAACCTTTCGAATCCAGGCACAGTGGATTGCGTGAGCTGCCATGCCGCCCGAGGCATTCCCGCCTGGGCGGAAGAAAAATTCCCGAACTGGAACTGGGAAACGATTTTCGGCGACCAGCTGTTTCGTGCCCCGGGGAACCTGGGAAATACCACGGCGCAACCAAGGAGGGCGGATATGCTTCGCGCCTTTGGATATCTGGGCCGGGGCCCGGCGATCTCGCCCCGCACGGTGTTTGAAACCGCCCTTGCCGCTGGCAAAATGGACGATTGATGACCACGCTCCTGCTTATCGCACTTTCGTTTTTTTTCGCCCCCGCTCAGGCTGCTATCTGCGATCACCCCCAAGCCCAGGAGTCCATACAGGTGATCTGCGGGCTTCGGGCGGCCATGATAGCCAAGTATTCCCTTCAGGACTGGAAGAAGCAGGAGCTCGGCCTCGACACGGGAAAACAGCTCGAGCACTGCGCGGAGCGGATGAAAGCAAACTCCGACAGGCTCTATCGCTCCGAAAGATTTGCCCGGATTGAGCTCGAAGACCATCTGCTGTTATGCCTGGCTCCCTTCCGGGACTCCCATCTCCAACTCAAGAGCCAGACCCCACGCCCCTTTGTGTACGCCGGATTTCAACTGATCCAGGCCGGCAACAGATTTCTGATCGGCAGCGTAAGCAAGAGCCTGAGCGGGCAATGGCCGGCAGAGGCAGAGAGCCTCCTTCGCCCCGGAGCCGAGGTAGAATCCCTGAACGGATTTTCACCCACGGAGCTCGTGAAGCTCGCCTCTCACTACATCTCCGGAAGCTCAGAAGCCTTCGTGGCCGAAGAAGCGCTTCGGGCACTAACCTTTCGTGATTTCGCCTATCCGGAAAGCGGCACTCTCCTGGTGAAGGTGGCGAATCAAATGGCCGTGCCCGTGCCTTGGTGGCAGGTGGGCCTCAACCAGCGGGAAGATACGCGTGCCCTTTTCCGTGAAAGAGGCTTCCTGAGTGCGCACTCCATCGCTCTGGATATTGAGGCCAGAATTCGTGATGGGGAAGACGACCTGGGCTTCAACCATAAAGCCCCCCTTCTCCCGAAAGAAAGCCTCACTTCCTTCTATGATGACGAAGGCCAGCTCGGAATGCGGCTCGGCCAATTCGAGCAGGAGGGTAAGAGCTACTGCTATATCCAGCTCCTCACCTTCGCCACCAAGCGCTGGCGGGTGAAGAGCACGGCGGGGAAGATAGTGCCATTCACCTTCCCTTTCGAGCAGCACCTGCAGGGCTGCCGAATCGGAGGCCGCCCGCTCGTGCTCGATCTGCGCTGGAACCCGGGCGGGGACTCCGATGCCCCGGCGCGGATCCTGGGCTTGCTTGCGAGGACGGGAGAAAGCTATCCCTCCACGGTTTTCGGCGGGCTCCTCACGCCTCACCTGCAGGCCGTGCTGAGTAAATTCGATCTTGGCGAAGGATTCCCCAGCGGTGGGCTCCGCACGCCTCAGGGAAGAATGCTGAAAGCCCTGGAATTTGCCCGAGGAGCGCGCTCCCGCTATCTCCCTTTCGTGGCTTCGGAAAACATCGCTTCCACCATGAAAGGCGGCGCTTTCGATCTTCCTATTGTGGCGCTTACCACTCCCTCCTGCATCAGCGCCTGCGATCTCCTGGCAGGGCTGCTCAGGAATGCGAAGAGGGCTATTCTTCTCGGAGGCCCCACGAACGGCGCAGGCGGAAGATTCCTGGAGGTGGGAAAATACCCCCGATCCGGCTATACCGACGATCTCTTCGGCACGGTGACCCTGAAGATTCCCAATACCTTTCACGCGTTGTTGCCTCGCCTCAAAGCAGAGAACGAGTGGTTTTTTGATTTCCCGGAAAATCAGCCGTGGATGATGGAAAACCGGCCCATCTCTCCCGATCTTGCCTACGGCAACCAGGTGCTTGATATCGAGGCCCCGGGCGCCGGCTGGCTGAGGGCTTCCGTGCAGGCCATTCTTGATCATGAAAAAAGCCGCCTTCCTTAAAAAGGGAAGACGGCTTCTCTATCTGCTTCGGCTGAAAACTAGCGGCGGGAACCGGTCTCGGTCACGCACTCCCAGTAGTCGCCTTTCTCAGGGTGACCGATGAGGTCACCGCAGGGAATGCTGTTGTCACGGTAGGAACCGGTTTCGGTTACACACTCCCAGAAGTCGCCTTTCTCGGGGTGGCCGATGAGGTCACCGCAGGCGATGCTGTTGTCGCGGAAAGATCCGGTTTCCGTCACGCACTCCCAGAAATCGCCTTTCTCAGGGTGGCCGATGAGGTCACCGCAGGCGATGCTGTTATCGCGGTAGGAACCGGTTTCCATCACGCACTCCCAGAAGTCGCCCTTCTCGGGGTGGCCGATGAGATCACCGCAGGGGATGCTGTTGTCACGGTAGGAGCCGTTTTCAGTTACGCATTCCCAGAAGTCACCTTTTTCGGGGTGGCCGATGAGATCACCGCAAGCGATGCTGTTGTCACGGAGGGAGCCGCTTTCGGTTACGCATTCCCAGAAATCTCCGAGCTCAGGGTGGCCGATAAGATCACCGCAGGCGATGCTGTTGTCGCGAGCAAACGAAACGTTGCTCACTACGAAGCCGGTAACTAGAACAAGAACGAGTTTCATCATTGGATTCCTTTCAATCCTCTTCAGAAAGCAGTCACGGCGGCATCACGAAGGAATTTAGGTTTGTGGTCTGTTGTTGTGGTCCAAAGAAGTCTATTTTTTGTGGTCAATAAACTGTCTTTACAAGAGTAAAAAAACTATCGAGCAGAGCGCGAGTTGTAAAGAATCTTTACGAGGTAGCGGCACGAAAAAGGGGCCAGCGACAATGCGAGTTGAGGCATTTCGCCTCAACACAGAAAGCCTGGTGAAGCCTTGGTGTTTTTATTTTTTTGCAGAGAGGCAAAATAAATAACACTGCGCATGCAATGCCATGTGTGAATTATTTTTGGCTAGTACTGGCGAGGGGACATCTTAACGGATGCAGCCGTTCTTTCGGGCCCATTGCACCAAAGTGTCGGGGAAAATCTGATATTCAAAGCGCTTGAATCCCATCGATCCGAGAAAGGTTTCGCTCGACCTCGCATGAGGATCCACCCTGGTGGGATTTGGGGAATAGCTATTGCCATGCTTCACCGCCGAGGCACATATCGTGGCGGAATCTCCCGGATCATTGGATTTGGAAGAGGTTCTGGTTCTTCGTTCGGAAACCACACCGCAGAACCGGTAAGCAGTGCCTTGGGAGTCCTGGCAGGTGTAGTTGCAGCGAAAGCTCCAGTTGTTGTTTTCCCCATCGCCGAGCTGCATGGGGCGGCCTTTTTTGGTTTTCGGCCTAGATTCCATGGGTAAGTCTTCGAGCAGATAGCGCTTGGAATCGAGATCAGCCCAGCATTTGCAGTTATAATCTTTGAAATTTCCTCTGCTCACGAAGCCGGAAACACAAGAATCGCCGGCTGCTTTACCCGCTCCCACCACGGCCAACAGAGCCGCAAGCACTGGCAAAAAAAGGTTTTTTCGATACCCCACCATATAGGTGTATCGGAATTAAGGCAGGGGGCCTTTAGCGCCGATAGGACCGGTGTTCTATGCCCTTACCCCAAGCTCTTATCCCAGTTTTGCTGCTTTTGTACGGCCTCGTGCACGCAGGCCAAGCCGTAGCATGCCGGGAAACCGGGGAAAATGCCCTGCTGGGCGAGAAAATCCTGAAGAAAGATAGCGAGCTGGCCGCCTCTTACACGAAAGCGATGATGGAGCTCGAAGGCCGGTGCCAGAAAACCGAAGCTGAGCTCAGCTCGAAAGCAGCCAGCCAAGCCAGCGCCGCAAGCTGCGTGGCCCTGAGCGAATTCAGCGCCATGAACGAAAAGCTTTCGAAGGAAAGCGAATGGTGCGAGCAGAAATCTCTGGAGCTGGAATCCAAGTGGACCGGCATCCGGGAAAGCTCGGTGGAACCAAACCAGAACTTCATGCTGATCACCGGCCTCGCTTTTCGTACGGATACCGCGCTTCGTTCGTTCTGCCCCTCCGAAGTGGCTGCCTTTGAAAAGATCGCTGTAAAAACCCGGGAGCTCGCAAAGTCCGTGCGCGCTTCGGAAGCCAAGAGCAGAGACAACAAAGTGAAATTCGGCCTCCTGGCAAAACAAACGCGGGACTTTTACCAAAAAACTCTCGCGGCAGCCAAAGGCTGCGCCTCTGAATCCACGCAAAGAGCCGTATCGTCCACGCAGGGACAGGGAGGAAGAAAAGATCCAGTGCCGGCCGCTGTTTCAAAAAATAGGAACGCGGAGAACTCCTCTCTCACCGGGGTGGATGAGGCGATCGAAAAAGAAAACGAATCCCGGAAAAGGATCGCGCCTTGAGGCAGCCTGATGTGGCAATTTGGGCCCCACACTTTGCTGGGCCGGAAGAAAGGAGTAAGGAATAAAAATGGCTAAAGGGAATGCGCCCAAAAAGATCAGCGCCGAAGAGCTCTCCAAGCTTAGCGATAAAGATCTTCTGCAACTCAGGATCTGCGATCTCGACCTGAAAATTCCCGGATCAGAGCTCGAGCCCCAGGTGCAGGCGCTCTATGAAGAAATGAAGAGCAAAGGCCTCTCCTTCCAGCCCAAGATTTTCCTGGGCGACGAATGGTTCAGCCCCGAGGGCATGAATGCCATAGCCGTCCCTTTTTACCTCGCCCACCCCCGCCTCAAGGCCCTCGAGTTCACCATGATGATGGAGGTGGAGGGAGGCGACGCTGCCTGGTGCCTGAAATTGCTCCGGCACGAGGCGGGGCACTGCTTCGATCACTGCTACCAATTCTCGCGCCGCCGTTCCTGGCGCAAGATCTTCGGATCTCCCGATCAGGACTACGCTCCGGAAACCTACCGGCCAAGGCCCTACAGCCGCAACTTCGTGAAGAATCTTGCGCACTGGTATGCGCAGGCCCATCCCGACGAAGATTTCGCCGAAACCTTCGCGGTGTGGATGAATCCCGAGATCAACTGGCGCAAGGAATACCGCAGCTGGGCCGGTGCTTTTGAAAAGCTCGAATTTCTCGACCGTCTTGTGGCCGAAACTCCGAAAATGAAGATCAAGGCTGAGGGCGGGCGACTGCCCTGCTCGGCGGATCGCCTCACCACCACTTTGGAAAAGTATTACCAGAAGCGAAGGCGCGAAAACGCGGATTCCTATCCGGATTTTTTTGACGCTGACCTTCGCCATATCTTCGATGGCGACAAGTCCAAGCCAAAACGCGAATTTTCGGCCTCCCGCTTCATGACCAAAAACAAAAAATTCATCGTGCCCACGGTGGCCTGGGCCACGAGCGAGAAAAAATTCACGATCAACGAACTGGTGAAAAGACTCACCGCCCGGTGCGAAGTGCTTGAGCTCAGAGTGGGAAAAAGCGAAGCGGAAACGGTGATGGAGGTGGCCAGCCTCCTCACCAGTCTGGTAAAAAACTATCTGTTTACGGGCAAATTCAAGCGGAAGGTTTAGAGCATGAGCAAAAAATCTCAGCGTGTTTTGCTTTTATTCGACGGTGTCTATCACGAAAATCAGGAGGATTACGCCCCTGATATTGCGGCGCCAAACGCGAAAACGGAAAGAGACATCATCGCCGCCCTGAAAGAGCTCGGCCACGAAATCACCTATTTCGGCATTCACGATGAGATCGAGCCCCTCGTGCACACGATCAAGGAAGGCAAGCACGATCTGGTATTCAATCTTTGCGAGGCGATTCGCAACGAAACGAGGTTTGAACCGAATCTGGTGGCCCTGCTCGAGATGCTGGGAATCAAGTTCACGGGCTCGGGGAGCAAAGGCATCTACCTCAGCAAAGACAAAGGCCTTACCAAAGAGATTCTCGCCCACCATAAGGTGAAGGTGCCTAAATTCGTGGTTTCCCGGCGCTCCCGCCCGCTCCGCTCGCTGAAGCACTTCAAGTTTCCAGCCTTCATCAAGCCTTTGCAGCTCGAGAGCTCGCAGGGCATTTCCCAGTACTCCTTCGCCACCAACGAAAAAGACGCTCTCGCGAGAGTGCAATTCATCCACGAAAGCCTGAGCGCCGATGCCATCATTGAGGAATACATTGAAGGGCGTGAGCTCTATGTGAGCGTGCTCGGAAACAAGCGGCTCACGGTATTCCCACCTCGCGAGCTTTTCTTCCGCGAGGTGCCCGAAGGTGAGCCGAAGTTCGCTACCTTCCGCGCCAAATGGGACGAGGCTTACCGTAAAAAATGGGGCATCAGCTCGGGCGATGTAGCTCCTCTGCCCGATGGCCTGGAGCGGCGGCTGATTGAAGTGTGCAAGCGGATCCACGAGCATCTGAGCATTCGGGGTTATAGCCGGATCGATCTCAGGGTGAAGGACGACGGTGGCATTTACTTTATTGAAGCGAACCCCAATCCCGCCATAGCCAAGGATGAGGATTTCGCGCTTTCCGCGGCGAAGGCCGGAATCCCCTATACAGAGCTGATCTCGAAGATCGTTTCTCTGGCGGATTAGGTGGAGCGCTGGCGGCGCGGTAAAACGCAGAGGAGCTTTGCTTTTCCTCGCCACTGGCCGGTAGAATACCGGCATGAGAAAAATATTTGCACTGCTACTAGCCGTTTCCTTCAGCCCCGTGGCTCATGGAGACGATTTCGTATCTGCCACCTGCCAGGTGAAATTGCTGAAGGTGACCACCGATGCTCTCACCGAAAACATGCCGGCCAAGGCCAGGCTAGCGAGCTATTTCGGCCAAGTTACGTTCAATTACGGAATTCAGGGAAAGCCGCGCACGGTTTTCTTCGGACCCCACAAGGAGGCCTCCAACAAGCGCTGCCTGGTGCAGGTGTATACAACGGTGGACGGAAGCAAAGATGAAGACGGCTGCCCCAGGTATACCTACTCGCATATTGATTCCAATTGCGAATAAGCCTCCGGGGCTTTGAGCGAAGGCCTTATTCCACAGGCACCACGTTGGCTCTTACGAATCCGAGCTGCACAGCGAGGCCCACGCCGATATTGCTGATGCGGCAGCTGCCGTTCGTGCCATGGTAGATAGAAGCATAAGAGAGGCCTGGCCCGAGCCAAAGGCCGCCCATGAATCCTGCGAAAACCCCTTTTACGGGCCCTGGAGTTTTGAGGAAGCAATCAAAGGCGAGCACGCCGCCGGTGAGGCCAACAGCAGGAGCGAAATAGAGACTAACTTTGTACTTCTGGCCATTCATCGGATCCGTGCATTTGGCCAGGTAGTTGCCTCCGGCACCAGCGGCAGCGCCGAGTTGGCCGCATACGAATCCTGGCCTGTAGATGGTTTCACTTTCAGCACGGCTTTGGCCGGCAAAAAAAGCAGCAGAGAAAACGAAAAGCAGAGCTAGATATCTTAGAGTGGCCACGGGTTGCCTCCAATAAAGATTATTTTTCGACCCGGGCATTATGCCCTACCAGCCAAGCAAGGCCCATGAGCATCTCGCGAACGTTGAGCGGGGGAAGTTTCAAAAGTCTGAATGAAAAAAGGCTGAAATCTCCAAGGATTAGATGGGGCATCCAGAATGCCCAGAGATTCTGGCCAGCCGATCAGCCAGGATTCTTCTCAGAATCCCCACGCTCTCTTTTTTGCCTGCGGTACAGAGCCAGCAGAAAACCCACTTGAACCACCAGAACCAAAACGGCGATCAAGACAACATTTCTGCCTGGAGGAAAGATGCTCCAGCGGCCAATCTCACCACGGTTCTCAAATAAATTCGGGGATCCCTCCTCCTGCGAAACGCCTTGCAAAATGCATATAGGTGCCTTTCGAAAGGCCCTGAGCGAGCCAACCATCGCATCCAAATCCGATCGATATTTTTCGCCGTCCTTTTCCGGGTAAAATACCTTTACCAAAATAAACAGATCCGCCTCTACCGTTGCGAGATACCTTGTATAAAATCCAGGTTGTTCGGAGCCAAGATGAAGCACATCGGCCCAGTCGTGCATATTGATGGTTGTTTTTTTGCTGGCAATCACCTTCGACAATGAGCTCGGAAGGCCGTTAGCGGAAATTGGCTTACTCGGCTCACTATAGACCTTGATCAATTCCTCGATAACTCCATCAGGAGCAAGGGCCGGATTCTTAATCTCCGCACGCAAGATGATCTTTGCTCCGGAATTATCTTTCTGGCCGGAGCTTTTGCAGATCCAATCCTCCCCAGCCAACGAGCAATCCCAGCTGGCCGGAATGGAGATTTCCGCAAACTGATTGGAAAATAATTTCCTCTCTTCGGCGAGAGGAACTGCCTCACTGAAATCAGCATGAGCGTTGCTCCCTGGCGCATAGGATCCGAGAAAGAAAAGCGCGCCGATCAATCCTGAAAGACTCAATTGGAATGCACTTAAAATCCTTTTCCGCACCAGGTGGCTACCTCCGCATTTCGATCCATGAAGCTTCATTACTTTTTATTATATATCCATCCTTCAGAAAGAGCTTTCTGTAGTGGCCAGGCACCAATTGAAAACCGAGCCCTGAAGCTCCTCACACAGGATCGTGTCTCAGAGAGGGCCAATGTAAGTGCCCCCCATCGACGAACCCCCACCCCGCCTTGTATAAAAGGAATGAGCCTTAAGCTTCTCCCTCTCAACGCAAAGGATCCCGCCCACCTATCAGCCCTGCAGCGGGTGCTCGAAGAGGCTCCTACCTATTCCCTGAATGTTTCTGGAGCGCCACAGCCCCCGGAGGCGGCGAGAGAGGCCTTCGAAGCCCTGCCCGAAGGCTTCCCGGCCACCAATAAATTCGTGCTCGGAATTTTTCAGAGCCACCAAATGATCGGCTGCGCCGACATCCTCCGCGGCTTTCCGGAATCCACCACGGCTATGATCGGATTGCTTCTGCTCTCCGAAAAGCATCAGGGAAAGGGCCTGGGCGCGGAATCGTTTCGTGCAGCGGAAAGCCTCATTCGCACGTGGCCGGAGATCCGGAAGATCCGTATCGCTGTGGTGCTCACCAACGCTCAGGTGCTGGACTTCTGGAAAAGATGCGGCTTCCAGGAGACAGGCAACCGCCGCCCTTATGAGAACGGCATCGTGAAATCCGAGAGCGTGATTCTGGAAAAAATGATCGGCTGAACGCTATCCACTCACCTGCCTCCGGCGGCTTCGAGCGCGGCGATATCGATCTTCTGCATCGTCATCATCGCCTCGAAGGCCCGTTTGGCAAGGGCTGGATCTTTGCTCGTGGTGAGGTCGAGCAGAAGGCGCGGCGTGATCTGCCAGGAAAAACCCCAGCGGTCCTTGCACCAGCCGCATGCGCTTTCCTTGCCGCCGTTGGCGAGGATAGCGTTCCAGTAGCGATCGGTTTCCTCTTGATTCTCGGTAACCACCATAAAGCTCACGGCCTCGTTGGGCTGGAAAACAGGGCCTCCATTGAGACCCACGAACTTGCGCCCCATCACCGTGAATTCCACCGTAAGCTCGCTGCCAGCCTTGCCTCCGGGAAAATCGCTGGGCGCGGTATTCGTGCGCGTAACGCTGCTATTGGGGAAGGTGGCTGCGTAGAAGGCGGCCGCCTTGCTTGCTTCTCCGTGATCAAACCATATGCAAGTTACCAATTCGGCCATAAGTTCGCTCCTCTGCTCGCGTTTGCATCGCCTTGAGTAGTGTATAGGCGGCAGATCCATTCGTCTGTAGCGAATTGCCTCGGCTCCGGTGGAAAGAATGGTCTCCATAATTCTCCGGAAACCTGAAAAGCAGCATGTGGCTTGCCAACACCCTCCTTCCTGAAATAGACGGGGACTAAACCACATAATAGAGTTATGCGATGAAGCGGGAAGAAAGAATCAAGACATTCGCAGAGCACTCCATCGGCCTCAAGCGGCGGGAAGTGCATTTATTGCCCCACAATGCAAACTGGAATCGCCTCTTCGCTGATGAGGCCCGGCGAAGTAGTATTGCGAAAAGCAAAATAATGCGGCGCGCTCGGGCAAATCTCTAATGCCAATGCCGTGCTTTCCCCTCCGCTTTGCGGCGCATCCCAAAAAGACTTTGCCTTCCCGGAGACCCCTGGTAACCAAGCCTGGTTTAGATTCAAATCAGATCATTTTAGCAAAGGTGGCTCATGAAACTACGTTCGGCAATCTTGGTGCTCGCGCTAGCTCTTTCCGGCTGTGCGAAAGATGATGACTTCACGCCCCCTGCCGGAAACTAGGAGGAAATAGCCATGCTCACCCCCATGGAGCGCTTTAAATTCCGCGCGGCAACGGTTCTCTGGTTCCTGCTTACCTTATTTTGCCTCTTGAGCCTGCCGGTGCTCTTCGATTGGGGCGTCTCCCTAGTGCTAGGCGTACTCTTCGCGGGTGCGGCATTGGGCTCCCTTGTCTTCCTCATTATCTGGCTTTTCAGGAAAGGCAAGGCGGGCTTCGATAGCAAGGTCGTCTGGCTGAAGTCGGTAGCGGCGGGCTTCTATGTGCTATCCTTCACAGTGGCGTTTCCGGTGTACTACCTCGCGACCATTGTGGAGACTTCACCCTTCCTGCTCCCCCAAATCACGATCACCGACGGTAGTAAGAAGATCATTTTCCAGGGAATGCTGCATGTTGGATCTGAAGATTTCTACAAAGCCGTCATCTACGATCTCGAGACCGCGCTTTTTGAGGGCTATCACATTTACTACGAAGGCGTGCAGCCCTCTCCTGGGGAAGGCGACGAGTGGCTCGCGAAGAACCTCGGTGGCGGAGGAGATCTTTCGGAAGGATACCGGAAGCTTGCGGAGGCCTGTGGCTTGCGCTTCCAGAAGGACTACTTCGGCGTGATGGAGAAAGATGCCAAACTGCGGCCACAACAGCACGTGATCGCCGATGTCACCTCCCTGGATATGAAACGCGAGGCGGAACGCCTGATGAGGACGGATCCAAAATTCGCAACCATGAACAGCCCGCACCCAGCGAAGGAAGGCGAAGGCTTGGGCGACCTGGTAAGCCGCCTGGTGGACTTTCAGGGAAAGAGCAGCGATTCGAGGAAAAAAATTTCTGGAATACTTTGCCGAGGTGTCCTGAGTTGGGTGCTTGGAAAGAGCGCTCGCACCTCGCCCGGCGAAATCAAGCAACCACTCGGCCCGGTGATCCTCGACTTCCGCAACCGGTTCCTCGCCCGGAAAGCCCTCGAAGACTCCGCGAAAAAGATCTTCGTACTCTACGGCGCAAACCACTTCAACGGCGTGTTCGCTTTGCTAAAAGCCGCGAACCCGGCGTGGAAAGTCGTTTCCGTGAAGTGGCTACGCGGAATCCGGAAGCCGGAAAAATTCGAGGTCGAGCTCGAATTGCGATAGGCCAAGCGTGCCATTCTAAAACGCTTGAACCATGCGGAAAATGGCGCCCAGAGAAAAAGGCACCGTGCCAGAAAATGCGCCTTCGCGGAATTTCGATTCTAAGTGAAGGCAATCACAGCACTAAGCGAATGATGTTCAGCGGTTGAGCATCGTCGCCACACCCCGGAGAACTGTTGCTGAGAGTTGGCTGTTCGCGGGTGTTTTTGCCTGTTTTGGCGTGGCAGAGTCCAAGGAATGTCCAAAACTTTTGAGCACGCGTTCATCGACTTTGGCGCAACTTCGTAAGGCGATTCTTTTTTGCGGCGCACCCCTTTCGCCGCTCAAAGAAAGTGATAGTCTGGCCTACTGCCGAAAGGAAAAGATCATGGCCAAGAGGCGAGTCAGCAAAAAAATCGCGTTAGAGCGCAAGCTCCGTGATTACAAAGCCATCCTGAAAGACGATGAAGACTGGGACTGGGTCTTCATCATCAAGCTGCTCCGCTACAAGCTCGAGCGAACCCGGAAATGCATTGATCAGAACAGGCTCATCGTGGACCACAAGAAGGTGGCGAAACAGATCCTCACGGTCGAGCAACTCTTCGAGAGAATTCTCGAAAATGACTACCTGGAGGAAATCGGAAAGGACTTCTTTAAGAAAAATGGACGTCCCAAGTGGATTTTCGAGAAAGCGAAGCCGGGGCAAAAGCTAATCTCAAGCACATCTCGCTTTCCCAGGGAAACGCCCAGGAACTCCGTGAGGCTTCACAGGGAGTATCTAAGCTTGGTCCGTCGCTCCTATCGAATGCAGTGCTCCGATATGAATCGGGCCCTTGCCCTTATGGCGAAGAATATCTGGAATTGGTGGGATTGAAGTCGAATTATCCCGTTTTATTTCAGCTATTTATAGATTTTGTATAAGTCAATATATTGAGATATACTAGCCATATGGACGCCTTAGGAACCTTCAAAGCCCTCGATCGCGCCCTGGAAGAACGCGGGCTGGAGCGCGAGTTGATCATCTGCGGGGGCTCCGCCCTCATTATTCTCGGCATCATCTCCCGCCAGACGCGAGACGTGGACGTTATCTCCCCGAAGATGGATGCCGAGCTGATTGCGATCGCTGATGCCCTGGCCCCTTCCATTTCACTTCGCAAGGGCTGGCTGAACAATGGCCCCGCCCTCCTGGCAGGCGAGCTTCCGGCAGGCTGGGAAGCCAGGGCGGTCACGGCCTTCCAGGGCACACATCTTCATATCAAGAGCATTGGACGCATCGACCTCATTTTTACGAAGCTCTACGCGACCGTGGATCGCGTAGACGATCTTGACGACCTGGTACGGCTTAAGCCGACCCTTGAGGAACTTGATAGGGCTATGGAATGGGTACTGCAGCGGGACGCCTCCGAAATTTGGCCCAGGATTGCAAAGGAAGCTCTCGCCGTCATCAAGGGGAAGTTGGGATATGAGTAACGAACTGCGCGACCAATGGGCCAATCTAGGAATCGCTTTTGCGGCGGACTCGCGCGCCAAGCATGCCGATCCCGAAGCCACTCTAGTTCGGTCCCTCAGCCAGTTTCACGAGGATCGAAAGCTACTGCGGCTCGTAGTTACCTGGCTAAATGAATTTGGCCATCTTGTTCACGTAGAGCGCCTGAAGAGCCTTGCAAAGAATTTGGACAAGATAGAGTACGCGTGGCTTGGCGTGCTAGCGGATCATATGAGCGAAGATCAAGGGGATACACGCTTCAGAACCATTAGGGACTTGGCCAGAAAGCAAATGGGAGAGGCTCCCGCCTTTTTTGAAGACGCATCTCTACACAAGCTGCACTACGAAAAAGAGATCACTAAGCCGGGAAACAAACCCGCTGGAATCGCCTACGGACTAAGAGTCTCCAAATCTGATCTTTTGGGAGACAGCAAAAAACTCTCCGACCTAAAAGGCACCACAAAGGGCAATCTCTGGTTAAGAATGCGCCTTCTCTTTGGCAGCAACTGGAGGGCCGATATGGCCACGGTGATGCTGCTGGATATGGCGGCAAATTATTACCAGGCCCGAAAGATTCTCGGCTGCTCGATCGAAACAGCTCATCGGAACTGGAATTCGCTGAAGGAAGCGAATGTGACTGAGTTGTTGCGGGTCTAAAGAGTTGTCAAGAAGAGAGGCGTTTGAGTTAGGCTTCCTCATCTGAATCAATTCAACAGTTTTTGTACCCTCGGAACAAAAACTAGCCCATAGATTTCGCCCCTGAAGAGAAAACCATGACCCGCCCTACCTCCTAGAAACAATCCAGACGGCACGAACTTTGCTCCCCGGTAGAGGATGCAGAAAAAATTTCGGCACAAAATCGACAAAGACTTAGAAGCAAAACGCGCCAAAGCCGATCGTTCTTTGTTCCTTGCAAAGTGCCGTTTCATAAAATGGGATCTATTCATTAGAATGGGACATGAGCCGACCCGTGACGAAATTGTCGGCGTGGCTATGGACAATCCCCTGACCATTCTTGAGGTTCGGGAACGCATCCGAGCGTACAAAAGAGAAAGGCTCGCCAGGCGAAGAGCCGAAATTCATGGCGAATCGATAAACAATTGGGAAAACCTAAGAACACCTTGGCAAAGGCAAAATACCATGTCTGAAAACGACGCCAGGCTTCACCTGGAGTTTTTTAAAAAAAGTGAGCTTTCCTGAGGAGATCCCCAAAACGGGTTCATCACGGTTGGTGGTGGGATGCTGCGCATAAAATAAGAAGGGCAAAGGAA
>CAZTCD010000085.1:0-17124 GCA_964612065.1 uncultured Bdellovibrionales bacterium | reverse complement strand
CTGAAGCTGGTGGGAGCTGGGCTTCGGTATAAGAAGGTGGCTCTCTTCAAAGCCGACGTTTACGTGGGAGAGCTGTTCGTGAACGCACCAGAGAAATTCGTAAAAACCCGGGAAGGTGCACTGGACTCCCTGAAAAGCCAGAAAGCGGCGGCGATCCGCATGACGTTTCTCCGCGATGTGACTGGAGAGAAAGTGAGCGGGAGTTTCAAGGATGGCCTGGAAGAAAACAAAGTGGAGATTTCGGGTGATGTGAAAGCCTTTCTGGAAGCCGTGAAAAACGGGGGTGAGTCCAAGAAGGGATCCACTCTGGTTTTACTGGGTGAATTTCTTCCGGGAAGCAAAGAGGCTGTGAGCTGGGAGAATGGAGCGGGGAACGTGACAACCATCAGCGGGGGCGATGGTTTTCTGCGTTCGATTTTTTCGATCTGGCTGGGAGAGATCGACGATTCCGGGCTTGAAAGCCTCAGAGACGAAATGCTCGGGCTGAAAAAGTAAACACAGGCATCCGGGCGGGTCCTTATTCCACGGCTCGGGGGATTTTTCCTCCGGGCCTTTTCGTTTCCTGTGCATTCCGTCGCTTGGCATAGCCGTTGCTCCTTCGGGTTATTTGAAGGGGGAAGTGATGCGGCAAAGACACCGGAAAGCGCTTCTCTATTTTGCTTTTTTTCTGGCAGCCTTCCTTGTGGAGGGCTGCGCTTCCCCGGGCACGGAGTTTGAAATGAACCGGGCGTTTCGCTGGCCTGAGGCTCAGGGAAAACTCGCCGTACAGGAAGAAAAAAACGGAAACACTATTGTGAGGCTTTCCGTGAGTAATGCGCCTCTGGTGGAGGATTTCCGGGAAAGCGCAAAAATTTATGTGGTTTGGGCGCAGGAGCCCGGGGGCGGAAGGGCTTTCAATCTCGGTGCTTTGAATGTTGAAACCGGGGGAAAAGGGACGATCGAATCGCTCACTCCGCTGAGCGCCTTTGACATTTATCTCACTGCGGAAGGCGAAGCAGAGGCGCGGATGCCATCGGGCAACCGGCTGCTTTGGGCCTCCGTAGCCAAGAAGCAAATCGAAAGAAGAGGAGGAGTTCCATGAGATTCTACCGAACTTTGAAATTAGGCATGGCGTTGGCGTTCAGTTCCGTTCTGGCCACAACGGCCGCGGCCGAAGAGGCAAACGCGCTTTCAGGAAAATTCGCGCTGGGATTGCAGGGCGGGTTAACCTTCGCCGACTTTGACCAGAAAAACACGGGTGTCGGAACCGGCTTCAGCAGCAAAACCGGCTGGATGGGAGGACTGTTTCTGGAGTTCGGCCTTTGGACAATTACGCTACGGCCTGAGGTAAACTATGTGCGGAAAAAATATGACATCGGCAGCTCAGCGGAAATGGAAACGAACCGGCTGGAGCTGAATGCCCTGCTGAAGCTCAGTCCTTTCGGGCCAATGATCATTTCTCCTTTTATCCTGATCGGCCCGCAGTGGAGCAACCATCTGGATACCAAGGTAAACAACCGGTCTGGTTTCACGGTGGCGGGCGTGAGCACGGCGGAGGAATGGGATCTCGCCGGTGTGGCCGGTTTGGGGCTGGATATCAACGTGGCTGAAAGCATCGCGCTCGGAGCGCAGGGCCGCTACATTTTGGGCTTTCGCGATCTCCACGATGGAGGCGCAAATCTGAAAACCCGCGATGTGCAGGCCCTGGCCACGATCACGTTCCAGGACGCTTTTTAAAGCGGTGTGGGTTCAGGGATAGAGGTTGTACCATTCCTGAAGTTTCGCGCCCCAGCGCTCGAGCATTTCCGGTGAGTCCGGCTCTCCGGAGGGCAGGGTTTGAATGTCGAGCACGTGCCCATTCGGATCTTCGATCAGGAGCGAGTGGCTTAGCCATTTCAGCTCGCCATTCATGCGCAGCTGGAAAATCCACTGCTCGATTTCCCAGTCGTTATTCGGGCGCTTGCGCCAGTCTTCTGAAACCACCGAAACTTCCATGGGCTGAAACTGTCCGAAGGAGTCGATCAGCCCGATCACGGAAAGATAGTCCGCGCGATGGGGCTCTTGCTTGTTCTCGGGCACGATGTTTTTGAAGAAGCGAAGCTCGCGCCCGTCGCCCACTTCCATTTTTTCGCCGATAAAAGCGGTAAGCTGCCAGAGCTTCTGCCATCGGGCGGCATCGAACTCGGGCGGGGTATTGGCGGCAAAAAGCTGGGTGGGAAGAACGCTCAGGGCCAGGAAAGCTAGGACAGCAAGAGATCTCACGGGAACCTCCGGTTTGCAGGGTTGCTTCCCTTTTTAGTGCCGCTTTTCTCTAGAAACAATAGGTAAGGATTGCCATGGTTTTGTGGCTCAAAGAAGTTTCTGCAGGGCCTCCAGCTGCTTGTCATCGTGGTCTTTGCCCATTTCGTTTGTCTTTTGGGCTTTTTTCCGGGAGGGGCGGATATCAATGTGGTGCTCGTGCTTCTTTGTGGAGTGGAGGCTCAGCTCGCCCTTGTCCCATTTCGCGTGCACCTCCCCGGAGCAAACACAGAGAAAAGTGGGACGATTGAGATCCTGGCGCACAAAAAATTCCGTGCCTCTCACCCCTAGTGAAACTTTGTGGGCCTTCACGCGGTAGCGCTCCCTTTTCGATTCCGGCTCCGGTTTCAAGGCAGAAAGAAGGCTTCCGTGAATCAATCGGATCTGCGGGAGGCGGTTCGGGCCTCTCTCCAGCACCAGCTCTGAATTTGGCCCGGCTCGCACGGCTACTCCATCATGAAGCTTCAGGCTTACCGACGAGCCACTCATCACCGTGATCCGCGATCCTTCGGCCAACTTCTGTCCTAGCCTGAGATTGGTGTGCTCCGGTTCCAGAGAAGCCAGCCCTTCCAGCGTGGCCACTTCTGCGAAAACGGGAGCGGGATCAGCGGCGGCTAATGGTGACCAAAACAGAATGGGAAGCAGCAGGGTTTTGAAGCGCATCTTGCTTAAGCTTAGGCTGAGCCCTCCTCTCTAACAAGGCACCTTCCTCACCAAACCCTGATAGAGGCCTAACACGCGCGACGCTCTGCTCCTTCATCATAAATAAAAGGGAGGTAAAAGCATGACGATCGCGATCTGGGCTTTCACCGTGATCTTTGCCTGTGCGGGAACCGCCTTAACCTTGTGGCGGGCCCGAACGAGAAACGTCCAGGAGCAGGAATGCTCCGAGGGGGTGACGATACTGAAACCTCTCTGCGGGCATGACTCGGGCCTCGAGGAGAATCTTCGCTCCTTTTTTCTTCTCGAGCATCCACGCTTCGAGCTCATCTTTTCCGTGGCGGATCCGACGGATCCTGCCGTGAGCTTGGTGAAACGCCTGCGTGGCCGCTACCCTCTCGTGCGTTCAAAGCTGATCATTGGGGCGGAATCGGCAGGGCCGAATCCGAAAGTGAACAACCTCCTTCGCTCTTATCAGGAAGCCAGCTTCGATCAGATCCTGATCAGTGATTCGAATGTGAGAGTGGAGCCAGATTATATACAGAAAGTCACAGCTGAACTTACTCCTGAGGTGGGAGTGGTTACCGCTGTGGTGGCCGGAGTGGAAGCACGGGGGTGGGGAGGCCGGCTGGAGGCCACCTACCTGAACACGTTTTACGCCCGTGGAATGAATCTGGCCTTCGCCACCGGCAATCCCTGCGTGATCGGAAAATCGATGCTCTTTCGCAAGAGCGTGGCTGAAAACTTTGGAGGCTTGCGAGGCCTGGCCGGTTATCTCGCGGAAGACTACGCTTTGGGCGAGGAAATGCGCCGTATGGGACTGCAGGTGGTATTGATGCGCCAACCGATCCGCCAATACATCGGAGACTATTCTTTCCGCACTTTCTGGCAGAGGCATATCCGCTGGGGAAGAATCCGAAAAGCTCATGCGCCCTGGGCTTTCATTCTGGAGCCGGTATTCATGCCCTTGGTGGCATCCGCGATCGCCAGCACGGCTCTGGCTTCCACGTTCGGATTTTTTCCGGCTTTTCTCGGAAACCTCTCGGTTTGGATGGGGTGCGATCTGATCTTGATGAGAAAACTGGGCGGCAGGCTCGAGACCCGCTCTCCTGTTGACTGGCTGGCACGTGAAGCGATCGCGCTTCCTCTGTGGCTGGCGGCAGGCAGCGGAAATTCCGTGAACTGGCGCGGCAACAGAATTACTCTTCTTTCAGGCGGGAAAATTCGCGAAGAGAAGGGTGAAGAATGCAGCAATCTTTCCTTTGGGGAACGGCAACCAGTGCCCACCAGGTGGAGGGCCACAATTCAGCCAGCGACTGGTGGCGCTGGGAGCACGACGGCCATATAGAAGGCGGCGTGGTATCCGGAGCGGCCTGCGACCATTGGGGGCGGGCGGCTTCTGATTTGGAGCTGGCCGCCGGCCTTGGCACCAATACTTATCGATTCTCCGTGGAGTGGGCGAAGCTCGAGCCGGAGGAGGGCCGCTGGAACGAGGATGCTTTTTACTGGTACTCGGAGCTTCTCGACCATTGTGAGCGCCTTTCCCTACTCCCGATGCTTACCTTGCATCACTTCACGCTTCCTGCGTGGTTGGCGGAGAAGGGGGGATTCAGCTCACCGGACAGCGTGCCTGCATTCCAGCGCTTCGTGGAAAAAGTGGTGGAGCGCTTCGGCGCCCGAGTGCCGTTGTGGTGCACCTTCAACGAGCCGATGGTGCTCCTTATGGGATCCTATGTGGGCGGTTTCATGCCTCCCGCGCTTTTTGCTCCCGAGCTCTTTTCGCGTGCTTGCCTGAATATTCTTCGCGCCCATTTGCAGGCCTATGATTTTATCCACTCTCACATTTCGGAAAGAACCGGGCCCTGGAACGAAGTGCCCATCCAGGTTGGCATCGCCAACAATATGCTGGATTTCCTGCCTGATCGCTGGTGGCACGGGCTCGAGCAGGGGTTCGCTTGGGTGATCCGCCGGTTTTACAACCGCTCCTGGCTGGATGCCTTGAGCGGGAAGCGCCAGCACTTCGGCGTGCCGTTTGTTTTGCCAGCTCCACCTGAATTGCCCGAGGCCCGTGGCCGGCGCTCGATGGATTTCATCGGGGTGAACTATTACACCAAAGCCTACGTGAAGTGGCGACCACGAGATAGCTCGGGCGAATCGTTGAAGCAGCTTCCGCTCGGCGTGGCTTTTGCGCGAAGGAAGGAAGAGCAGAGTGACCTCGGCTGGGCTCACCATCCGCAGGGGTTCCGGTCGGTGATTCGCGAGGCCGCGGCCTATGGCTTGCCTCTTTATATTACCGAGAATGGGCTGGCGGATCGGGAGGATTCACTCCGGCCAGCGTATCTGCTCTCCCACCTGAAAGAAGTGGCGCAAGCGAGAAGAGAGGGCATAGATATCCGCGGCTACTATTATTGGTCGCTTCTCGACAATTTCGAGTGGGTGAAGGGATTCGGGCCACGCTTCGGGTTGTTTCATGTGGACTATCAATCCTTCGCGCGCACCGCTCGTTCCTCTGCTTTGCTATATAAGAAGGTGATTGCCGCCCATCAGGGCGGAGTAGGACCTAGCCGGGAAATCTTGGAAAATTTTTAAGGCTTTTGCTGATTTTTTAGAAGTATTGCTGCGCATTATCGTAAGCGCGCTGCGTTGCCGCATTTGCCGCAGCCGAGAATAGAATTATTCATCCACTGCCTAACAAATTCCCAACAATGTCCTCACTCAGGCTTGGCAATGCGGCAGCGTGTAATGAGGTTAGACATTCGTCAACCCAATCAAGGGAAAACACCTAAACGGAGACAACCCCAATGCGTAACTGGAAATCCTACGCTCTCGTTACCTCGATGGCTCTCAGCGCAGGCGCAGCCCAAGCTGCTTGCCCTGCCGGCACCATCAGCAAAGGCCAATTCAATGGCAAAGAACTCTGCGCCATGCAAAAGCGCTACCTCAGCACTGAGCTCGTGCTCACGGCTAACAACCACTACCTCCTTCCCGAAGGCATTTTCGTGGGCGGCGACAACACCCAGCCCTCCACCCTTCGTATCGAAGCTGGCACCAACGTATACGCCAACCCCGGTGCATTCCTTGTAATCATGCGCGGCTCCAAGCTCTACGCTGAAGGCACCGCTCAGAAGCCGATCGTTTTCACCTCTGCCAAGCTCAGCGACCGCAAGCGCGGCGAATGGGGTGGCATCGTGCTCAACGGCAACGCTCCTATCAATGCCTGCGCTGGCTCCGCTCCCGTTTGCGAAGCTATCTCGGAAGGCATCAAAGAAGAGCAGGTTAAGTTCGGCGGCGCCGATGCTAACGATTCCAGCGGCGCACTTCGCTACGTACGCGTGGAGTTCGGTGGCTATCCTATCGCTCCAGACAATGAGCTCAACGGCATCACCTTCAATGGCGTGGGCGCTCGCACGGATGTGGACTACATCCAGGTGCACATGAATGCCGACGACGGCGTGGAATTCTTCGGCGGAACGGTTAACGCAAAGCACCTCGTGCTCACCGCTAACGACGACGACGCTCTCGACTGGGATATGGGCTTCAACGGCAAGATCCAGTTCGTGGCTATCAAGCAAGCTGACGACATCGGTGACAACGGTTTCGAATCCTCGAACCTGAAGTCTCCTATGAATGCTCAGCCTCGCTCCAACCCCATCATCTCCAATGTGACGATGATCGGCGGGGCGAAAAGCGGATTCGGCCTCATGCTGAAAGAGGGCACTGGCGGTCGCATCTCCAACATCGCGATCAAAGGCTACCAGAAAGGCTGCCTCAAGCTCGCCGGCGCTGAAACCTTCAACGCTCGTGCGATCTCCCTCACCAACGCCGTAATGAGCTGCTCGAAGAATTTCGACGATCTTGCTGCTGATCCTTACAAGACCTCTGAGTGGTTCTCCCGCCAGGCTGGCAACAAGCTTGCCGATCCTATGCTTGATGGCTTCGTGCCGAAAGCCGGCAGCCCTCTCCTTGGCAAAGGTTCCGCTCCCGAAGATCTTTTCTTCGAAGACGTGAACTACATCGGTGCCGTAGGTTCCGCCCGCGCCAACTGGACTGCAGGCTGGACCAGCTCGGCTACCAAGTAAGCTGGCAAGTAAGCTGGCAAGTAAGCTGGTTTTTGGTTTAGCTCCGTCCCCGGAATGTGGTCCTGGGGGCGGTGGTTGTTGAGAAACGCAGGGTGTTTCCGTGAAAAAACGGAAACACCCTTGCGTGCATCTCGGATGGAGAGATTTTGACTAGATTGCTGGCCATTATAATTCTTGCTTCAGCCCTGATGCCTCGTGCGCTCATGGCCGCGCCAGCAATTTCGGGCAGCTTGCCTGCCGACAGTGGCGAAAAAGCCGAGGGGCCCAGGAAGATAGAAACCGGCCGCGTGCTCGTGCTCGTGTTCAGGAACGGTTTGCCCGATAGTGATGTTCGCCTCAAGATGGCCGGAAACAACGTGCGCCCCGACTCCAAGGGAGTGGCCACGATGGAGCTGGCAGCAGGTACCTATACCGTGGAGCCGGAAGGCTTCGGCGGAGCCACGCCTTTCAAGGTTGTGGCAGGCGAAGAAACAGAAGTGATCTTGAATCTTCTTCCTCCCGATCGCTTCACTAGCGACGAAAATGTACCGAAGACTTCGGCCGGCCTGAGGAAGCTCTCGGAGCTCGATGGCCCGGAAGTGAAACTGAAAATTCAGTCTTCCAATGATCAGAAGCCGCTCGCCGGTGCTACCCTTGTGGTGGCCGGATTTTCCGGAAATATTTCGAGCGATGAGCAGGGGCGGATGAGCCTGAAGCTCCCTCCCGGTAAATATTCCTTTTCCCTCCTCCATAAAAATGCGGAGACTGTTGTTTTCGAGAGCGAAGTGATGGCGGATGGCACTCTCCAGGGCCGTGCCTCTAGTGGTGCTGAAGCCCTGCTCTCGATGAAGCCGGTGGACACCCAGCTCGAGGAATTCGTGGTGCTGGCCCCCAAGGTGAAAGGCTCCGTAGCGGCACTTGTGGAAGTGCGGAGGAATTCCACTTCCGTGGCGGATGTGCTCGGCTCGGAACAGATGTCGCGCCAGGGCGATGGCGATGCGGCTGCAAGCCTGAGAAGAGTGACCGGCCTCACCCTTGTGGGCGGCAAATATGTGTATGTGAGAGGGCTCGGGGAGCGCTACTCCGCCGTAACTTTAAACGGTTCCAGCCTGCCGAGCCCGGAACCTTCCCGCCGTGTTGTGCCGCTTGATCTCTTTCCCACTTCCGTACTGGAGAGCGTAGTGGTGCAGAAGAGTTTTTCTCCCTATCTTCCCGCTGAATTTGGAGGTGGCCTCATCCAGCTTCGCACCAAGAGCCTGCCGGAAAAACCCTTTGTGAAAGCCGGTGTTTCCATGACGGTGCAGGATCGCTCCGGCGCGCAAACTTATGCCGGGGGCGGCAGCGATTGGATGGGCAAGGATGACGGCACAAGGAAGCTTCCTGATCCGATCGTGAACGCCCTGCGCTCCGGAAAACGCCTTGACGTGAACAATCCTCCCGCTTTCACGGAAGGGGTATCTGCGGACGAGCTGGATGCTTTCGGAAAGTCTCTACGGAACACCTGGACTCCCACCGCCGATCGCCGCACGCCTCCGCCGAGCGTGAGTCTGGCTGCGGGCACGAGGATCGGTAACGAGCAGTTCGCCCTCGGCTTCGCGGGCTCCGGCCTCTATTCGTCGAATGCCGATAGCGGGCAGAAGAAAACCAAAACCTTTAACGTAACCGGCAACGGCAATCTCGAGCAGAATGAGGTGGCTGAAGTGGCGGAAAGCTCGCGCGAGGTGAAAACCAGCGCCACCTTCGATCTCGGAATCGAGGCCGCAAGGAAGCACCGGGTGGAATCGCATTTCCTTCTGGTGCGCGATACTTCCGATGAAGTGGCGGTAAAAGAATACAGCTACGCAGGCGATAGCCGTGCCCGGCGCCGCAAAACCACTCTTGAGTGGGTGGAGCGCCAGCTTTTCACCACCCAGCTCACGGGCACGCACTTTTTTCCCACCGGAGAGGAAAAAGGCGTGGAGTGGGAGTGGCGGGCCTCCCGTTCAAAAGCCATGCGCGAGGCGCCCGATGTGCGCACCTTTGCGCAGGAGATGCGGATTGCGGGCGAGCCTTGGGCGATCACGTCCGATGCCACCGGGAATAATCGTACCTGGAGCGAGCTGGAGGATCTTACGCAAGAGGTGGGAACGGATCTCACCGTGCCTTTCCGTCTGGGGATGCTCGGCGAGGCCAAGGCCAAAGCCGGAGTGAGTTATCTCACCCGCACTCGCGCTTCGGATACCTGGCGCTTGCACTTCAAAACGCTTACGGGAGGCAACGCCAGCCCCACGGGCTCCGCCGAGGATTATTACGGCACGGTAGGTTCCGGTGTGCAGCTCACCAATCTCACCGATTCCGCCGATTCCATGAGTGGAGACCAGGAAATCACGGCGGTGCACGCTGGAATTGAGTGGGAGCCGAGCCCGCATTGGCTTGCCACCGTGGGAGCCAGGCAGGAAAAAGGCAAACAGGTGGTGAAAACGTTCTTCTACTATTCCCGCAATACTCCCGACACTTCCGCTGGCCTCGTTACGGAGGATATTCTGCCCTCCTATTCCCTCACCTGGAAACCGAGCCCCGTGGTGCGCGGCCGCCTGGCCTATAGCGAAACCCTCTCAAGGCCTGAATTCCGTGAGCTTTCCACCGTGCCATTTATCGACGACGATTCCGGCTATGAAACCGTGGGCTACGAGCTCCTCAAAGGGGCCGTGATCAAGAACTATGATCATCGCTGGGAGTTTTATCCTTCTCCGGAAGAGAGCTTCTCGGTGGGTGTGTTCATGAAAGATTTCGTGACGCCGATCGAGGAAACTTTCGAACCTTCCGACAATCTGCGCAAAACCTACCGCAACGCCCTCGCTGCCCGGAATATCGGGGCGGAGGTGGAGGGGCGTTTTGATCTGCGGAACCTTTCCCGCTTCCTTCGCCGCTGGACTCTGATCGGAAATTTCTCCGTAATCCGCTCGCGCATCGAGCTCGATCCGGCCCAAGGCGGGTTGCAGACTTCCACCGAACGCCCTCTGCAAGGCCAAAGCCCCTGGATCGCGAACTTCATGGTGCAGTATGAGCGCCCGGCTCAGGGATCCACTTTTTCCGTGCTTTATAATGCCGTAGGCCCACGCATCACCGAGGTGGGCACCTCGAAACGGCCCGACATCTATGAGCAGCCGTTTCACCAAGTGGATTTCGTGGCCAGCCAGAAGTTTCTCGGGAATTGGTCGGCGGGGTTCAAAGCCAAGAACCTCCTCGATCCGGAGGCGAAATCCACCCAGGGTGGAGAGATCGTGCGTACCACCAAGAAAGGAAGGAGCTTCAATGTTTCGCTCGCTACTACTTTTTAGCCTGCCTGTGCTGCTTGTTCTTGCCGGTTGTGGCCATCACCAGAACGAGCGCATGCCCAGCCTTGGCCGCGCCAAAGATGGCACTTCCATCAGCCGCGATACCGCGCAAAGTGTGGAGTTGGCGATCCAAAAAGGAGAGGCCGATCAGCTGGCCGCTTTGCTCGCCACCGGCTTTCCGGTGAACGCCAAGCTGAATACCGGCCTCACCCCCTTGCAGCAGGCCATCGTGAGCACCGGCCCAACCAAGTTCGAGAAAGTATTCCGCATCCTGATGGAAAAGGGCGCCGATCCCTCCGTTCGCGATGCGGATGGCAATGATGCCTTGAAGCTTTCCGAGAGCAAGCGGGTGGCGTTCCGCTTGCTCCGTCCTGATCAGAATGCCGATTTGGTGCGGCAGTTTTTTGAGGAAGCTGAAGCGGAAGGCGATCGATCGGCGATCGTGGCGCTTTTCAAGGAAAAAGGTGAAGACGTGAATCTGGTACATCCCGATTCCGGGCATACCCCGCTCACTCGCGCGATCGAGCTCCGGAGCCGCCGCTTTTTCGCCGCCTTAATGGAGCAGGCGCTACGTGATGAGCTCGATGTGGATAAGCCGGGAGCGGAAGGGAAAACTCCTCTGCGTCTCGCAAAAGAAACGAATTGGAATCTGGCAGTGGGCCCGCTCACTGACCGTGGCGCGAAGGAGAATTGAGATGAACGAGAGAATATTTGCTGTGGCTCATTTGGCGGACCAAGGGGTGCTGCTCCTGCTGGTGGTGTTGAGCCTTGCGAGCCTGGTGATGATTATGGAGCGCTGGCTGGTGCTGAAAAAAATCGTTTCCCGCTCCGAGCGCCACAAAAAGGTGCTGGAAAATGCTATAGCAAACCGTGATCTCGGATCGGTGAAAGAGATCGCTTCCTGCAAGGAATCGGTGGAAGGCAGGGCGGTTTCCTATGCTCTCGATCATATCGAAAAGAAGGGATCTCATAACGGAGTGGAGCAGATCTTCGCCGCCATGGGCACCATGGAGAAGCCCAAGCTTGAACGTTCGCTCGGATTCCTTGCCACTGTAGGTTCCAACGCTCCGTATATCGGCCTTTTCGGTACGGTGCTCGGAATCATGAAGGCGTTCCACGATATGGCGAACGCCGCGGATGCCGGCCAGCAAACAGTGATGGCAGGGATTTCGGGCGCGCTCATCGCCACCGCGGCCGGCCTGCTGGTGGCGATTCCGGCCGTGCTTGCCTACAACTATTTTCAAAAGCAGGTGAAGAGCGTGATGGCGAGCCTCGATTCCTGCCGGGATATGGTGCTCGCCTGGGCTGAGCAGAGGGAGGCGTAAGATGGCAGCCAAAGCCGGTGGCGATGAAGATGCCATATCCGATATCAACGTAGTTCCTCTTGTGGACATCGTGCTCGTGGTACTGATCATCTTCATGGTGACCGCCCCGGCCATGATGAAACCGAGCATGCCGGTGCAGCTTCCTTCCGCTGCTTCGGGAGATGAAAGCCAGCCTTCGCTCTTGCAGGTGGCGATCAATTCGGAAGGCCAGGTGTTCGTGAATAATATGCCCGTGGAGGAGGGGGAGGCGAGGCGCCTTTCCGCCGAGCAGGCTGAAAAGAATCCGGAAGTGCAGGCGGTGATTGCGGCCGACCGGGATGTGCCCCATGGCACCGTGATCCGGGTGCTGGATTGGGTGAAATCCGCGGGTGTGAAGAAATTTGCCGTGACCACGGATAAGGCGATGGAGGAGTGATGAAAACAATTTTGATCCTTTTGGGTTTGTTGGCTGGCCATTCGGCCCTGGCGGCCGCCCCTGGTGAAATGGCAAAGCGTTTGGTGGAGCTGCGGAGCGAAGTAGAAGAGGCAGGCAACGCTTACGAAGAATCCTTGCAGAAGCGGAAATCTGCTTTGGAGCCCATGCAGATGCGGCATTCCGAGCTCGAAGCGCAGGTGGCCAAGGAGGAACTTCGCCGTTCCCAGCTTCAGGAAAAGCTGAAAGTGGCGGGCGGAAAACGGGGAACATCAGCCTCAAAATCGGAGGAGTGGAAGCAGCTGGAAGGCTGGGCCGGGAAGATTCGCGCGCTGGTGGAGAATTCCGTTCCATTCAGAAAGAAAGAACGTCTGGAGAAAGTGAAGGTGCTGGAAGAGCGCATTCGCCTGAAAAGAGAGAGCCCGGTAACGGTGGCCTCTGATCTTTGGAATGCCACGGAGAAGGAGATCCAGCTCACCAAAGACGTGGAATACCGTATGGCCCGCCTGCCTGTTCCGAATGGCTCCGGTGGTGAAACTGAGGTGGAAATCGCCCGCCTTGGCATGGCTCATTTGCTTTACCGCGGGCCGGGCGGAATGGCCGGATTCAGTTCCCGTAGGAACGGAAAATGGGAGCTCGTGGCTGCGAGGAACGGAGCGGAAAGCGAGGCGGTGGATCGCCTGGTTAGCCGGCTGAAAGCCAAGAGTGCGAACGGATGGTACGAAATTCCCGGGTTGGATACGGTTCCCCGAGAGGAGCAGGAATGACGATTTTCAAATTTGCCTTGATAGCATTGGTAAGTGTGGCCCCCGCCTTCGCGGAAGGCCCGGTTTCCGCATTGAGCGCGGAACAGGAAATCGAGAGAGCCTTTCAGCGGGAATATGCCTACCTGGCCGCCCAGCGGGAAGCGCTCACTCGCCAGCGCCAGAAAGTGGAAAGCCGTACGTCTTCCGATCTGGCCTCAGCCAAGCGATCGGTGCAGGAGCTCAATGCCCGATTGGCCCGTTTGCAGGCGGAAAACGAAACTTTGTTTTCCGAAGTGCAGGATGCAGAACGCATCAAGCGGGAAGAGAGAAATCGGGAAGACCAGCTGGCCGTGACCTGGAAGAGAGCCAGAAAATCCATCGAGGAAACCCGGCAGTCCCTGCGGTTTGAAGGCGGAAAGCCCGAGCTCGATCTCCTGCCGCCGGAGAAACTCGTGGTAGGAGACGTGGCATTGCTGGGCGGGGAAGGGCTGGCCCTCGCAGAAACGTCGTCCAAACTGGTGCGATTTCGCGGAACCTATCTGGACCAGGACGACCGCTTGGTGGAGGCCCCGCTTTTTCGCCTCGGGCGAGTTGCCGTGTTTGCTGAGGGCTCAAACGGAGTGAAGCTCCTCGGGCCAAATGGTAAGGGTGCGCTTAAGGTGGTGGAGAGCGATAAGGCGGATGCCGCACGAGGACTGCTCGAAAAGAAAGAAGTGAGCAATGTGCCCGTATATCTGTTTGAGTCGATGCAAGATCGCCTTACCGTAAAAAAACCTTCGGGCGTAATGGACCGCTTCGCCGATATGGTTCCTCTGATCTTCCTGGGGCTTCTTTTCCTGATGGTGGCCTTCCTCTTCGGCCAGTTAGCGAGGTCTTAAGCCGTCATGCTGCGTGGAATCTCCCTTCCTGTTCTCGCCGGCGCCTTCTTCTTGGCGCTGGCGTGCATTGTGGCGGAAAATCCCCTCCGTCTCGATACCACCTTGGACAAGGAGAAGGACACGGAAACGATAGCGATCGAGCTTCCCAAGCCTCCGGAGGAGAAAGCGCCCGAACCGGAACCTCAGTCGGTGCAGGAGGATCCTCTGGCCGCTCTGGCTCCGGAATCCTTGTCTTCCAATCCAAGCCTCCTCGACTCAGGTTTTGGAGCTGGATACGGATCAGGCGGCCCGGGAACAGGATCGGCCTCCGGCCTCGGTGGCGGGGCGGAGACTCTGGTTACCGAGAAAACCAGCGTGGACAGAAATGCCAGAGTGGTGTTTCGCGGCCCTCTGGACTATCCGAGTTCAGCCCGGGCCAAGGGGCTTACAGGAGAAGTTTTGCTCAGGGTGAGAGTGGGAGCCGGCGGCGCGGTGGAAGAGATCCAGATCGCCAGGGCCGAGCCTTCCGGTATTTTCGAGGAAGCGGCACAAAAGGCCGTGCGTTCCTGGAGATTTGAACCAGCCTTCGTGAAAGGACGAACCGTGGCTTCCTGGATATCCCAGAAGATCCGCTTCGAGATGAACTGATGATTCGCTTGTTCATTCTTCTGATAATTGTGGTTCCAGCCGTGGCTTTGGCTGATGCCGCTTCCGATCCGCTTTACGACGAGCTGGAAGGGCCGGCTTTGGCGGAAGCTCTTCTCCGCGATGGAAAACAGGGCGACTGCCGCAAAGTGCTCGATTCCCTTTCCAGCGGTGATAACCGCAAACCACTGGCGGGAAAGGTGAGGGGAGAGCTCGCTCTATTGGAGGGCAAGCCCGCGGAAGCCGCCTCCCACTTCCAGGGAGCGATCGACAAAGGTGCCGATGCTGAGCTCGCGCAAAAGCTGTATCTTGGCCTGGCCAGAGCCGAGCAAAGGCGCGGCAAGCACAAAGAGTGCGCCGCCGCTGCTGTTGCCGCAGGCTCATTGGTGTTCAAAGACGAAACCGATCTTCTGCTCCGCTCCGGTTGTGAAAAGTCTTCGGGTAAGTTTACTGCTGCCTGGCAAACCCTGGCGGAGGGAAGGAAGGCCGGCCTAGGTACCGGTGTGCTGGTGGAACACCTCCGACTGATGCTGGATCTTCAGCTTAGGGAAGAAGCCTTTCAAACGGTGCAAAAGGAGATGCTGAAGGTGAATTCTTCGGCGGACGCCATGGCTATGGCTGAAGTTCTGGCCGAAGGCGGAGCGAAACAGGAAAGCCTGCTGGCTCTGGAGATCGCGCGGCTGCGCTTTCCCACCGACCAGGATCTTCTTCTCGCGATTGCTCCTCTGTATTTCTCCCAGGGGATGAAAAGAGCCACCGCCGAATCCTTCGCGCTTGCCTCCGTAAGAGACCGCTCCTATGCCGAGCATGCGGCGGAAACCTTAAGGCAAACGGGTTCCCGCCAGAGATCCCGGTATATGAACCAGTTTATTCCGGGAGAAAAGGAACGCGGGCGCCAGAGGCTAGCCCTGGCGGTGGAGAGCAGCCGCTGGGATCTCGTGGCCTCCATGGACAGCCTGGTGAAAAGAACCGCTCTAGAGGGCGACGATGAAGTGAGTTACGCTCTCGCCTATTCCCTCCTGAGGGGCGGAGAGCGGGAGCGCGCCCAAAGTTATCTGGAGTCGGTGAAGACGTCATCCCTGCTTACAAAGGTTTCTGCCTTGCTTAAGAATATCGAAGGCTGTGCCACCAAAGGCTGGCGTTGTCTCTGAGCTTGAAAAAAGTTCTTAGCGAAGAGGGCAGAACGAGAGCTTGCTCTGAAGCAGGCTTTCGCTGGCGGAGCTCTCGTAGAAGGCGAAGCTCAGCTCCTGCTTGCGTACGCAATCGAGCATAGCCAATGGATCTTTTTCGCAGCGGAACACCGTCTTCCAGGCGTCGATCTGTTTGGGCAAGTGAAGATCGCTGGTGGCCAGCATGGGAAGCCCGCTATGCAGAACTTCGGGAAACAAGTGAGGGCCGCTGGCCACTTCCCAGGCGTCGAAAGAGTTCTTGAGCTCTTCTCTGCGATTCCAGAGATGGAAGGTTTGCTTTTCCACTTTTCTGGTGCTTACCGGGTGAGCGGCTACGGCCAGGCCACCCTTGGCCCTTATATCGGCGCATAGCTCGGGAATGTCCAGGTTGGGATCGATATATTCCTCCACCCCGATAGCCAATACGTGCGCGGAACGTTGGTTCGAGATGAAGTTTTTTGTGATCTCCATTCCGGGAATCACGAGCATCCTGTATTCACGCCAGGCGCGGTTGGCCTCGGATTTCACCTGCTTGATATAGGAATCGAAGTTTTCCCGGGTGAGGCTGCACTTCAGGTAGCGGGAAGCCACTCCCAGGAAGGTATTCGTTTCGCAGAGGTGATCCGTGATCGCAATCGCTCCAAACCCCTTTTTTCCATAAAGGTCCACAAGGTCCCGCATCGGCATCTTGCCGTCGCTAAGGTTGGTATGGGTGTGTAGATCTGCCATGAACATATTCCTAGTATCGGATGTTTTCTGGCGAGGTGGGTCAGGTTGGAGTCAGAAGAAAATCAGGGCTTGATGGAGAAGGGAGAGGGAGCCACCACCGGCGGCTGACGGAACTCCAGGTAAGAAGCGGCAACAGCCACCAGGCACATGATGATGATCATCGCTATGCGGATTCCCAGTATTTGTCCTTTACTCAGCGGGCTCGGTTCCATCGATTCACTATCGGTCTTCGCATTGAAGGAATATTTCAGGATTTGGTTAGGGAGGGGAACCGTGCGGGTATTGCCAAAAAATAGGGGAAGAGCGAATCCCCGCACGATCCGGAAATCAATGGCTTATCTGATAACACGGGAAAGGTGGCTGTATTATTTGGGTATGATCAGGATTCTATTGGTTTTGAAGAGCGAGAAATTTGTCGAGAACTCCGCAGGTTTCTTCTCCCCGCTTTTCCTGCAAGTTGGGAAAAGCCAGCTCGAAAAGCTCACGAAGGTCATGAATGGGTTGCAGCTTGCTGTCACCCGAAGAAGCCGCAGGGCAGGAAGAGATCAGAGGAAAAGGAAGCAAGTCCATCGCTGACTCCTTTGTTCAGTGATTCCCTCTTATCTTAGTGGAGAGAGAGGCGGGAATGGTTCTTTTCCCTTAAGGGGAGTTTCAGGCTTTTGTCAGAGGCTGAATTCCCTTACGGAATCCTGACAAATGGGCGGAAAGGGCTTTGCTAGCCTTCTCATATGAAGGCTCTACTTTCCTGTCTAGTGCACTCTTTTTTAGGCTTGAACGTTGCGATGAGCGTGGCTGTGAGCCGGCTTGGCGAGCGTCTGATTCGCGGCCGCCGGGCTTATTTGGTTTACCAGCGGCGCTACGGTTATCACGTTTAAACCGGCCCCCTTGGCTGTTGATGGGTGAGGGTTAGGGCAGTGTAAGTTGGCCTG
>CAZTCD010000084.1:3720-17564 GCA_964612065.1 uncultured Bdellovibrionales bacterium | reverse complement strand
ACGGAAATTCCAACGGAAATTCCAACGGAAACTCCAATGGCAATTCCAACGGAAACTCCAACGGAAATTCCAACGGAAATTCCAACGGAAACTCCAATGGCAATTCCAACGGAAATTCCAACGGAAATTCCAACGGAAACTCCAACGGAAACTCCAACGGAAACTCCAACGGAAACTCCAACGGCAATTCCAACGGCAACTCCAATGGCAATTCCAACGGCAACTCCAATGGCAATTCCAACGGCAACTCCAATGGGAACTCCAATGGCAATTCCGATGGCAACTCCAACGGAAACTCCAACGGCAATTCCGATGGCAACTCCAACGGCAATTCCGATGGCAACTCCAACGGAAACTCTGATGGAAACGCTGACGGCAACTCCGATGGAAACTCTGACGGAAACGCCGATGGCAACTCCGACGGCAGCTCCAACGGAAACGCAGGTCAGGAAAAGCAGAAGAAGCAGCTGAAAATGGCCGTTCTCCCCGCTATCTTCCTCGACTTCGCTTCCAATCGTCAGATCGTGAACCTAACGTCTGCCCGTAACTCCTGGGGTCCTTTCGAGAACTTCCTCTTCTCGCGAGTCACCAAGCTCGAGTCCCTGGAATACCGCAACTATGGAAATGGCTTCAAAGTAGTGGATTTCTACAGCCTCGACGCCGGCCTCGGCGCCGCGCTCACCTTCTACTACTCCAATGCCACCGGCCTCTCCCGGCTCTTCTGGGCCCAGGTAGGACTCATGCCCATCATGGGCAAAGAAGTGAAAGTGGTTCGCTATGTTCGGGATCTCCGCACCGCAGAGAACCTGCCTCGTCTCCGCAGCGCGCCCCTGCACGCTCGTGACGTACAGTCCTGGGCGGTAGGCGATCAGGTTTCCTATACCTCCCGTGGTGGAATCCTCTTCTTCGCCGGTATCGGCGCTCCCCTTCCCGCGATCGGCGCCAGCGCCCTCGCCTCGGGTGAGTTCCAGACCTACGTAGAAAAGCTCGACAGCAACAACGTATTCGTGAAGATCAGCGACGCCAAAATCCGCTCCCTCGGGGTGCAGGTGAACGCCGCTATCGCTTCCGTAGGTGTTTCGAACTTCAAGAAGATGGCGAAGAGCCTCTCCTTCCTGGTGAACGTGAACACCCGCGAAGGAGCCATGGTTTACGAAGACCTTGTTCGCGGAAACATCGTGGCGGCCCAGCGGCTCATCGGTAAATCCGATGCCGTGAAGCCTTACGACCGCGTTAGCTCACGCCAGATGGGACTCATGACCAACTTCTTCGTTGGCTTGCCGATCATCCTCAACCGCAAATATACGCAGGGAACGGTGCAGGAGCATTCCGTAACCCATGCTTTCCACAACGATACCGTGGTGAACGCCACCTACGGAACATACCTCAAGGACCGGAAAGCCACGATCTTCGACAATTTCCGCACCAAGACGGAGGCCTTCTATGCTTCTTCCTTCCGCGTGCAGAAAGAAAGCAAGGGAAGCAAAGCGCTTGCCTCCCGCGGCGTGATCGGTCAGTACGTTTGGAACTATTCCAATGACAGAATGTCTCCGCGTCGCCTCGGCCAGGCTATGGCAGAGATCGCTGAAAAAACCGGTGTGCCTACCCTCATGTTGAACATCCCTGATGTTCAGTCGAGCCTTGGATTCGCGTCCCTCACCTTCCGGATGAGCTTCGGCGAGGAACAGCTCCTCGGAGCAATGGGCAAAGCCGCTAGGCTCGGAGAGCGTTCGGTGGATGGATACACCAGGCAGCTCCTCTCTTCCTACCGTACTGAATTCCAGCGCCGCGAGCGCAAGGGCTGTGAGTACGAGAACGAAGAGCCCTACCTTTGCCTGGATAATATCGGAATCTCGGAATCCGATACCATCGATGCCGGCCGTGCGATGGCCCAGTCGCTCAAGGAAATGCGCTACTTCTACAATCGTGGCGACGATTCCCGCTTTGCGCAGGCATCGGCCCGGTTCGGGAAAGCGATGATGACCAACCAGGTAACCTTCCGACTCGCGAGCCTGCTCGCAGGCCAGGGAGTACGCGCGGAATACGTGATTGAGGGCCGGGATGTATCCCGTTACACCCTCAGCCTCTCCTCCGACGGACGCGGTGGCTTCCAGAAAGCCGCCCGCGGTAAGCCGGTACCCGTGCCCGCCCGCCGCTAAGCGAACGCACGAAAACAAAAAAGCCCTCGGTCACTGACCGGGGGCTTTTTTTTAGAAAAGAAAAATTCAGGACTGGGTAAGGCCGGCGTTCTCGGACATGAAAGCGTTTTTCGCGAGGTCGGCCAGGTACTCCGCCTCCTCCTGATCGCAACGATCCAGGCTCGCCAGGAGAATCCGGTGTTCTCCTCTCTCCGTTTTGGGCTTCCCGTGAAAATGGGTAACTTCCACGAGATCCGCCGGAGCCCTCAAGGCTACGCGCCGGGGAAGCACGGCAGCCAGCAAACCGGAAGCCGCGGCCCGCCGGAGCACTTCGAAACTATCGCTGGTCATCGTTACCGTAGGTTTCGGGCCCAGCTGCTTCAGGAAGCGTTTCATATAACCGGGCAACCCATCGGCCGCCACAGCGAGAAATCCAAAGCCGAGCGCCTCGAGCTTCTCCCAATTGTTCACGATGGAAGCATGTTCCCTCGCCACGAATACGCCAAGCTCGTCTCTCGCCACTTCAAAAGTGGAAAGCGAGTCCATTCCATCGGTTTCCACCACAAGAGCAGTGCATAGCTCTCCAGTTCGGAGTTTTTTCATCAGCTCGGCCGTCCGGCTGACTGTGATATTCAGCTTCACTTTCGGATGCTTCACCCGCAGGCGGCGCACGAAATCATGGAGAACGGCGTGCGCCAGGCTCTCGTAGGCGCCAAGATCGAGATAGTCGATCCGCAGCTCTTCTTTCTGGAAAAAGAGCTCGTCCAAAGCCAAAAAAGCGGGCTCCGCCCGCTCCAAAAGCTGCAGGCACTCCTGAGTAGGAGTAAGCGCGCCCTTCTCACGACGGAACAGGGTGAGCGAAAGCTTTCGTTCCAGGGAGGTGAGCGACTGGGACACGGCCGAAGGAGTAACCTTGAGCACGCGCGCGGCTTTCTGCACGCTACCGCTCTCCACGATCGTTTTCACGATCATCACTTTCCGGATTTCGTCGTATCGATAATGGCCCATACTCCACCTCAACGCACAGGAATAAACAGTTTCGGTATTCATGGCAAGCCGAAACCTCTCGCGATGCTGTATATCCCGCCCAGTGCGAGGAGAAGCGCGCTTCCCTGGTGAACGCGCTTCATCCAGCCGCCCGCTCTTGGCATAGAGCTGGCCTTGGCAAAACCCAGCCCAAGAAGCAGAAAGAGAAAGGACAATCCCACGGCGAAGGCGAACATCAGAAACATCGCCCATCCTCTTTCCTCCACCTGGGCCAGCGCCGCCAGCACTCCGCCGATCACCGGGCTGGTGCAAGGAGAGGCCACAGCGGCGGAGCTCACTCCCACCAGAAAAGCCCCTCCGAGCGTGCTGCTGTTGCCCGAGCCCTGGAAACGGTTCAGCCGGTAGAGAAATCCCGGGAGCTTTTCCATGCCCGACATCGCCGCCATCACCAACAGCATGATTCCTACGCCAACCTGCACGGCGGGTATCTCCGAAGAGAAACCAAACACCTCTCCCAGGCTAACCGCTACCACGCCCAAAGCGGTGAAAGCGGCCACTTGCCCGAGAAAGAATCCAACCACGCGCTTCTTTTTCGCGGCTCCTTCGGCTCCGCTGCCTAAAAATCCCACGGTGATCGGGATCATCGGATACACACAGGGGCTTAAGCTGGTGGCCAATCCCGCACCGAAGGCCCCGGCTAGTTGCAAGGCTCCTTGAACGAACATCTTACTTTCCTCCCAATAGAGTTTTAATCATGGCGAGATCGGATCCTGTGGTGGCCTTCACCACTTCGTATCCACCCTCTTTTTTCTTTTCCAGCACAGCCCAGGCGGGCACCCCGAAGAGCTTCAGGGATTTCGTGAGGGATTTTTCCTCGTCCCTGTAAACGGGGAGAGGAATCTTTTTCTCGTCGGCATAGGAAATCCCCTTTTCCGCGTCCCGATCGGCGTTCACGGTAAGAACCGTAGCGGCAGGAAATTCCTTGGCGAGCTCAGGCAAAGGACCACCGAGTTTTTCCCGGCAGTCAGGGCACCAGGAAGCCCAGAAGTACAGAAGCACCTTCTCCTTCAGCTCCGGAGCAGCTTGGCGCACGGCCTTCAGCTTTTCCAGAGCCACTACTTCAGCCTTTGCGTTTCCGCCGAAAGCGGCCAGCAGAACGATGCAAGCGATCAATGTTTTCATTTTCTTCTCCTTCTAAAAGGCCCAAGGGCCGGTAAATTGCTCCCAGTCGGCGATCGAATGCAATCCGGTGAAGGCGCTCAACTTTCCGTTTTCCGGATTTCGCAAGATGGTGCAAGGCGTTTGCAGATCGGGGCAATAAGCGCGAAAAAGACTGTCTCCAGGATCGAGCCCCACGGTCCAGTTCACTCCCAGCGAGCTCTTCCAGTCTTCGGCGTCTTCCGCGATAGAACCCACCAATACCGAATAGAATCTTGCGTTGGTGGGAATGCCTCTGCTGCCACGGTCATGCACCAAAGCTTCCGTTTCCTCTCTGCATACGGCACAGGTTTCCGAAACAAACATCAGCACCTGAATGGACGAGGAATCACCGGAAAGATCCACCCGGCTCCCGTCGAGAGCGGTGAAAATACCGGTGATCGATCCCTGCCCCAGGTCGCGGGAAGGAGCAGGCGGAGCCACCTCTTCCTTCGGCAGCGAAAGGCCACAGCCCGTAAGCGCAAACACGCATACGGAAAATACGAGATGCCTCAGCCTCAAAGTAGCCATGTCAGATTTCCTCCTAATTGCAAATTTCGGTAACCGGTATTGGAAAATGCGGCGAATGAGTTCAAGCCAAACTCCACTTTTCCTCCTGCTCGCCTCGCCTCGAGGCCCACCATATCGGTGCCCACTCGCTGGCGGGCCAGGCGGCCCCTGGCGGTTTCGGTCTCCAGCATGGTTCCCAGGCGGCCGTAAAAACTCCAGGAGTAGGAAGGTTCCCAGCGGAGCTCGGTCTGCAGCCAGGTGGCATCGAGGTAGCCGCGTTCGTCGAACAACTGGCTCGCTCGAAGCTCCCGGGCCGTTCCCAATGTGGCTACGAGGCTTTTGTTGTCGTGAAACGCCCACGAAAGGGAGGTTTCCGCCCCCGCCTTGGAGGGGCGGCGATCCGGGCGGTTGGCAAAATTTCCCATAAGCCTGAGCCGCAGCCGCTCAGCCAGAACTTGCTCCACTCCCGCCTTGAGCTGATTCTCCAGCAGACGGGAAGGGCGCTCATGGGTGCGAAAAGTGTCCGGATCCACGAAATAGGCCCGCGGACCGGAGAAGTCGGAGCGCGCGGCTTCCAGAAGATAGCGGGTGCCGGTGGAGTATTGGTCGAAAGAGCTCTTCACCCCAAAGCTCTGGCCGGGATAAGCGCTGGCCCCCAGCGTGCGGGAGTAGTCGAGAGAAAGCGAGGTAGCGGGAAACGCGAGATCAAGCCCGCCTCTCACAGAGCTCTCCGGCCCCGGATGAATACGGGAGAGCGGCTCGGTATTGCCCTGGCGGTCGGTGATCAAGATCCGATCGTAGGCCGGTTCCTGCCGGTCATATCCCATCCTGAGCGTAAGAGCTCCCAGAGCGGAACCCGAGCTGATGTCGCTCGAATTCGAAAGAGAACCAGCTTCCACGATCCCGTTCGTGCTGGCTCCGGTGGATCCTTTCTCGCTCTTGTACGAGCTGGCCACCTTGAGGGAAGGAGGCGCCCCGAGCGCAAAGCCCGGGCACGCCAGAATCAGTCCACTTACTATCCATCTGCCGGAATTCAGTGCGCGCATACCGTGCAAGCCCCCCCTCCGGCAGAAGCCCCGCCCCTCAAGCCTGTGTGGGGCGCAAGCTTATCCATCTCACTCTCTTCAAAACTCATCAGAGGAGAGGAAACAAGACTGCGATCGATTTCGCTCATGGAAGAGCATCCACTGAGCAGAAAAAACAGGCTGAAAAGCAGGAAGATACGCATTAGCGGCGTCCCGATACGATGGATTCAATGGTGGAAAGCTCGGAATCGCTGAGCACTCCCACTTTTTTGAACTTCACTACGTTGTTCTGATCGAGCACGAAGAGCGTGGGGGTAGCTACTACGTCATAAGCGCGTTTCGCATCGCGATTCGTATCGAGGGCAACCTCGAAGCGGATCTGATCACGGTGGGAGCTTACGTAGCTGCGCAGAAGGGATTCCGAGCGATCGATACCCACGAGACGGGTGGTAGCCTTGCCTTTCAGGCGCTGGGCGAGCCCGCTCACCTTGGGAAGGTTGCGCGCGCAATCGGAGCAGGTGGCAGAAAAGAACTCGAGGATCTTATACTGGCCATCCACTTCCGGATCGCGGATGCAATGTTCGGAATCGGCAGCACCGTTGGGGGAGATGTGATTCAGCACCACACAAGGTGCTGCCTCTCCTACCTCGAGCGCCTGGGCCTTGGGCACGGCAGCGAAGGAAAGAAGCAATGCGGACAAGAGGAAAAGATATTTCATAGGACTGTCTCCGTTTTTTGATCGGCCCCCGGGAATTCGGTTGCCTTCCCTCTTCTTTTCTCACCGCTCGCCGGAGGCGGGGAGCCATAGAATCCGTGAATACCGGATTCAGCGGAGCTAAATGGCTCAAGCCCGGCTGTTCAGGCCGGCTGAATAGCTGCCTTAGAGGATCTAAGCTTCATCCACCCCCTCCCCTGCCCTATCTTGGGCTCCAGAGGTGCCTATGATTTCGATCCTGTTGAGCTTGCTTTTTCTTTCGCCTGCCCAGGCGCTTATCTCTTCCCAGGAGCAGGGAAACGAGGGTGATTGGAAGGTAGAGCTCCGAACCACGCTGGAGCGGGGCAAGGTGGAGCCGACTGAGAATACCGGCTCTTTCCAGAAAGCAAAGATCAATATCCATGACTTTTCAGCGGCCCATTTTTTCCGCGCGGGCTTCGGCAGCCGGCACTTCGCAAAGCTGCAAGTGCGCAGCTTCACGAGCGGCCGCGAGGAGGCCGCAGGCCAGCTCTTCCATGAAAAGGACACAGGCATCGCTCTTACGCTCACCTATGGATTCGATCTGGTGCATGAGCTCCGTTACTCCCTAGGCATCTACGGCTCTCTCACTCCTTTTGCTGACTTCAACCGCTCTAAGTTCTCGCAGCCCCGGGTGGATCTGGCCAATCTGGGTTTTCAGCTAGGCGTGGGCCTTACGGACAGCCTACATCTGGAAAACCTGCTGCACTTCGGGCTTGGCTACCCGAAACAGCAGAACTCCTATCTTGCCCTATCCCAGGCATTGGGCTGGAAAATGGAAAGCTCCCTCCACATCCCGGCCACCCTCAAGTTCGGCCCTTACCTGGAAATGGATCTGCAGGAACGCTACGACGATAAGTATGACGCCGCCTTTTCTCCGGCGGGAAGGCCCGACCGGATACGTTCCGCGAAGTTCGGGCTGCTCGGATCTCTTGATCTCGGCCTGGGGAACTACTGGTATACCGGCCTCACCTATGTGCAGAAAATCGGCGGCTACGATGCGCCGGCCACGAATGCCACTTCGCTGAATCTAGGTAGGCTGTTTTAAGCTAAGGTACGAGAAATTTTCCCGGCTTCCGCAATGCCTGCGCCAGACAGGCGCGGAGAATCACGGCTACGCGATGGCGAGGCACGTTGTTCGCGCGTACCGCTACGTGGAAGGCCAGGGCAAAGCTCACCCCGAAGTTCATGGCGCCGATCGAGACGATCCCCAGAATGGTGAATACCAGGGTGGATACGGGCACATTGGTCCACCCGATCGCGCTCACCGCATAGGTCATGGCGCCGGTGCTCAGGGTTACGTGGCGTACATCGATGGGAAGGCCGAAGAAAAATCCCGCTACAGGAATAAAAGCCAGTAGGCAGCCCAGCGCCACAGATGATCCCCAGCCCGTGAGATTACGATCGATGCCGGCGATGATCCGGCCCACGTTTTTTTCCCCCAGCAAATTATTGAGGAAAGGGTGCGTCTGCAGGGCTTTGGGCACTTGGTAATATACGTAGGCATTTTCCAGCCAGCCGGCGATCGTGCCGGAGGCCCAAAGAGCCACTCCCGTGAGAGCGGCATAAGCCACGGTGAGAGTGGCGAAAGGATGCAGGGTTTGTATCGAGCGCAGGCCGTAGAGCGCATCGATCACGTGATGGCCCTTCCACCAGGTGGCGAGAAAGTCGATCAAAAGAGCGGTAGGGATCACGGCTATGATATTCCCAGCCACCGCGGCGAACTGGGAGCGGCTGATCCTCGCCACGAGATCCACGAAATCCTCGGCGCCCTGCCCCCGGGACCCAGTTCTCAATCTTGAGGCGAGGGCCGCGGCCGTCATGGAAGGCTGCTTCGTGGCGAGCTTGAAGTGCAGGTGGTGCATGAGCACGAAGCTGAGGGAGAAATTCAGCGCGGAATAGAGGCCCACCAGGAAGGGAGCCGTGGCAGAAGGGCCGAGCAGCTTCGCCAATCCGGTGAAAGCCGTGATGAAACCGCCGCCGAGAGCGGCGTAGAACATCGAAAGGTACTCCGCCCGGGTACCGGTAATGAAGCGCTCGCCCGTGGCACCGGATTTTTCCACGATCTTTCTCGAAAGGAGGTGGAAGTTGCTACGGAGCAAGGGCCCCACTCTCTTTTCGCTATCGCTATCGCGAAGCAGGCGCACGAAGATCGCCCAGGGATCGTATCCTTCATGAGGGAAGCGGAGCCAGAAAGCGAGAGCCAGAAGATTTTCCACCCTGTCGTGAATCGATCCCGCGCTCTCCAGGCTGAACACCAGGTTCACGCTCACGCCATACTGCTCGAGATGGGAGCGTACGTTCTCCAGGTACCTGCGCGAGGCTGCCAGCTCGGCCATCACGGCCTCCTGAGCCACTTCCACTTCCGCACGGCTTTTCCCGCTGAGAAGAGCGGCAAAGAAATTCCTGGCCGCTGCGCGGATCCTGAGGTTGGGAATTTCCGCCGCACGCGAGGCCCCAGCCCGGTCCATCAGCTCGCGCTGGATCGCGATCGCCGAAGCCCTGATACACAGAAAATAAGTAGCCTCTCCGGCATCGGCGATGAGATGCTCGCGAAAACGCTCGCCGAAAGCGGGGTCAGCGAAGATCCAACCTGCCAGCTGGGAGCGCAGCTCTTCCGGAAGGGCCTCCACCCAATCGGCGTCCTCCTCGCGGCTGAAAACGCGGTCGATCACCGTCTCCATATTCTTTGGCTCGCCATGCGCCGGAAAGAAGCGCTTCACCACCCGGGAAACGCCTTCGCGGAAAAAGTCAAAATTGCTGTGCACTCCGGTTTCGGAAAACAGCCGCACGTAAGAACTTTCGAGAAGCAGGGCCCTTACGGCGATCGCTGAACTTTCTTTCCAATCCTGGTTCTGATCGATGCGGGAGAGAAGGAAGCGAATGCTGGTGGAGCGGGAGGTGCCGGCTCCTCCCGACAATCGCACCCAAACAAGAACCTGCTCCAGCCACTTTACACGGTCTTCCGCCAAGCGAAGGTTCGGGGCTTCGGCCAGGAGGAAAGGAATGTCCATCTTCACCCCGCCCTGGCGGGCGATTCGCATCCGCTCCTGAAAGCGGTAGAGGCGGGATTTTTTCTCCGGTGGCATCCAGGGAGTATAGCATGGGCCGGGGATCTGCAAAGATCAGCCCGGCCGCCCAGCTAGATTTTCAATTTTGATTTCCCACACGGAAAAGCGGATCAGTGCTTGAGCATCCTGTCTTCGAAGGCGGCGAGAGCCGCTTTGGCCCCTTCGCCGATCGCGATCACGATCTGCTTGAAAGGTGTAGTGGTTACGTCGCCTGCGGCATAAATGCCGGGCACCGAGGTGTGATTCTTCCCGTCCACCACGATCTCTCCGAACTTCGTGAGCTCCACCGTATTCTTCACGAACGAAGAGTTGGGGAGCAGGCCGATCTGCACGAACACTCCGTCCACATCCCGCTTCACGGTTTGGCCGGTTTTGCGATCCTCGAACTGAATGCCCACGATCTTCTGCCCATCGCCTACGAGCTCGCGGGTGATCGCGTTGGTGATCACCGAAGTATTGGGGAGCGAGTTCAGCTTGTCCACGAGCACCTGGTCGGCCTTCAGGGCCTCGTTGTATTCGAAAACGGTCACCGTGCCGGCAATGCCCGCGAGATCGATCGCGGCTTCCACGCCGGAGTTCCCTCCGCCGATCACCGCGATATTTTTTCCCTTATAGAAGGGGCCGTCGCAGTGAGGGCAGTAGGCCACGCCGCGGCCGATGTATTCCTTCTCGCCGGGCACGCCGAGCTCTCTCCACTTGGCGCCCGTGGTAACGATCACGGCGTCGCCGGAAAGAGTTTCGCCCCCCTCGAGCTCCACCTTTTTGTCTTTCGTGATATTGCGCACGCGCCGGCGATCGAACACCTGCACGGGATAAGAGGAAAGGTGCTTGTAGAGATCTTCCGAGAGCTTGGGGCCCTCGGTATAAACCACGCCCACAAGGTTCTCGATGCCCTTGGTGTCCTGCACCTGGCCGCCTATCCTTTCGGCGAGCAGGGCCGTTTTCAATCCTTTGCGCACGCTATATACCGCGGCACTCACACCGGCGGGGCCACCACCCACCACCACCACATCGAAATGGCCGAGATCCTCGCCCGCATGGGCAGCCTGGCTGCTTTCGGTTCCGAAGGTTTCCTCGAGCTTGGCGAGGAGATCCAGGAAGTGGATGCGGCCGGAATGGATCATTTTGTCGCCCACCACCACGCTGGGCACGCCCTGAATGCCGAGCTTGGTGATCTCCTCCTGGGCATAGGCACCATCGATCACTTCGTGCTCAAAATCAGGATGCGTGAGGGCCATCTGGTTCAGGGCCTGGATCACGTCGGGGCAATTTTCGCAGGTGAGCGACATATAAGTGCGCACGCGCACGGGGCCTTTCAAGCCACGGATCCGCAGGGCGAGGCCCTCATCGGGCATCTTGCCTTTGCCATCGGTATTGAGGATGGCGAGGATCAAAGAGGTGAACTCATGCCCGCCGGGAATGCCGCGGAAGTAGATGCCCACGGGCTTTCCATCTTTCTCTAGATGAAAGGCGGGCGCATCGCTCTTGGAGCCGGAAAACTTCAGGAGGATCTTATCGGAAGTGGAGGCCAGGCCTTCGAGCATCTCGAGCAGCTCGGGCTGGTTCTGGTGCGCGCTCTCATGGTGAACGAGGGTTACGGGATTTTCGAGCTTCTCGAAAACGGTTTTCAGCTGTTCTTTGAGATCGTGGTCCAACATATTCATTCCTTCCGTTCAAAATCTTCCGATTTTTGGGTAAAAAAAGGGGGGCCCCTGGAGGAGAGCCCCCGGCTCTGCCGCGCGTGGCTCAAGAAGCCCTCACGCGGAACTAGATTCCGTTTCGATCAAAGCTGCTTAGATCTTGCCTACGAGATCGAGGCCCGGCTTGAGGGTTTTCTCCCCTGGGCGCCACTTGGCAGGGCAAACTTCGTTCGGGTGCGAGGCCACGAACTGAGCGGCTTGCACCTTGCGGAGAAGTTCGTCGGCATTGCGGCCGATGCCGTTATCGTGGATCTCGGCGATCTTGATCAGGCCTTCCGGGTTCACCACGAAGGTGCCGCGGTAAGCGAGGCCTTCTTCCTCGATATGCACGCCGAAAGCGCGGGAGAGGTGGCCGGTAGGATCGGCAAGCATGGGGTATTTGATCTTCTTGATGGTTTCCGAAGTATCATGCCAGGCCTTGTGGGTGAAGTGAGTGTCGGTGCTCACGCCATACACTTCCACGCCGAGCTTCTGGAATTCGGCGTATTTGTCGGCCATATCGCCGAGCTCCGTGGGGCATACGAAGGTGAAATCGGCAGGGTAGAAGAAGAAGATCGACCATTTGCCCTTCAAATCGGCATTGGTTACCGTTTTGAAGCCGTTATTGTGGTAGGCTTGTGCCTTGAATTCAGTGATTTTGCTGTTGATCAAAGTCTGCATTTTTATCTCCTTAGTATCTTTCTAGAATATCGCTCTAGCTGTCTTTCAGGGTTCCTTTGGAAGAACCATTGGAATTCGTTCTTTTTACTAGACTCGCCTATTTTCCGTATTTTATAAAATCAATTGTTCTTATGACGCGATAGTTAAAAACTATCACCTAAAAATATGCCTACTTTAACGCAATTAGAATATCTGGTGGCCGTGGACCGGCTGAGGCATTTTGGCAAGGCCGCCAAGGCCTGCCATGTATCCCAGCCCACTCTCTCCATGCAGCTGCATAAGCTCGAGGAGGAATACGGCATTTCCTTCTTCGACCGCAGCAAGCAGCCGATCCTCCCCACCTCGGAGGGCTCTGCCATCATCGAACAGGCCAAGGCCGTGCTGCGGGAGGCCGCAAAATTAGACTATCTTGGCAAAAATAAAACCAATGCCCCCCATGGAGATTTCCGGCTAGCCCTCATTCCCACGATTGCTCCGTATCTGCTTCCCCTTTTTCTGGGCGCTTTTGCCAAACACTACCCTGACGTGAACCTCTTCGTGGAAGAGATGACCACAGAGAATATTCTGGAGGCGCTCGCCCGCGATGCCATCGATGCGGCCATCCTCGCCACTCCCCTGCCGGGCGAGAAGCTCGTGGAAAAGCCCCTCTACTATGAGCCCTTCTGGGTGTTCGCGGCCGAGGGCCATCCGCTGCTGAAGCTCGCGGAGGTGAGTGAAGACCGCCTCGAAACGAAAGACATCTGGCTGCTCGCTGAAGGGCACTGTTTGAGAAATCAGATCGTGCGCCTCTGCGGAGCGCGCTCGAAACCCGGCACCTTCCCTAACGTGCGCCTCGAGAGCGGCAGCCTGGAGACAGTGATTCATCTCGTGGAGCAGGGCCACGGCTACACCCTGCTTCCTCACCTGGCGGCCAAATCGCTGATGGGGAAAAAGAAGGCGCAGCTCAAACCCTTCACCAAGCCGATGCCGGTGCGGGAGGTGAGCCTGGTTACGAGCCGCACGCAATTCAAGCTTCCGATCCTGGAAGCCATCGCGCTGGAGGTGCAGAAAAATCTGCCCTCGGATCTCCCCAAGATGAAGAGCAAGGGCATCGAGGTGGTGCGGATTTAGAAACGACTGAAAAGGGATGGAAAAGAAAAGGCCCGCGGATCTCCGCAGGCCTTTTTTCGTTTAGCGTAGATTAAGATTGCTTAGAGCTTATCTGCGGGGACCACGTCCGTCGCCAGGACGTCCGCCGCCACCATGGCCGGGGCGTCCATCGTTGCCACGGCGATCGCTCTTCACGAAACCCGTAACCGATACGAGGGCACCACGATCGAAGCCAGGACGGCCGGGACGGCGGTGATCGCGGGGATCACGGCCCGGGGCATCGATATCGTTGCCGTAGATGTGGATGCGATCCACGCAGCGGCCGTTCACACGTCCGTCTGCCACGTCGTCGATATCAAGCCATTCGGAGCTCCGGCCGGGCATCAGGCGCAGGCCACGAAGCATGGGGAAGCCAGGGCGGCCGAAGCCGGGGCCACCACGGCCGTCGTCGCGATCGCTGAGATCTACGGCATCCCGCTGGCCGTTGCGGTATTCCACCACCACACGCTGGATGATCACCGCTTCACGAGCGGCCGTGAACTTGATGTGGGTGAGGTTACACTCGATCTGGCGGTTGTTGCGCACGTCGATCACTTCAGCGTCGATGCGGCGGCCTTCGTCGCCGAGGCGAACGGTGCCTAGGCCGATCTCGAAACCTCTGCGGCCGAAATCAGGATCATGCCGGCGCCAGCGTCCTGGGGCTGCATCGGCTACAGCTCCGGCGAGGGTAAGGC
>CAZTCD010000084.1:0-3710 GCA_964612065.1 uncultured Bdellovibrionales bacterium | reverse complement strand
CAGTTTCATAGTTTCTCCTTAGTTGGGGACAGCACACGGGGGTTCGATCCGTTGATTGCCCCAACGCAAGCGGGATGCCAAGGCGTTCAGCGGCATATTCGAGCGTTTCCGGAGTAATTCAGGGCCAAACTGATCCCTATTGGCGAAGATGACACCGTTCACCCTGTAAAAAGCACCAACGCAATGGCTTGGAACCTTAGGCAAATTTGCCGCGAACCCTTGATCACCAGCTCTCGGCCTGCCACTATCGGCCCATGCCTCGCCCCCCTCTCGAAAATCGGGCCCAGCTCGATGCTCTCTTGAATCGCTTCTATGAACGCGTTCGCCGGGATCCTCTCATCGGCCCGGTCTTTAACGAAGTGGCCAAGGTGAATTGGGAAGAGCATCTGCCCAAGATCGGAGACTTCTGGGAGCAGCTCCTCTTTGAAGGCCAGGCCTATAAAGGGCGCCCCTTCCCTCCTCACATCCCTTTGCAACTTGAAGCGGCTCATTTCGAACGCTGGCTCTCTCTCTTTTTCCTCACCGTGGACGAGGCACACGAAGGCTTCAAGGCGGAAGAGCTTAAAAAGCGCGCCTATAATATCGGCCTCACTTTCTACAACAATCTCCTGGTGATCCGGGGAAAAGGCCAGCTCGATCCGGCCCACCCCTAAAATCAGCCATACACCCGCCCAAAAGCTATACAGCCCCCCTCGCTCCAGTCCTCTGGAAACCAAAGACGATTCAGCACCTTAGCCAATCGCCTCCGCGGCACCGGACTTGCTTTTTGTCGAGCCTGAACTCGTTCCCTTTGCCAAACGGAATTTGAATATGCGCATCCCGTTGCTTCTTGCCGCTCTACTATTCTCCCCCCCGGCTCACGCCGCAGAGGCTGGCTACTCCCTTCTCCACCTCCCGGAGCACGGCGGCCCCGTAGTGAAATGGAACTCGCCCGAGGGAGAGCTTCAGCTGGGCGAACCCGCCGTGATCACCTGGGCTCTCGCCAATGCACCCCTGAAAACGGAGCTCCCCTATGGCTCCTGCAGCAGCCTTCTCCCGATGGATCTACTCCTCACGCGCCTCAAGCTGCCGCTCAATATTTTTCAGCGTGAGATCGAAGCGGGCTTTTTCTTCTGGGAAAAGGCCGCGAACGTGCGCTTCGAGCGCGTTACCGATCCCGCCAAAGCCAATCTCGTGATCGGCCTGAGCGAGCAAGACGATCCTGTCCTGCACGCCAGAGTTTCCCTCGATCGGGCGGAACCGGCCGGCAACGGGCTCGCCCCCTTGAAAAAGGCGGCTCTCTGCCTGGACTTCAACGAGCTTTGGACCGTGTCCGAGCAGCATACGAGCAAGGGAGAACAGAACGCGCTCAGCCTTCGGATGACGATCGCACACGAGGCTGGCCATGTTCTGGGGCTCAATCATGTGCCTGACCGCTCGCAGCTCATGCAACGCGGAATCAACGGCGGCACCATAGGGCTGGGAGCGGGTGACCTGGAAGGAATTCAGCTGCTCTACGGCTTGCCTCCTTCAACCCAAGTGCGCCCGCTTTTTTAAGGCCCCGTTACCCTTCCTGCTCACCCCTGCCTCCTCGCGAAAAGAGGAGGCCGGTTTCTGCGCATGGCTCTTGCACTACATCCTCCAAATTCTGCTTCCCTGTTACCACCTTGCTTCAACGCCCACGATCATTTCAAAGATTACAGGCGTTTAGAATCTCTGCCCGCCAGAGAAGGCGAAAAGAATCTTTGAGGCAAATTGGTACGCAATAAAAGAAGCGTGGAATCCTGCCACGCTCCCGCAGGCGCACTCCCGGATTTCCGAGAAATCCCGGGAACCAGTGAACCGGAATATCCGAAAGTGATCAGAAGGGAGAACTGAAATGCTGAACGAACGCCCTCAACTGACTGTAGTGGAAGACGACGAAGACATCCGCGAGCTCATCCTCGCCTTTTTTCGCTCCAAGAATTTCGTCACCTCGGGCTTCTCCGATGCCACATCTTTCCTTTCCTACATTCAGAAAGAAGGCGGCCATGCCGACGTGATCATCTCCGACCTCAAGCTTCCTGATATCGAGGGCACCGAGCTCACAAGGCAGCTTCGAGCCAGCGGCTTTGAGATTCCGCTGATCCTGCTCACCGCGGAAAAGAGCTCCGAAGCGGCGATCGCAGCCATAGAGGCCGGTGCTTATGATTTTATCGTGAAGCCCCTTTCCTTTCCGCAGCTCCAGGTATCGGTGGACCGCGCCCTGCACTTCCACAAAGTGCAGGCCGAGAACCTGAACCTGAAAGCCGCAATGAACCTGGCCCAGCCCACGAACGGCATTATCGGAAAAAGCCCGGGATTGCTGAAAGCCATCGATCTCGCACGAAGAGTGGCCGATTCCACCACCAACATCTTCATCTCGGGAGAAACCGGCACGGGAAAAGAAGTGATCGCGAGAGCCATTCACGCCTTCGGCCCCCGCGCCAAAGAACCCTTTCTCGCGATCAACTGCTCCGCCATCCCGGAAAATCTTCTCGAGAGCGAGCTATTCGGCCATGCAAAAGGCTCTTTCACCGGGGCCACGGAGAAAAAGGCCGGCCTATTTGAAGAGGCCGGAGGCGGCACTCTTTTCCTCGATGAGATCGGCGATCTTTCCGCCTCCCTACAGGCGAAACTCCTCCGGGTGCTGCAGGAAAAGAAAATTCGCCGGATAGGCGAGGCGCAGAACCGCCCCTTCCACGCCCGAATTATTTCCGCCACCCACAAGGATCTCCGCAAGGAAATCGCCGGGCAGCACTTCCGGGAAGACCTGTTCTTCCGCCTGAACGTGATTCCGATTCATTTGCCTCCCCTGCGGGAACGCAAGGAAGACATCCTTCCCCTGGCGGAGTATTTCCTGAAAAAATATTCCGGCTTGAACCACAAACGAAAAGTGAGCTTCGATAAAGTCTGCGTGGAAAAAATGCTCCGGGCCCCGTGGAAAGGCAACGTGCGAGAGCTGGAGAACGCCATCGAACGCGCGGTGGTTCTGAGCCAGAGCCTCGAAATCGCCTGGGAAGACCTTCAATGCCTCGATGAAGCCACGGCCGCTGCGGGCGCCAGCGTTCACGAACTGAAAGTGGCCCCTCCTCCGCAGGCGGCCGACTCCTTTCACCTGCCCATGGCGGGTGCGCTTTTGTCCCTCGATGAAGTATGCCTCAAGTATATCGACTTCGCCGTGGCCAGAAACGGTGGCGCCAAAGACCGGACCGCGCGCGACCTCGGCATCGACAGGAAAACCCTCTATCGCAAACTCAGCTACCGGCAGCCATCGCAGCAGCCTAGAAGCACCGCCGCGATTTCCGCGGCCGCCCACTGAACGATTTTCATGAAAGAACAATCCGGGGGTAACAGGACGTGAGCAGCAAAAAAGCGAAGTGCAGGAAGATACTGATCGTGGAAGACGATTCCGACATCCGCTCCACCTTGGAGGACGTGCTGGAATGCGAAGGATTCGAAACAGTAACAGCCAGGAACGGTTGTGAAGCGGTTTCAGTGCTGCAGGAGGAAGAAGAGCCGATGCTGGTTTTTCTCGATCTCATGATGCCCAAGATGAACGGCTGGGAGGTGCTGGACCAAAGGGAGCTGATCAGCGGCCATCGCGTGGTAACCATGAGCTGCCTCGATTCCACGGCCAGCCTCGAAGACCCCACCCCCCTCCCCGTGGAGGCTTGCCTGAAACAGCCGGTGGACCTACACCATCTGCTCCA
>CAZTCD010000083.1:0-17697 GCA_964612065.1 uncultured Bdellovibrionales bacterium | reverse complement strand
CTTGACGGGCTCGCAGCTCCCGTGAGTCCGTACCAGGCTCACCCAGTTCGGCCTCCAGTAGTTTTTCCCAGTCCGCCTTCAATACATGGCGCTCCCTTCCCAAGAGGCCGTTCACGCCATTAGAAATAATGTTTGAGAACGAAAAAAGCCGACTGAGCTGATATAGATGATCTCCTCCTTCAACACTTAAAATTTCAATTTCTCCCTTGAACTCCTTCTCGGCGAGTCGAACGATTGGCCCATTTATAGTTGGCGGATTTTGAATTGAAAAACTCTTAAGCCGATCAATGAAAATGGGCTTCGTTAGAACGGTGTGCCCCTCGTTGGCAGCAAGCTCCAACACTCTGACGCCGAGTGCGCGAATTCTTCGGGGATCATCCAGAGAATCAATTGTCGATTCGTCATCAGAGAATACGTTCAGAAGCTGAGACATTCCGAGATCGACCACTTCAAACGAAATGGGATCGGCGGTTAGCCGTGAGCATTCGTAAATTCTATAAGGATTCTCCAAAATTTCCTTTGCGGAGGCGTTCAAAGCACCGTCACCACCCGTAACGGTGGCGTACACTGACTCAGCCTGATCTGGAGTTAAATCTACACGAGAAATCAGTTGTAGCAGATGTCGCTCATTGCTCTCCAAGGATGACCAGAGCTTCTGGTGCGTCTTCGATATGGACTTGGCGAGTGCGGAGGACAAGATATCCGTTGGAGCCTGAAACATTTTGTCCAGAAGGTTCCAGGGGTCGTCACCTTCCGCAGTTCTTTGATGAAGCTCCCATGCAACGAAAGTTCCATTCTTTAAGCCAAATGCCGTCAACGCCGCTCCAAGGCCCGGCCTCAACCCTCTTTCCTTTTTTAGCCTCGCCGCCTCCGAGTTGATCCATGAGAGGCATTGTGCCCACGGTCCCTTAAACTCGCCGGCAATTCTCTGCAAAGCTAACTGCAACTGGGAGAGCACGGTAAGGGCACCATCGCTACTGAGATGCTCGCTGCCGTATGAAAAGCTCTCAGCCAAGTGATCGGGAACTTTTACTATGAAGTCATCTGCATTGAATTTCTCGTTTGCTGTGGCCCTCTCGAAAATTTCTTTTAACGGCAGCAAAAATCCGTCCGAAAAATCTGACCTGATACTGTGCTGAACGGGCCGCTCCCAGATCAGGCAAGTCGTCTGCCCGCTTTTTTCAGTTCTATACTTGGTGTTTTCCCCAACATGCTTAACGCGCCCAACTCCAACCAGAATTCTCTCTTTGCTTTCAACGTGGGGGACCTGCTTCGCATAGATGAAGACCAATGATTCTTCAGGGTAAATGTGACCGAAAAAAGCATCCTGAGAGCTCTTTTGGTTTTCAAGGCTTTGCATCCAAGTTGATTCGAAAGCAAGAGGTGGCTCTGTTTTCAAATCGAAGGAGAAATCAAATCTGTCGGCGTTTTCTTTTCCGTGTTCGAGCGTCATCCACTTGAACGGAAGTGCCATGACGGTGTGGGGAGGAATCCTCAAAGGAGTGGTCCGAAAATGCCCATGGGTCTCCTTGGAGGAGTTCTGATACGGATGATTCACTTCAACCGAATGTTCAAACGGAGCCATGAATGTCGCCCGCTCACGGATGCAGGGTGGGAGTTCTTTTTCGGATAGCTGATGCAATAGCCGCCCCGCGGCTTCCTCTTCTTTGGCGACATCCTTGGACTCCAAGATGTTACGCAGATTCATGCAGGCGATGTTAGCTCCTGGCTTGTCGCAAATCTTTCCTGACCAACCAGAGTCGTGCCAAGGCACGCGAGCCGTCAGATGACGGAGCGGATACTTCGAAAACTTTGTTCCAGACTTCACGGTCACTTCACGCCACCTTCCGCGCTGATTTTTCAATTTCGTGCTTCCAGTATTCCCAGATCATCACCATCGCAAAGGTATCAAGCTCGCAGTACTTCAGGAGAGCTCTGGTGACACGCTCGCATTCCGGTGCGCTCATTTCGGTGAACTGCATACGTGAGTATGCGGTCATTGCCGCTCCACCGTCCGCGATGCTTCCGTCCATAATCAATGAATCCATCTCCTCAAGATCCAAGTCAGAAAAAATTGGCGGAAGGCGCTTATACGGGTCTTTGACATTTCCGTTTCCGTCCGTTTCGATCCATCGCCAATCTTTGAAGTTCAGGCTGTCAACGCCGCCACCCGCTCCGTAGATTGGATTCCGATATTTGCTTTTTAGAAAATCTGAAGCATTCAGGATCGCGGGAAGAACCTTCTTAATTGAATTCGATCCCTTCATCTCTGGGTGATAGAAATACCTCTTCACTAGTTCACAGAGGTCGATCATGCAGCGCGATCCCGAGATGGTTTTTCCCTTCGCGTTGGAATACGACGTGATTGATTCGATAAACTGAATCAGCGATTCGCGGTCCTTGATGGGCTCCTCGCATGATAAAAGTTGATCTTTGATTTGATTCAGGACCGTATTCTCGTGGGCCGCGTATCTGAAGATAGTGCCCCCGTCGCCATCGAGGGACTTCTTGAGTGCCCGGACGAAATCAAAATTCGGAAATTTGCCTTTTTCTCGGTTTATGTACTCGTCAACATGGGCAATCGTTCCATCCTTTTCAACCTTGTGATGGGAAAACTGAAAGGCGATTTGCTCATATGGTCTTCGGCCCTTGTGAAAGGGAATTGCGACCATCGTCGTTTCAAAATCAATGAAATGTAGCGGGTAGTTCCAGGTGGCAAATTCCTTCGCTAATCCACGTTTGTCGATGAATGAGGATGGATCACCTGTCTTTACCCTTTCCACTTGAAGCCATTGACGCTCTGACGAGGAAAGACCGATGCCATCACCGGACTTGCTAGGCGCAATATCTTCCTCGGAGAGCTGATCCATGAAGAGCACACCGTCTTCGATCAAGTCGCTAGATTTTCTAAAATTCCAAATGTCGAAAACAAATGGCCTGGTGAAATCGGCTGGCTTCAGCTTCAAGGCCATCTGCCAGCAATGTTCGAAGCCGCTTTTCAATCCCTGTTCTTTTAGCTCTTTGTCGATTCGGAATTCGCACGATTTGCATTGCGATCCAACGATAGGCTTGACGAAACTCCGATTCACACAGGTATCGGCCAAGAAGTCCACGAGCTTTGGGAATGGTAATGCCTTGCCCGCAATTTCGTAGGTGGAATCCCATACGACGGAAATCTCGTCGTCCGCCGGAACACGAACAAGAAGTGGACTGCCAAGATTTTCCTTTGTCACGCCGTCTACGGCACGGGCAGATGTGCGCCCTTCTGCGGATTTTTCGAGAAAGAACTTTTGGTTGACTCCATCGACGGAGGCCGTTGCAGATTTGTCGGCGAGCATCAGTGAGCCAGAAACAGTTACTGAGGGCAGAGCACACTTTACGACAAAACACTGAAAGGCCACGTCGATAAGGTACGGCTCCCACGCGGAACTGAGCTTCTTCACGCCCTTCTTCAGTTGCGTTTTATTGTAGAACTGATCTTCCTCATATGGGTCGTAGCTCTTCGCCTTAACCTCGATGATTTCAATAGCCTCGCCTTTCTTGATGAGGATGTCGGCACGAATAAAGAGGTTCTTGTATTGAATGGCAGCCTCGAATATGACCACGGACTTCTGCTTCAAGAGTTCAGCGGTCTGCTTAACGGCCTCAACTTTGTCGAGCGTTTTGATTTCCACCCCGCCAGGATGGTAGACCTTTGCAAGCTCTCCGACCTGGAATCCTCCCTCTGCAAGAGCTGCCAAGAAGGAGTTGTCGATGTTCGTATTTCCGAAGGCCGGATCGTCGAGAAAGAAGAGCTTGGTCGGGCATTCGAAACCAATTTTGAACCTTGATTTGGTCAAATAACGAACCGACATGCCGCCCTCGCAAAGTTGAAATAACCCGAGGGCTTATCGGCACTTACGTTGCAATTCTAAATCAGCCAAAGGTTGGGAACCGGCCCATGGTCTGGCTGACGAGAAATCATCAGATCGCTTGAGTCGCTTTAAACGGTGCCGTTTACAACGTAGCGATACGTACTCTTAGAGTTCTGCGTTCTTGGAAAGACGAACGACACCGCGAAGGCATCACCAACTGCTCTCAGAGGCATTGTTTGCGAAGGCGATTCTAATTGCGTTTTGATGTCACTTTCCGACATCTGAAGGTTTGGGTTGAGCGCGTAGAGCATCAACAACCCACGGTCCCGTGGACGAAGGTTTTGTCGAAAGTAAACCTCAGTCAGCTCGGGTTCATTTTTGAAAATCTCCTCCGTCGTTCTCGCGTCCCCGTTCAAGAGCTGATCCTTGAGGTCGATCAACTCGTCCCTTGGAGCCGTGATGACTTTGATATGGTCTGCGCTGGGGTCGCGCTCAGATTTCGTTCTCTTCATCACGGAACGATCCACCCTGAAAACCTGTCGGCCATTTCCGAGATCGAGTGGTGCACCTGTCTTGGGGGACATGACCGCCACGGACCACTTCGTAAGCTCCCCCACTTTCGTCAAATCGTGTATGTAGTCCGTAATCATCTTGGAAGTAAATCTGATGTTCGCGGCGCTGAAGCTGTACCTTTCCATAAATTGCAGAATGAGCTCGGGGCTCACGTCGCGGTACAGGAGGCAAGAGGACAGGTCTTCGAAGCCGGGAGCGACGAACTTTCCGTGATACTTTTCGATTCCATCGAGCAACTGAACTACAGCTTGGAAATTTGAGCGCAACAGCGAGACATCTTTCAGATTCATATAGAGCGCCTGAATCTTAGACGCCGAATATGTAAGAGCGCTGGATTGGGCGTTCCTCATTTTAAGGTTGGAAGTGACAGTCATCGTCGGATGAGTCCGAATTCTCAGACCGACATCTTTTGGCCGCTCCCGATTCGCTGCCATCGTTTTAATCTCGTCACGAACTTCCTGCTCGACGGTTGCCAGATGGTAGAACTTGGATTGCAGATCTTCAGAAACATATATCCGAGTCAGATCGACGTAATCCGGCCTGTAGCCAAACCACCGTCCCATTTGCAAAAGCGTATCGTACCCCTTGGACCCTCTCACAAAATAGCTGGTCGTGAGTCCTTCCAGGGTCAATCCCCGCGACAGAGTATTTCCGCCGATGACGATTCCCCAAAAAGGATCAGGACGGTCGTAAGTCAGGCGCTCTTCGGACTCATGGTTTTCCATGATGACCTCAAGCCGCTCGATGAATTTCTCTGAATTCTTCCAAATTGTCGCAAACGGCGGAACAACGGCCGCGCTGAAAGTTTTAGATGATGAGGATGGAAGAAAGTCTTTTTCCCAAATCGCCTGGAATCGCTCCATCAGCTCGGGGGACTCTTCCTTTCGATCCAGCTTCAAGCTCAGAACGTAGTCGTCGAAGGCATCCTTCAGGGTAATATGTTGAGCAACCAAGTGAGAGGTGTGCATCAGCATGGTCATGTGCTGCTTCCACTGCCCCCTTGCCAGTCGCGCCGAGCACCCAACGATGAAGGCGTCAAACGCCTCGATCATCGACGGAAGAATGGGTTCACTTTCCGGGGCGTTCTTGGATTTTTTCTTCCCAGTTAAACGAGCTGCTTCGGTGTCCGGGATCGTTCGAATGACGGGAAGGCCACTCAAAGCACCGCGAGGCTCAACTGCATCGCGCCCAAACAGCTCTTCAGTGCCGACGTATCCAACAGGCTTTTCGAGACTCACCAGGAAGTCTTTCGGAAACAGGTCATCCTCTACAGAAGCGTCAATAAGGACGTTCGCGAACGGCGTCGCGGTGTAGCCCACATAGCTGATGATCGGAAAGCGTTTGATGATGTTTCGAATGTGATCGTTGATCGCGGTTGGATCGTCTTCCGGGCGATTGGTGTTCACGCTGGCCTGATCGGACTCGTCGTCAATGACCAAAGTGGGACACCGTTTGAGAGTTTCTTCGGAGGCTTCACTTAACCAAGAATTGAAATTACGCAACACCGCCGAGTTTTTCTTGAGAACGACAAGCGTGAATCCATCGTTGCTACCCAGGGCTCGATTGGCGGCCACGAATTGCTTCTTCTGGAAGTCACCTTTTTCGTCCACCTTCGTCAGCGTGGTGCAGGCTGATTCCTTCGGTACTACAATTTCCTCGTGTAAGCGGGCTTGCGTCTGAAGCCTCAGGATGTTGTGCATGCCCGCGAGAACAACGACAAGTTTGTAACCAGCATCAACGGACTTCGAAATCACCGCTGAAAAATTCGCCGTCTTTCCGCTTTGGACATAGCCGAGGACCAAGCCCTTCACTGCGCGATGAACCTGAGATTTCGGTGGGGCCAGATGCGCCACCACAGTTGAGGAAGAGTGATCGAGGCTCCGAACCATGTCGTCAGACCACGGACGCGTTTTCTTGTTTTTCAGAACCTCGGTAAGGAGCTGCCAGTGGGATTGTGGTTCGTCGGACGGCCCCTTGTACCAGCTCTCATATTCCAGATCGTCAACGAGAGTGTTGACCGTCTGAGAGGCCCGTACAGCGGCGCTCTGGGCCTTGAAGGCCGTCATTGCACCGTCGATCTCTTCGTCAGAAGCGATGACTCTAAGGCGGCGAGCGATGTCGCTCAGGGGACGCCCCAAAGCAAGATGATCCTGAATCGAATCTATCAGGTATTGCCTGCGCTCATCGCTCATAGAACATCCATTATGATGCGATTGAAGCGGAACTCCCACGTCCGAACTCGATTGCGCGATGCGCCATGTTCATTTTTCGAGCAGCATCCTGTTGAACACCGTTCGACAAAGTTATATCAAGCCAGCCAATCGTTTTTGAGGGACTGAGATGGGAAGAGTTCGCGGCGTCCGATTTTCGGATGAAGAGGAAAAGTTAATCGAAGAGTTTCTTCGAAAGAACTCGCTGCTGGATTTTTCCACCTTAGCCAAAGTCGCCATTCTGGAGTTCATCAAGAAGCCGCAGATCAATCTCACGCCCGTTGGCAAACCCTCACGAAAGGAGCACCGAGATGTCAGACCAATTTCGTGAAAGCCAGCCGAGCGTGGAAACCAAGATCATTCCGTTTCCGCTCAACGAATTCAGGGATCTGGAGGAAACCAAGAAGAAAGTCGCTCTTCCTCCGACTCCTGTGTATGACGAACTCCTCGCGGAAGCCGCTAAGCTAGATCGTCTATCGAAATACCCTTGCTCTTTCGATTACGCGGTCTACCGCGATCTTGAGCTGCGCTATAAAGACAAACCCATTCGTGGCGGCATTGTGAAGAGCAATCCCATGAAACTCGTCAATGCGCACAGCTCTTGCCAGCAATGTTTGTATGCCTTCGAAATTGATACTTACGGCAGGGGCTGCTCCCACAACTGTACATATTGCTACGCAAAGGCGGAACTCACCGTTCACGGATACTGGAACAACCCAATCCCTGTTCCTGTTGATCTCAATGAGATTCGAAAGATCTTCTACACCGTCTTCGAGACCCAAAAATCCTCGAAGTGGCGCTCGATCATGGAGCGTAGAATTCCGTTCCGGGTTGGCTGCATGAGCGATTCGTTCATGTGGATGGATACCAAGTATAAAATCACGCAGGAGTTCCTGAAGATTTTAGATTTCTACAACTATCCCTACACGATCATTACAAGGTCGGACCTGGTAGCCCGCGACGATTACATGGCTTTGTTGCGCAAGGATTTGTGCTCTATTCAATTTAGCATTGCCTCTACCAATGACAGCCTAAACAAGCAGATTGAACCGGGAGCGCCGTCGGCAAAGCGTCGCCTTGCCGCTATCCAAAAGTTGGCTGATGCAGGATTCTGGACAGCCGTCAGAATCAACCCGATGTTCCCTATTTATCCTGACGGATATTTCTCAGACCCCAACTTCAAATGGAACGGAGAAGTTCCAAAGTTCGAATACAGCTCATTTGAAATGGTCGATGAAATCGCAGATGCCGGGTGCCCCGCAATCATTGCCGGGTTTGGCCGCTTCAGCGCGTTCGCGCTAAACAACATCCAAAGATCAACTGGCATCGACCTACGCCCCTTCTTCAACCGAAATGAGGTTTATAAATCTAAGCGCGATTTTCACTTCAGCGAGAAGGAAATCCGCGCCTACTACGAAGAACTAAAGCGCCGATCTATCAAACGAGCCGTTGAATTTACTGTTTGCTACATTGGAAACGGTGAGGACCAGTTTTGGGGCACCCAAGACCTATGGTCTAACAAAAAAGATTGTTGCAACATCCAAGGTCGGGTGAAGACATTCCTCACCGATACTCGCTCAGTTTCGTTCGAAGAAAGAATGAAGCTCGGCGGAAAATCCGGTTATCAGCCAATCAATCCAGAAATGCTCCACAAACCACTTGGCACTCAGATACGCGTTTGTAGTCCACCTACGCAACCTCAAACGGATGAACAGCAACCGCAATTATGAAAAGAAAGAAGACGTACACTGGGATCAATATTCAATATCCGATCTCGAAGTTGATCCTGGACGGTGCAAAGACGATAGAAACCAGAACCTATCCAATTCCCAAAGGTTTTATCGGGAAACAGATGGCCATTGTTGAGACTCCTGGAAAGAAGGAAAAATTTAAAGCACGAATAGTAGGCTTGATCACCTTTGGAGAAAGCTTTTTATACGAAGATGAAAGGGACTTTTACAAAGACTCTGCACGGCATTGTGTGTCCAAAAATTCTCCATGGCGCTGGACCGGAGACAAGCCGAAATGGGGATGGCCAATTCTGGAAGTAGTGGCATTTAATAACGAAATACCCGCCCCCAATCGGAAGGGCATCCGCTACACTAAGTGCATTGAGATTTAACTACCGCCCATTACTCAGCTGCTGAAATCCTCAATTGCCCTGCTCTACCCACACAAAGATCATCAAGCGGCTTTCCTGTTCGGCCTCTCTTTTTCCAATTCAGATTTTTCAAAATCGAGAATGAGTTGAATCTGTGACTTTGAAAAATCAAAGGCGGCAAACAGTAATGCGTCAATTTCCGAGATTGCCTTTGCTGGGTCTTTTGATGCGCCTGACTTCGATGCAATCTTCGCGATACTTTCCGCCACCTTTCCCAATAGGACAGGGCTCACAGGAAGCTCTCTCAAAAACGTCGATTTAAAATCCCGGAAGGCAAACTTCTTTTTGAAATAGAAATTGAAAACGCTGCTTTGAAGCAGACCGACAATCGTCTCTAATGAGACCTTCTTCCAGAAGTTCTTTTTTTCTACGGAATCATACTCAGGCACACAGATATTAAAAATATCACTAACGACTGATCCCTCATCTATTCCGGCAAAAATTTTTGTTCCACGATTGCGAGTAATGATCTTTCTGGACTCATAGTATTCCAATTTTCCAGGGTCAACTTTGTCCGCATATAAGCTATCTCGATCCCAAACAATCTTTCGCTCACTAGTGGCCACTCTAAAGAGATGAACTCCTACCTCTTCTTTATTTGCATTGATGTAACTAAGGAGGGTTTTTTTGTTCGAGTGCTTCTTGCCAAATGAATCGTAATCTTGCCCATACTTTTTCTTATATGCGCGGCTCGGGGTGACGCCGACACGAATCGTAGCGAATTCGCCAATGGGACTCGCGCCCTTTTCGATTTTCTCCAGGATAGACCGCACTTCAGTCATTACAGCTTCTGAATCAACATTTTGAAATTGAAACTGACATTCAAAATTCGCGCACACTTCAGACTGAGAGATGACGCCCCTTCGATATACGGAATTCGCACTTTTCATCGAATCGACCGAGATTTTATGCTGTTTCTCCGGAGCCAATGCCTTTCCCACCAATACGAGATAGTCGTCGTTGGAAGCATCGGGAAAGACTTCTTCATCAAGCTCATTGAACACAAGCGCATGGAGAACTTTTGTCTTCTCCATAAGACGAGTGCGAAGAGATAGATTAAATTTCTCTTTCGAAATACTGTTGGGAACGATAAATCCGTAACCTCCACCATCCTTCAAAAGCGAAAGAGCATTCGTAAGAATGGCGGTGTACAAGTTGAATTTATAGCTAAGCTCCAGACTCAATTTGCAATAGCTTAAGGTAGCAAGGTCATTCTGAAGATAATTGAACGCAAGGTAAGGGGGGTTCATCAGAATGGCATCAAATCCGCCACGCTTGTAGACAACCGGCAGGTCGGCTTTGAGCTCCAAGACTGAATCCTTAGCAGGAATCTGAGCGTCCAATCCCTTGTACTTGCTATTTTCGAGAAAGCTGTCTTTGAAGTCCAACACGTCCTTTTGAATTTTCCTAAGCAAGTTATCTTTCGTGGTGTCGCCCCCAGTGCCAATGACGAAGACACTGTTTCGGCATAACAATTGATCGTCAAGAGGCTCCAGGGAAGTTCCCTCTGCCGCGGACTCCAACCAAAGACTCATTTTTGCCAGTTTCACTGCGCGGGCGTTGATGTCGACACCAAAGACACAATTGTGCAGAACCAGCCGTTTGGCATCGATCAATGATAAATTGAGGTCATCGTTCAGCTCCGCCTTCTTCTTCCGAAGATACTCATTTGCCAGAAAATTTAAGGCAGCCGAAAGAAAGTGCCCCGATCCCATCGCAGAATCGCAAACACTGAGTCCTAAGAGAGCATCAGATGATTTTCCGAAAACGATTGGTGCAAGGGTCTGTCTGACGATGTATTGAACGACATTATCCGGGGTATAATAACTACCAGACATTTTCCGATCTTCGTTATCGGGCGAGAAAAACAAATCCCCCTTCTTCACTTTCGGAACTTCGAGATTTCTAATTTTTTCGCTGCGAAGATTCGCCGGCTGCCATTGTTTCTTAATAAAGGCCATGTCCTCGCTGGCCTTCTCTAATTTAAACTCCAGGAAACTTTCATAGATTGAACCAAGCTGGCGCGGCGAAAAAAAGTTGTAAGGGATCTGCTGAACCCTACGACCGGGAATGTCAGAGTCGCAATACCCCAGCTGGAAGAGAATGGATACCATCTCCGAGTTACAAAGCTTGTGCGCCTGAGCAAACGACCATTCGTCTTTTGAGAAAATTCCTTCTTGAAATCCCTTGATCTCAAACTCTTTAAATTCTGCTTTCGTACCATGTTGAACAATTTTTGTGAGTACCATAAGCCGGTCGTACAGCTCATAGCCACTAGGTGCATAATTGAAGTCTTTCGAGAACATTCGCCTTAACAAAGGAAGAGTCAATTCTTCCTCGCGGTCTGGTTTAAAGTGCTCCAGCTTGTCAATTGTGTTCGAGATAGAAATTTTTCGATATTCGGGCGACTGCTTGAGCGGAAGAATATTTCGGGACTCACAATGTTTGATAAAAAGAATGTTGAACAGGTGGCTTTCCGCCACGTTTCGAATTGTCGTGAGGTCTTCCTTTTCCTTCTTAATGTGCATGGCCCGCTGAAACCCATTGCAGGCGTAGGCCATGGCCTTTACGAATCGCACCTTAAGGTCGTCTTCGACCTTCGTGACGTACTTTTTGCTGTACTCCAGAAGGTCGTCTAAGAATCTCCGCTCTCCAGTTTCGGAGTATAGAGCTGTCTTACTAAAAATGTGGAAAAAGTATTTAGCGTTCTCCAAGAAAATCTCGTAGTCACGTTGGTCTCTGTCCAAGCCCGCATTTACGTGCTTCATCAGGTGTCCCAAGTTGAACTGAAAATTTCTTCGATAGCTGTCCGATGAGAGCTCTTTGCTATAAAGCCGCCATGTCTTTCCATCCGTGAGAATTCCGAAGTCCTTGTTCAGAATTTCCATGTACTTAAGGCATTGCTCATCGAAGTCTAGAGTACGCGCCGAGTCCCCTTCATCTCGTTTATCCGAACGCTCGGCATCTTCTCCATCGCGGCGTTTTACGTCATCAATTCTACCCCAATACTTCGCCTCGATAGGTACAATGACCGCAGAGCGGGCTTCCTCCAACTTCTCATCGCCCTTTTTCTTCTCAATATATTTCAACTCCTTCGGATCGTGGACGACGATGAAATCAGGCTTGTAGACCTTCGTTTCCCCATTTTCTTTTACCGTGAACGGCTCGTCCTCTGCCCAAGGCTCTTGCGTTGCCGTTCCCGCGTAGCCGAGCATTTTAAGTACGTGCTTGATGAAACCGTTAATCGTCTTGCGCTCGCTCCAAGTCTCTAAGTCCACATCCTTGAGTTCTTCACAGAGATTTCGGAACTGGTTACAAAATTCATAGAAAGGCCCCGCCTCATCTTGCTCCCACATTTCCTTGAACTTCACGGGGGCATCATTCAGGAGATAAACCTCGTTAAACAACGAGCTTTGCCAAAAAGGATTGTAGTTGTTCGAAGGAATCAACTCCAACGGCGCATGAAGCTGCTCTTCAACTTTTTTGAGCTTTTTTGCTACTTGAGCCATACGAAATTAGACTTCCTTCACTCGCGAAACCTGAGTGAACGTGATGTCGTCTACAAGTTGGAATTTAACTTTCGATTTTTCTTCGAGTGCCTTCCATTTTTTCTTTGAATCGATAGCGGAGTAGTGAACGTAGTACGACTGACCGTCGTCCGACTTAATCATGCCTTCGCCGGATTTATCATCGAACCAGTGAACGGTTCCGAGAATCCAAGATTGAGAGATGGTTTTCGAGCGACCCATACTTCCTCCAGTGAAGCTTTGAAGCGTGCGTTGTGTGCCGAACGAATTTTGATTTCGCTCGAAGCACTGGCTACCTTGCCGACAACGCTTGTAAAACTTTTCGGTCACCCTGGAGGGAACTTGAGATGTTACGGAGGTTTACGCGACCGAGAACCAGATTATGGCTCGTCGATTTGCAGGACCTACCGCCTGCCGTGAACTCGAAAGACGCGAGCGTGTAACAGATATCAAAAAGGAGAGACGACCTAGGTCCTGCTAACAACCAAGGATCGGCTGACTCCCCTTCCGAGCAGGCTCGCAATGACAAAGCAGGCACAGGAAATTCCCCACGCTGCCGAAATCGAAATTCTATCCACGAAGGGCGCGGATACGAAGTAGCTCACGGCAAAAATCACTTCAGTCGAAAAGTTCACCACGGAAATTCCCGTTGTCCGAACGCGCTCCGAAAACTCCTCGTGCTGGATCGCTTGTACCGCTGGCAAGAACGCACCGCGGGCTCCTGCCATCGTCCAAACTCAGAAAGGATTGTTCCGCGATGTTGCGGACGGTAATGACCATGAATTTTTGGATTACGCTTGCTCTCTTGCTCGTGTTCTCCCCTTCCCCGGCCTTTTCCAGGGAGCTCAATGAAACATTCCTGCTCCGCCACGAGGCGAGGCAGACAGAGTTGAGCGCGGCAGCTTCGAAAGAACAACCCCCTGTTGCAGGCGCACCCAGCGTTGAGGACGCACGGAGGCTCTGCCACGAGATTCGGGAGAGCTGCGATAGCGATTGCTAGAATCGCTAAAACATGCCCTAATTCTAGGCACTTAGGTACCTTTTCGAAAGCTGTCACAAACATCGCCTTCGCATCGTACTTCAGGGTAAGGAGCACGATTGCTCAGCGAAAAGACAGACGAAGAACTCATGGTGGCTTATCAGCTCGGGGACACGGAATCCTTTGAGGTGCTCTATTCCCGGCACTCAGCCCGGGTGCTCGGATATCTTCGGCAGAAAGTGAAAAGCGAGGCTCTGGCCCGCGACATTTTCCAAGCGACGTTCTTGAAGCTGCACAAGAGCAGAGGCCGCTACGATGCGGCTTTTCCCTTCGCGCCCTGGCTCTTCACGATCTGCCGCAATGAGCTTCTGGATGCTTTGAAGAAGCCCCACCTAAGCCAAGAGTCTCTCGTGGAAGAAGTACCGGAGGTTGCCTTTCGCAACGCTGACCCAGAGCCAATACCGCTCGACCGCCTTTCCCCCCAGCAAAGAAAGGTGATTGAGCTGAGGTACGAGAGAGATTTTTCGTTTGAGGAAATCGCCGCAACCTTGGAAACAAGCCCAGGTAATGCCCGGCAATTGGTGAGCCGGGCCATACGCGTCTTGAGAGGTTTTTATGAAAAGAAGTAACGATAGTTCCTTGTGGCAAAAAGAATTCGCCGAGTTCGCCTCCGCGGAAACGCAAGAGGTGCCAAGCTCACTATCGAGCGCGATTATGGAGCAGGTTCGGCAGGATCTGCATCCCTCGGCTTTCGCCGTCTTCACGAAACTGGTCCTGATCCAGGCTTTGGTCGGCGCCGCGACCCTTCTGATCTGCCCCCAGTTCGGAGTGTCATTCACTTCCAGTATGGGGCTCATGCACTATCTAATGCAGTTTGGCCCGAGTATTTGCATGCTCGGCTGTGGTGCCTTCTTTACCGGAGCGAGCCTCCTCGTGGCCAGCGCTCTCCTCAGACCCGAGGAAATCAGGGCAGTAAAGGAAAAGGAGCTTCTGCAGCTGGCTCTCCTTTCCACTCTTTCGCTGGGAGCGCTTTTGTTCGCCGGGGGAGAGATGGTTCTTTCTCTCGCCCTCATCTGGGCGCTCGGATCCATTCTGGGCGGCGCCTTTACGCTGGAAGCGGGCTGGGCAGTTAGGCGGCTGCGGGCCGCAAGAGGTTTGGGATGAAAGCAGCCGCGCTCCTCCTTGCTTCCCTAATATCCTTTGCGGCCGAGGCCGCGCCCGCTCTTTCGCTCGAGGCCTATCTCCAGCAGGCTCGTGGCCAAAACCTCAGTCTGGCAGCGAGCCGCGCGGAGGCGGAAGCGGCCAGCTCCCGGGCGCAAGGAATTCGCCTGAACGCCCCGATGGTCGGATACATGAGCATGCGGGAAGGGGGCGCCACGGCCAAGGGGCTCGAGGTTTCCCAAGAAATTCCATTCCCCACGAAAATCTTTCAGGACAAAGAGGCGAGAAGCCTGGAGGCCGAGGCGCAGCTCGCGAGCGCCGATTATGCGACTCAACAGCTGCTGGCAGAAGCCCGCTCGGCCTATGTTGCTTACTGGGCCGCGAACGAGCGCCTGCGCATCGCGCGCGAAAAGCGGGATTGGCTCCGCGAGCACACGCGCCTCGCACGCGCCGCCTCGCGCGCGGACAGCAGCGCGCAGGTGCATTTCCTCGGCGTGGAAGCAGAAGCCGACCTGCAGGAGAACGAAGTGCTGGTTGCCGAGGCCGACTTGGCGGAAAAACGGGCGGATGCGCTGGCTATCCTGGGCAAAGGCGAGGAGGCGGATTTCGTTCCGCAGGAGCCCCCGCTTGCGGCCCTAGAAAAGACCAGGCCGAAAAAGAGCTCCTTCCTGGACTGGAAGGAAAAGCAGGTTGCAGCCGCCGCCGCGTTAGTGAGCAATAAAAAGCAGGCCTACCTGCCCGACCTCTTCCTTCGATACCGGGATTACGGGGCGAGCTCCATGCGGCCCGCCAACCAGGAGATCATGGTGGGGGTTAGCTTGCCCTTTCTCTTCTTCTGGCAGCCCAGAGCGGAGGTGGCGGAAGCTTCCGCGATGCGCATTCGGGCGGAAGCGGAACTGGAGAACGCGAAAGTGGCCACGCACCTCAAAATCCAGTCGCTTACGGCTCGCGCAGAAGCGCTGCGCGAACAACTCGAGATCGTTAAGACCAAGCTGCTGCCCCGCTCGCACCGGCGGATGCGCCTCGTGGACAACCTCTCTCCGAGATCGATGGAAGGCCTGGAGGACCACCGCGAGGCCATGTACAGCCACCTCGACTTCCAGCAAAAAGCCGTGGACCTGAGGCTTAGCTACGAGGCCACGGTGGCGGAGATTGCGAAAATTGCCGGGAGTGATGAGGTGGAAAAATGAGCTGGAAATCTATTCTTGGTATCGCGTTTCTTTTGGTGATTTCCGCCTGCACAAAGTCGGATCCGCCGCCCACGGCGGCTTCGACCGCGAGCGAAACAGCAGCATCTGCGGAGCATCAGGATCCAGACGGCTACTATACCTGCACCATGCATCCGGAGATCCACATGCACGAGCCGGGGAAATGCCCGATTTGCGGGATGCCGCTCGTGAAAACGAAGGCGAAGCAAAAAGCCGCTCAGGCGCCCGTCGAAAACGCGATCCCCGTCTCCCCTTCCCAGATGAAGCTAGGCGGCATGGAAAAGTATACCGTAACCCGCAAGGCGATCACCCATTCGATCCCGGTAGCGGGCAGGATTCTCGGCTCCAGGGAGATCGCCGTCCAGGTCTACGAATCGGACCTCGACGTAATCAAAGTGGGATCCCGGCTCGAAGGCTCGGTAACGGCGGCGCCCGACGAGATCCTGACCGGACGAGTGACGAGGGTGGATTCGCTCACGGACCCTTCGAGCCGGACCGTGAGGGTAGTGGGTCAGCTGGATCGCGCACCGTCGCGCGTGCTAGGGGAAGGCGGCTTTCAGGGAGAAATTAAAACCTCGGTGGATCGTGAGCTGGTGATCCCAGTGGACTCCGTGCTGCACGCCGGCCGGAGGGACCTGGTTTACATTTTTGCGGGAGAAAACCAGCTGAAGCCGACTGAAGTGAAGGTGGGAAGGAAGGCAGGAGAGTACTTCCCCGTTCTCTCGGGCCTGAAAGAAGGCGATGTGATTTCGGGCGGCCCTAACTTCCTCCTCGACTCGGAAGCCAGGATCCGGGGACTTCATGATTAAGAAGATCATCGAGTTTTCAGCCCATAATCGCTTCCTGGTATTCGTGGTCACCGCTCTTCTGCTCGCGGGCGGCGTCTACTCCGTGCGTGAGATCCCGCTCGACGCGATTCCGGACCTCTCCGACACCCAGGTGATCATCTACTCCAAGTGGGACCGCTCCCCTGAGATCATCGAAAAGCAGGTGACCTACCCCATCATCGCTTCGCTCCTGGGCGCACCCAAAGTGAAAGCCGTGCGGGGCTTCTCGGACTACGGTTTCTCGTTCGTCTACGTGATCTTCGAGGACAATACAGACCTCTACTGGGCCAGGAGCCGCGTGGTCGAGTACTTAAGCCGGATCAGCGCGCAGCTCCCCTCCGGCGTGAAAACCGAGCTCGGGCCCGACGCCACGAGCGTGGGATGGGTTTACCAGTACGCCTTAGTGGACGAGAGCGGGAAGCAGACGAGCGCGGATCTTCGCTCGCTCCAGGACTGGACCTTGCGCTACCAGCTCCAGTCGGTGCCCGGGGTAGCCGAAGTGGCGGGCATCGGCGGATTTACGAAACAGTTCCAGGTGAAAGTGGATCCCCGGAAGCTCGAGCTCCTGCAGGTGACGCTCGCCCAGGTGATGGACGCCGTGCGGAGCTCCAATCAGGAGAGCGGCGGGCGCGTGATCGAGTTTTCCGGCACGGAGGCCATGGTGCGCTCGCCGGGACTGATCTCCACGGTGGAAGAGATCGAAAACGCCGTGGTCGCGTTTCCCGCAAAGAGCCGCGCGCCCGTTCTCGTGAAGCAGGTGGCGAGGGTTTCGCTTGGGCCCGAAATGCGGCGTGGAATCACCGATTTTAACGGCAAGGGTGACACCGTGGGTGGCATCATCGTGATGCGCCAAGGCGAGGACGCCCCCACCGTTATCGGAAGGGTGAAGGAAAAGATCGCGAGCCTGGCGCCTTCCCTCCCGGAAGGAGTCAAGATCGTTCCGGTCTATGACCGCTCCGACCTGATCCACCGCGCGATCGAAACGCTGAAGACGACGCTCCTCGAAGAATTGGTCATCGTGAGCCTCGTGATCCTGCTCTTCCTATGGCACGTGCCTTCCGCCATCGTTCCGATCCTCACGATCCCGATCGCCGTGCTCTTGTCTTTCATTCCCCTGGTGCTGATCGGCCAGAGCTCGAACATCATGTCGCTCGCCGGGATCGCGATCTCGATCGGGGTGCTCGTGGACGGCGCCAT
>CAZTCD010000082.1:0-17880 GCA_964612065.1 uncultured Bdellovibrionales bacterium | reverse complement strand
CAGTATATCCGGGCCCTGCGGCATGCTTCTTACCACGGATCTCGGGCCGTTTGGAAACCGCCCAGCGGAAAAGGCTCTCGGAGGGCCAGAAATAGCTCTCCACCAGGGGGGGCGCGCTTACTACAAGGGGCTCGAGCTGGTAAGTGGCCAGGCAAGGGAAGTGGCGGTCGTTCTGGGAGCCGTCATGCGTGAGTTTGGTCCAGGAGGCGCGGCGGCCGAGGAGGTCTTCTACTTCGGGAAGGCTTTCTCCGAGACCATCCGCCGTGCCGTGCACCCAAATGCCCCGGGCGGCCAGTTTTCTCCAGGTGCGCACTCCGGCGGCCCAGATACATTGGTCTTCGCTTACGCTCCACTTTTCCGGCAGGGCATCCGCCCGGCTTACAAAAAGATCGGCTCCGGGATTCATCACTCCGTGGAGAAGTTTGCGCCGGAAGATGGGGCGTGCGTTTTCCGGCCAGTAGGCCGAGCCGGGAGGCACCGGAAGGGGCGAGTTTCCGAAAGAGATTTTTCGTGAAGCCGCATGGCCCTCCGGCTCTCCATGGAAGAACTCCACCCAGCTGAAGCGAGGGTGAGGGATAGAAGTGACTCCGATCTTCTGGTGGCAGCCACCGCCAAAGGAAGCCAGCAGCGCTCGCTCCCGCTCCACGCAATCGAAGGTTTCGCCATGATGGATGGAGCTCACGAGATGGTAGAGGTTGGCGCTATGGGCCCTCATCTCCACGGCCAGGGCGCCTTGGGCGGCAGCAGTGGGGAACAGAGAAAGTGGAAGCGCCATCCAGCGGAAGCCGTCCAGAAGCGTGCGGATTTCTCCGCGGGCCGCTTTGAACTCCTCTTCCTCGGCGGAGAGCAGGCGATCGAGAGCGGCTTTGGCCACGAAGAGGCCGTCGCCTTCCCCGGCCGCGAGCTTTTTGAGGCGGGTGAGGATATTGCCCCGCACGGGCAGGGTTTCGATCTCCTGCACGGGGAAAGGTAGGAGCGGCCGGAGCGAAGCCTGGGCGGAGAATGTGCGGCGGGGGGAGGAGGTGAGGAGACGGAGTTGCTTGGCTCCCACGAATTCTTTGCGGATCAGTAGCAGGTCGCGGGGATCGGCCCGCTTTAAGGTGGCGGCGATGAGCAGGCCCGGGCGGGGCTGGGTGGGGAGATCTTTCCAGGAATGCACCACGAGATCGGTTTTCTCATCGAGAAGATCGCGCACGAAATCCTCGGTGAACACTCCCTGGGCGGGCATTTTCCAGAGAGGATCTTCCTGGTTCCTATCGCCCAGGCTTTCCTTGAAAAGGTATTCCACCTCGAGGCCGCGGTGCGCTCGGCGGAGAGCGTTTCCTACTTGGTAGGCCTGGAGGCGGGCGAGGTCAGAGCGCCTCGCCGAGATGCGCACTTTCATGCGAAAGCGTCTTCCCAGCCGAAAGGCCGGTGCACTACCGCCACGGAATGGCGGTGGCTGAGCTCTTCCGCATAAGACAGGGCTTCGCGTTTGCGGCGCTCATGCAGCTGCTTCACGGATTCGAGCTCCTGGTAGAGAGCTCGGAGGCCGAGATACTGGAAGGCGCTGGCGGGAATCGCGCTGAAATGCGCTTCACCGCGGAAATCGAGCACGAGGTTGGCGGGGTTTGCGCTCCAAATAGCTTCAAGCTCTTCATTGGAAAGAGGGGCAGCGATCAGCCAATGGGCATTTTTCAGCTCAGGTTGGGGCCTCGATAGGTCTTCCAAAGACACGGCAGGCACGCCTTCCGGTAACCAGGCCGCGGCCTTTTCCGGGCTACGGGCCACAAGAGTTACTTTCTGGTTCGAGAGCCAGGGCAGAAGGTCCTGGGCCAAGCGGCCGGATCCAAGGATCACCACGCGGGAATCGGCCGGAAGGTGGCGTCTCGCGAGGCTGCCATAGCTCTGGGAGCCTAGTTCCGTGAGGTAGCGGCGGCGGAGTTTTTTTACGTCCTCTTCCACGGCATCGAGCAGGGCGGTCCATTGAGGGCCGAGATTCTGGCTTTCACGGAAGGCGCGGAACTGGCCGAAAACTTCGGTTTCGCCAAAGAGGGGAGAGTGAAGGCCGGAGCAGATCTCGAGGAGCGCGCGGTAGGCCTCAACGCCTCTTCGGATATGGGTGCCTTCGGGGGCTTCGGCCCGGCTGCCTGGCTCGAGAAAAAGAAGCTCCCGCAGGCAGGTACGCCAAAGTAGGCCACGCCCCTCGAGGGGGCGGGCTTCCGAGCGGGAGTCTCGGTGGATGAATGCCAGCTCTTGCCACATGCATCCAACTTACAGTAGCCTCGCCTGCGTTATGTCACCGCTTTGTCATTAGCGGCCGCCGAAAATAGAAGAAACGGGAGAGAAAATGAAACTCAACGAAAGGCCCCGCCGCCTGCGCGCTTCGCCAAGCCTGAGAGATTCCGTAGCGGAAACCGTGCTTCGCCCTTCGCAACTCGTGCTCCCGCTCTTCCTCACTGAGGGAAAAGGCCTGGTGGAGCCGATCAAATCCATGCCTGGCGTGGCGCGTTATTCGCTCGACACGGTAAAGCCCTTGCTCGAGGAAGCGGCAAAGCTGGGCCTCGGCGGCGTGGCTCTTTTTCCCAAGGTGCCGGAGGAGAAAAAAAATTCGCAGGCTTCGGAAGCGTTTCACGAGCAGGGCCTCGCTCCCACCGCCATCCGCCAGATCAAAAAAGATTTTCCGCTCCTCACGATCTTCGCCGATATCGCCCTCGATCCCTTTTCCTCCGATGGCCACGATGGCTTCGTGAAAGAGGGCAAAATCATCAACGATGAAACGGTGGCCGCGCTTTGCCAGCAAGCTCTCCTTTATGCGAAAGCCGGCGCCGATTTCGTGAGCCCCAGCGATATGATGGACGGGCGCATCGGCGCGATCCGCTCTGCCCTCGACGAAGCCGGCTTCACCGAAACCGGCATCCTTTCCTACTGCGCGAAGTATGCTTCCTGCTTTTACGGCCCCTTCCGCGATGCTCTCGATTCCGCGCCCCGCGCCGGCGACAAAAAAACCTACCAGATGGATCCCCGCAATTCTCGCGAGGCGCTCCGCGAGCTGCGGCTCGACCAAGCTGAAGGCGCCGATATCGTGATGGTGAAACCGGCCGGTGCCTATCTTGATGTGATCCGCGCCTTCCGCGAAAACACCGAGCTGCCCGTGGCGGCCTATCAGGTGAGCGGGGAGTATTCGATGATTCAGTTCGGCGTTGAGCACGGCCTCTTTGACCGCGCGCGCGCGATGGAGGAAAGCCTGATCTCAATTCGAAGAGCAGGCGCGGATCTGATTTTTACCTATTTCGCTTTGGAGATGGGGCGGCGATTGGAGCAAAGATAGTCTTCACTCCGAAAGCGTATTCCGGGAAAATCGAGACCAATGGAAATCTCGTCAATAACTCTGGTGATTTCACTTGCCCTTGCTTTGGTGGGCTGGATTCGCTCGCCAAGCGGCACGCTGAAGTCTTTTCTCAAGATGGAGCCGGGAATCTTTCGATCCAGAGTTTGGTTGTTGTCTCTGGCTGCCGTTGTGGTTTCTAAAATTGTCCTCGTAGCCTTGAGCAAAACCTTTTTCGGGATCGATGGAAGGGGGCAAGAAGAGTTAGAGCGATGGATGGCCATGGGGCCACTCGGAATTGTATTTATTTTTACTTATGGCGCCTTGGCGATGCCCATATTGGAAGAACTGATTTATCGCGGTTACGCTACAAACGCGTTCGGCCCCCCTGCGGACCGCAGCCATTATTTACTGATGGCCATCATCACCAGTGGGCTCTTTGCGGCCTCGCATCCCAGTGGCACCATTGCTGATAAGATTGCCTCGGGACTGATTTACTCCCTGCTGCGCTTTAGGCTGCAGAGCTTGGTTGGATCGATTTTCATTCACATTATGGTGAATGCTTTCGCGTTTACCTGGATTTTGATTTTAGTGGCGAGAAAAGGCGGTTAGGGCCGCATCAGAGCCCGGGCCGAGAGTAGGCAAGCCCTAGCCCACCAGTTTCTGGTAGCGCTTGCGGGCCTCGGTCTGCTCCGTGATCAGAGCTTCAGGATTCTCGTCCTGTTTCTTGGTTTGGAATTCTTCCACCGTGAGGCAGCCATAGAGCTTGCGCACCAGCATGTCGGAAACTTCTTCGGTGATCGTCTTGTCGAGATGGTTCTTCCAGGCCGGAGGGATCACCACCTGTTGACGCACCAGGTGCGTAATATATTCGTCTACCACGCCTTTGAGGAAGAGCTCGCGGCTCTCGTAGTTGAAGTCGTAAAGATGCTTTTCAAAGATGATGAAGAGCGGATCCCATTTACGAACGCTGAAGGGCGGGGTCTTCTTACGTTTTTTACGTCGAAATACCATAAGGTAAGTTCTTATCGGTGATTAGCCATTCCTCTTGAGGCAGAGTGCTCTACACGGTTTTATGCTCCGCTTCATCGAGCCTTGAAATCATTGACAAAATTTCCGCCGGGATTACTTTGTAAGAAGAAATTCCCCGACTCATCGCGATTTTTCGGCTCTGAGGAGCCAGCAAGGCAGGAGATCCACGCATGCGCGCAACGAATGGTCTGGTACTGGCAAGTTTGAACGGCCACAAGCTCGAGGAGTTCGCGGCCCTTTTCAGCAAGCATAAGATCCAACTGATGCCCTTCGACCGCTTCGTGCGCAACGCCACCTTCCTCTCTCATGTGGAGAGCGAAGCGCCCCAGGCCACTTATCAGGAAAACGCCTTCCGCAAATGCCACGCAGCCTTCCAGGCCGCGAAAATGCCTACCGTGGCCGATGATTCCGGCATCGAGGTGGATGGATTGAAAGGCGAACCCGGCGTGCATTCCGCCCACTACGCCAAGCCCACCGCTCGCGAAAGCCAGGACGCCGCCAACCGCCGCAAGATCCTCGAAGGCCTCAAAGGCAAGAGCGATCGCAAGGCCCGCATGCGCTGTGTTCTGGTGTTCATGGTGGAAGGCGTGGAGCTGCACGCCGAGGGCATCTGCGAAGGAAAGATCGCCGAGAAGGAAAGCGGAGCCCAGGGCTTCGGCTATGATTCCATCTTCATTCCCGATGCGGGCGGTGGCAAAACTTTCGCCGAGCTCAGCACCGAGGAAAAAAACTCCATCAGCCACCGTGCGCTTGCTGTGGCGGAAATGGCCAAGCTCTTTCAAGAACGTGAAATTCAGCTCGTGAGGCCCTGAGCATGATTGAAGTACGGAATCTCACTAAGGCCTATGGCCAGCGCACCGCGATCGAAGACGTTACCTTCTCCGTAAAGAAGGGCGAGATTCTGGGATTCCTCGGCCCCAACGGGGCCGGAAAATCCACCACCATGAAGATCCTGAGCGGTTTCCTGCCTGGCAGCTCCGGCTCAGTAACGGTGAACGGCTTCGACGTGAAAAAGAACCTTGTCGACGTAAAAGCCTCGATCGGCTACCTGCCAGAAAATCCTCCGGTATATACCAGCATGCCTGTGCAGGACTATCTCGAGTTCGCCGCTCGCCTTCACCGCGTGCCCAAAGGCAAAACGAAAGCCGCCGTGGATGAGGCAATGGAGAAGTGCAATATCACCGACGTTCGCCACCGCCTGATCGGCAACCTTTCCAAAGGATATCGCCAGCGCGTGGGCCTCGCGCAGGCGATCGCGCATAAGCCGCCCGTGCTCATCCTCGACGAACCCACCGTGGGCCTCGATCCACGCCAGATCATCGAGATCCGCAATCTCATCCAGAGTCTCGGCGGCAATCATACCGTGATTCTCTCCACCCACATTCTTCCCGAAGTGCAGGCCACCTGCTCTCGAGTGGTGGTGATTGATCGAGGCCGCGTGGTGGCTGAAGACACTCTTGCCGGCATTCAGGCCAGGATGCAGGCCAACTCCCGCCTCACGATCACGCTCAAAAAAGATCCAGGCTTCCTGCTGCCTAAGCTCAAAGCCATGAATGGCCTCCTCGCCGCCGAGATCGGCGCGCGCAACGAGGCCGGCGAAGCCCAGCTCAGGATCGAATGCGCCAAGGGCGCGGATCTTAGGGCCGAAGTGGCCGAGCTTTGCGTGAAAGAAAACCTCGGCCTGCTCGGCCTTTCGCAGGAAAGGCTCAGCCTCGAAGATGCCTTCGTGAAGCTTGTGACCCACGAGAGCAAGCCAGCCGAGCAAAAGGAGTAGCAACAGATGAATCCCACTCTCCTCATCGCCCGCAAAGACCTCCGCTCCTACTTCACCTCACCGATTGCTTACATAATAGTGGCGATCTTCCTCTTCATCGTGGGGTGGATGTTCGGGAACCTATTCTCTTTCTACCAGCAGAGCGCGAGCCAGTTCGCCGCCCTGAACTTCGGCAACAAACCGAGCTTCAACGAGAACGTGCTCCGGCCGCTCTTCGGCAACGTGAACGTGATCCTGCTCTTCATCGCTCCCTTCATCACGATGCGCCTCATGGCCGAGGAGCGTAAAGATCATACCGTGGAGCTGCTTCTCACCGCTCCCGTTCGCCCGATTCAGATCGTGATCGGCAAATTCCTCGCCGGCACCGGCCTGCTCGCCGTGATCGTGGGTGCCACGTTAATCTATCCTCTGATCCTGCAGATCGTGGGCTCGCCGGATTGGGGTGTGGTGCTCAGCTGCTACCTTGGCCTTCTTCTGATCTGCGGCACCTATGTGGCGATCGGCCTCTTCTGGAGTTCGCGCACGGAAAATCAGGTGGTGGCTGCGGTGCTCACCTTCGGCACTTTGCTCTTTTTCTGGCTGATCTCCTGGGCGGCCCACCGAGCGGGGCCTGTCTGGAGCGAGGTGCTGAACCATCTCTCCCTGATCGGCCACTATTCCAACTTTTCTCAGGGCGTGATCGATACCACCGATATCGTTTTCTATCTCACCTTCACGGGCTTTGCCCTTTTTGCCACGAATCTCTCGGTAGACGCGGCCTAGGGGAGGAATCAGATGAACTTTCAAACCAATGTCCTCGGCATCTCCGCTCTTCTGGCCCTCGCCGCCACCCTCGGTCTCTACGGAATGCCCAATGTTCCGGATACCGCCCTCTACGCCGGCTGGGGCGTGAGCGCCGCGCTCTTGCTTGCCTGGATCGCACTCAACCGCGCCCTGGTGCTCCACGTGCTCTCCAAAAAGAGCACCCGCTATGGCGCCAATCTCGCGCTGGTGATCTTCCTCGTGCTCGGCATTCTGGTGTTCGTGAACATCCTCGGCAAGGAATACCACTGGCGGAAAGATCTCACCCGTTCCGGCCTGAACTCTCTCAGCCCGCAAACGCTGAAGGTGCTCGCCGAGCTTCCTCAGCAGGTGAAGGCGATGCATTTCTCCAAGCTGCAGGGGAAGGAGAAGGGCGAGGCTCTGCTCAAGAACTACGCCTATAACTCCAAGAAGCTTAAATATGAGTTCGTGGATGTGGACCGGCAGCCCACCCTCACCACCGCGATGGGCGTGAAGGCCGCCGATACCGTGGTGCTCGTGCTCGAAGGCAGCAACAAACGGGTGCCCGTGGAGGGCGCTACGGAAGAGAAGCTCACCAACGGCCTGATCAAGCTGCTGCGGCAGAAGGAGCAGACCGTTTATTTCATCCTCGGTCATGGTGAACATGATCCCGGCTCCGATTCCGATCCGATGGCCTATGGCCAGCTCAAAGCGGAGCTCGAAAAGCAGGGCTATACCGTAAAAGAGCTCAGCCTCCTGAACGAAGGCAAGATTCCGGCCGACGCCTCGGTGCTCCTGATCGGAGGCCCGCGCTCGGCCTTCTTCCCCAAAGAGCTCGAGATCCTATCCGCCTGGATCAACCAGGGTGGCCGCGCTCTTTTGGCCCTCGATCTCGATATCAACGAGAGCGGCCTGGCCCGAGGAAGCAAGCAGCTCGCCGAGCTGCTCCGGCCCTATGGCGTGAGCGCGAGCTCGAATATGTTGGTAGATCCTACTTCTCGCGCCGCCAATGTGGAGCCGCAGATCCTGCTCGGCTTCTCGGGCTCCAAGGAGCATTCGATCACGAAGGATTTCGCGCATTCCAACGTGGTGGCGAACTTTCTCTTTCCGCTCACCACTCATCTCAGTGTGAATCCGAGTCCGGCCTATGCAGTAACTCCTCTGGCTGTAACCACCGCGCAGGCCTGGGCCGAGAGCAACTGGGCGAGCCTGAAAGCAGGGGCCGTGAAGTACGACGCCGGCGCGGATTTTCAGGGCCGCATGAACCTCGCCGTGGCGATCGAGGGCAAGAAGGTGGAAGAGGCGAAGGGCGGGCAGAAAGAAGCCGCCGAGGAAAAGCCGTCTCTGCGCCTCGTGGCTTTCGCCAACGCCATCTTCGCCACGAACAGCATGATCGATAAAGTGGGCAACCGCGATCTCGCGCTGAATGCTGTGGCCTGGCTCGCCAATGATGAGCGGTTCATCTCGATCCGCGCCAACGAAGATCAGGATCAGCTCAAGCAGTACTCCAACCGCACCCTGAATCTGATCCTGATCATTACCGTGGTGCTCGTTCCGCTCCTGACCATCGCCGCCGGAATTGCGGTCTGGTGGAGGAGGTCGAAACTGTGAGCTATCGCGCCCTTCTGGTGCTGATGATCGTGTTCATGGTGCTGGGCACCTTCGCGATCTTTGATCCTCTTCGCCGGCAGGAAAAGGCCGAGAGCGCCCGCGACCGCGAAGAGCGCGTGGTTTGGCTCGAGGGCAAAAAGCTCGAAGCGATCACGATCCAGGGCCGCCATCCCACCACGCGCCTCGATTGCGCTAAGAAGGAGGGCTGCCCTTTCGATGGCACCGGCGAATGGCTGATCGCTGAGCCTGCGCCTGGAGGAAAGGGCGATCCTTCTGCGGCCGGCACTCTGGCCAGCTCGTTGCTGAACCTCAAGCATAGCGAGAAGCTGGACTTCTCTCCCGGCCAGCCGGATCCCGCCGAGTTCGGCCTCGACCATCCGAGAGCCGAAGTGCTGCTGAAGTTCGTGAACGAAGCCGCTCCGCTCAGCTTGAAGTTCGGAAAATCGGCCGCGGTGGGCCCGAATGTTTATCTCTTCGTGAGCTCGGATCCCGGCAAGATCTTCCTCGTGCCTTCCTATATGCCCGATATGGTGAACAAAGAACCCTTCCACTGGCAGAGCAAGCGCCTCTTCCAAGGAGTGGAGAGCCTGGGCTTCCGGAAGATGGGCTGGAGCGATACCAAATCCAAATTGAAGGGCATGCTCGCCGAGCAATCAGAAGGAAAGTGGCGCCTGCTGAAGCCGGTGGTGGGCTCCGCCAATCAATTCCTGTTCGAAGGCCTCGCTTCCACTCTCTCCTATGCTGCCGCCAGATCGGTTTGGAACGCTTCCAAAACCAGCACGGAAGCCAGATCTCTCCTTGGCGGCAAGCCCGAGCTGGAGATCCATTTCAGCCCGTCGAACGGTTCCGAGCATTCGCTCCGTTTGTTTGCCCGCCCGAGCGCTGGCCCCGATACCGGCCAGCCCAAGCAATTTGTGGCTGAGGTGGATCGGGATCCCCGCCTCTATGTGGTGGATGCGGGCACCTTCGATCGTTTTCGCAAAGAGTTGAACGAGTACCGGCAGCGGAGCGTGCTCAGCGATACGGAAAAAGCCCAGGTAGACGAAATGCGCCTCGTTTTCCCCCGCGACAAAAACGAAGCCACCTTCCAGCTCAAAGAGGGCAAATGGTCGCAAACCGGAGGGGCCGAGATCGGCGACGCTCTTTCGCAGGAACGCCTGAACGCTTTCCTCGATGCTCTGCGCACTTCCGATTTCACCGGCTATTTCCCCAAGAACGGGAGCAGCCCGGAGGCCCGCTCCTGGAAAGGCGCACAGCCTGACCTCAGCCTCGAGCTGAGGGGGGGCGGAAAACAGGTATACGCGGGCTCCTTCGTGATCCAGAAAAAAGGCCTGGTAGTTACGGAGGCGGAAGGGGAGCTGCGCACGCTCGGCCCCGCTTTCCTGCAGCTGATCCCGGTGCGTGTATCGGATCTGGGAGAAACGGCAAGCAAGCAGGTGATCACGTCTGATGATAAGATGGGTCATAGCCCAGGAGGCGGCCAGCCTGGCGGCCCTCAGGAAGGAGGAGCAGATGGACACGACGAACACGGACACGATCCTCACGCTGGGCACGGGCACTAACGAATCTCCCTTGCGTGCGCTGCTCGGCCGCTGCCAGCGCATCCTCTTCGATCCGAGCCGCTTCTTCCGCTTTGATTTTCCTGGCATGAACCTTTCCGAATCCCTGGCCTTCGGGATCGGCAATGCCTGGGCTTCTGCTGGAATCGCTTTCTTCGTGCAAACCTTCAACTCCCTTGTGCTGAGCCGCTTGCTCGAACGCTGGATGCAGCGGCTTCTCGCCAGCGAAAGTGGCTTTGAGCTTTGGGGCTTAACCGCGAATCAATTTCTGTTTAGCTCAGGCGCGCTTCTCCTGGCCCCCTTTCTTTTCCTCTTTCGTGCCTTTTTCGCCAGCCTGCTTGTGTATCTCTTCGCGCGCCTTTTGATCGAAGATCGCCCGGGAGCTCCCGAGCAGGTGAATTTCCGGAGCGTTTTTAAGATCGAGGCAACCTCGCTCGCGGGTAATTGGTTTGCCGTGGTTCCTGTGTTTGGCGGCTTTCTCTCCTTTGTCGTGAGCATGATCCTGGTGGTTACGGGAGTGCGCGAGCGTTTCGGCGTGAGCACCCGTAGAGCTACGGCCGTGGTGCTCGCTCCCTGGATGTTCCTGTTCTTCGCCGCCCTGCTCTTTGTGCTAGCCGTGATGATCGGGATTTCCCAGATCCCTGTGGAAGATCTTCTCCGCGAGATCGATATCAACGATCTGGGAGTGCGAGCTGGGTTTATAGGGGCCTGAATGCGCGCTTAAGGTATCTAGTCATCCGATTGAATGAATGGCATCGATCTTCCGCATTTTTGGTGCTTTTCAAGCTAGAATGCTCGCTGCAGGAATTCAAAAGAATGGTCGATAGAGCTTCTGGGAATGGGTACTTCGGGAGCTGAATAAGGAATTTCGGCGTGCCTATTTTTCTTTTTTCTTTACTAATTTTTCTGCCGTTTTCTTTTGAGCCTTCTCGGGCGAATTCGATTTGTGATTCTAACTCAGGTTTCTCTCAAGAAATTGTAGCCAGATGGTGTGGAGCTGGCGGCGATCTGAGCCAAAGGCGTCCGAGGTCCACGCCGGCTCCAACCAGACCTGTAGAAGTCTCGGCAAATGAGGCAGAGGAAATCGAGCCTGAGGATTCTTCCGAACTAGTAGAGGAGGAATCAGTAAAAGGGTCGCATCGAGGGCCTACAAAAATTCAGGAGACGAACCATCCTTCACCACAGAACGAGAAATCGGAATCTCGTATTTGTACAGCCAGGGATAAAGATCGGGCACTTGAATTGCTGCAAAGAGAACATCCGGGGGCTTATAGGCTTGTAAAGCGAGATCTCAAACAGTTCCGGGACAATGCCTGGTGGACAGATTGTAACGATTCAGAAAATCTAGACAATCTGATCGTGGCACTACATGAGACTGTGCACATGGTTTCCACTCCTGAAGGCGACGATGATCGCAGCGCTTATCCTTTGATCGATGGAAAAGGGCTCAGATATCTAAGCAACGAGGGGTTCTTCCGACCATATTTGTCTGGCGAAGAATTTCCGAAGGATACCTTTAAGGAGCTGTATTTTTTGAACAAGCCCGAGGAAATCAATTCTGCACAAGAGTTTCCTATTCTGTTGGACGAGCTCAATGCTTACACGCACGGCCTGCATGCTGCGAACGTGCTCCACAAATACGACAAATCGCACCAGTGGCGGGCAGGGACAGTCGCACTGATGAGCTTTGTAAAAGCCTATATCACCAAGGCCGGCCAGGGAGATGCGAACGGTCTAACTTGGCGGCGTTTAAACGAAGAGAATGCCCGTCGCACGATACAGGCGCTCTTTTTCCAGGCGGAAAAAACAGTGATCGCGTCCTGTCGTTTTCCATCGGATGGACAAGATCGTTGGTACTTAAACTATCTGTGCAAGGATAAGGGATCAAGCCTCGAGCGAATTCTAGGCCGTAGGCCAGTTTGCTTTTCTGAGTGTAACGTGAAGGCACGACCAATTCGATAGTGCCGATTCTCTGGGGCTTCTTCTATTTCCATCAGTGGGTGGCCGTGAGAGAAAATCGGAGTTATGTGGTCCCCAGCGTCTTAATAATTCTGGCCAATAAACAGGCAGTGTTGAGAATATTTACGGATTTTGCTCGCCCTGTATCCGAACGGACATTCCTGTTTCCAAAGGCCTGAGCCCTCTCCCGGATTGGTGAAAATATTGCATTTTCCCCAAGGGGGAGAATTTCATGCATCGATCAGCCTTCGCCTTGAACCTGCTTACCATCGCCTTGGCCGCCTCGGCCCCATACGCGGAAGCCGCCACTTCCTCCGCTGAGTGCCGCAATACAGGCGCCGCCATGCAGGCTCTCTCCCAGGATAAAGATCCCGATCTTCGCTCCCGCGCCGGCACCTGCCTCGTTTTTCATCATCTCGATCGCCCGGAAGTGGCCAAGCAGGTGTTGCGCATTCTCCGTGATCCCAGCGAAGATATTCTCCTTCGCGAGGATCTCATCGATGCTTTTGCCGAAGCGCCTCTTCGCCGCCGCGTGAGAATCGAAATGCCCAAAGCCGCGCCCCAGCTCGGCCGCCAGGAAAAAGCCGCGCTCGATCGCACTCTCGCCGGCGCCGATAGCCTCATGGCGGTTACGCAGGCCATGGCTTCGATGGAGGACACCGCGCCCGTAACCGTTTACGAGGGTGAGTTCTTCCGGGTGCTCAATGATATTGCGATCGACGATACCAACCACGTTCTTCTGAGAGCCACCGCCGTGCGTGCGCTCGAAAAGGTGCTTCCGCGGGTTACGGAAAGCGGCGTTTACGACGAAAAAATTCTCCGGCAGTCGCGTGATACCCTGCGCCTCGTGGCCTCCCGGGACGACGAAGCCTCCTACTTCACCCAGGCCGAAGAAGCATACGGCCGCCTGGTGGCATCCGGGGTGCCCGGCTTCCATCGCGAAGGGCTTCCCGTGCGCATGATTTCCTCGGTGAAGCCGGTGGCCGAGCCGCCGGAAGCTTCATTGCCTGCCCAGAAATGATAAGGGCCGTAGAAAACCAAAGAGCCCTCGCGATCTGTTCTCTGCACCCGCATTCCCGCGGCCTCCAGTCTTGCCAATACTTCCCGAGAGGGATGGCCATATCGGTTTTTTTTTCCCACGCCGATCAAGGCCACCTCGGCTCGGCTCGCGCGTAGAAAATTCTCTGATGAAGATTTCCGGCTCCCATGGTGAGCCACTTTCAGATAGTTAGCCCGGGGAAAAGGCTCGAGGCGGGAGAGAAAATAAAATTCCGTTTCCGATCCCATATCGCCGGTGATCAGCACTTTCCGCCTGCCGTCGGTCTCGGCGAGGCATAAGGGAGAGGCTTCGTTTCCGCGAGCGCCAGGTGGGCCGGGCCAGCAGCGCCAGGCGAGCGGAGCGCTCTCCTCCGAAAGAAAGCGAATGGGAACGGAAGCTCTCTCGGCCTCGGCCAGGATTTCCATCCCAGCTTTGCCGTGAATTACAGATTCGCGTATCCATAAAGCCTTCACCGGATGCCTGAGCAGCAAGGAGGCCAGGCCGCCTCTGTGGTCGAGGTCCGGGTGGGAGAGAACCACGGCGCCGATCTCGCCTATGCCCAAGGATTCTATCCGTGAGGTGAGGGGGGCAGGGAATCCGAATCCAGGAGGGCCGAGATCGCTCAGGGTCCATGCGCCGTTCTGGCGGAGGAGAAGGGCGTCTCCCTGGCCCACATCGAGCATCGCGAGATCGGGGAGGGGGAGAAGCCGCGCGCAGAGTAGGCTGGCTAGTGCAATTCCTGTGGCGGCGGCCTTTTTGCGTTTTTCCCACAGGAGAGCTCCGGCGAGCAGGCCGGCGGAAACAAGAACCCAGGGCAGGGGGCGCACCCATAAGCTCCAGCCCCAGCTTGATTCCGCTACAGAGAGCCAGACCACCAACTTGGTCATCACGAGAGCGCTGAAGTTTTGCACCACTTCCGAGGGAAGCCCGAACTGATCGAGCACGAGAGCGAGAATGGCGGGAGGCAGAACCAGCCAGGAGATTGCGGAGCCAAAAGTGAGATTCCAGAGAGGGGCCAGAGGGGAGAAGAGGCCGAAGCACCAAATGGTGATAGGAAGAGTGAAGGCCCAGGGGCCTAGCGCGATAGCCCAAGCCCGCCTTGGTTGCACGAAGAGCACTCCGGCCATTCCGCAGGCGCTGAGCAGGAAGGAGAGCTGTCCCCCTCGCCCGAGCGCGGCTGATGCCACCAGGGAAAGAAGAAAAACCCGCGAAACGCTCGCGCGGCTTTCGAGGAGATCCGCGGCGGCCATAAGCACGGAGAACACAAAGGCCCGCACCATGGGAGAGCTCCAGTCGGTGGCCGCGCCGAAAAAAAGCATCAGCCCCAGCCGCAGAGCAAAGCGGAAGATCAAGTAGGGCCGCCCGGGAGGAAGCAGGAGGCGAAAGGGGCGCACGATCCCTTCTGCCAGAAGCGCGGCTGAGCTCAAATGGAAGCCCGAAGCGGAGAAGAGGTGCACCAGGCCGGTGCGGGCGAAGAGGAAGAGCCACTCCTCGCCCAGGCCGTCGAGGCGTCCATAGAGAAGGGCGTTTACCAGGGCATGGCCGTCGAGGGTGGATGGCGGGGACGGGAGCATAGGGCGGGCCTAGCAAGGCTCGTGGCAGGGAAGTCTCAGGGAGGAGGCCGATTTTCCGCGTATTTTCCGGGCGGAGTGCAGGATTTGGATCCTCGAAGTCTCTTCTTTTGAAGCTTCATTGCCTTGCGGGATTTAGAGCGGTCTGTCGGAAAACTCCAAGGATTTCAGCTATGAAAATTCTATAGTAGACCAAAATAATCAATCATACTAGAAGTGGGTACAGAAATGGAGGCCCCATATGCTTCGGATTCTTACTGCCACCCTTCTCCTCTCGTCTCTCACTCTCCCCGCTTTCGCCGATGAGGTAACCAATATCCCTCAAGTAGGCACCCACCATCGCCCCCTGATCGTGGAAAAGAGCATCAACCGCCAGAACATCCTCTCCGCCTACACCAAGGTGGATCAAAACTGCCGTCTGGCTACGGATCGCAAAAATCGCGATACCCCAGTGCTCGGCTTCTACTGGCTGAACAACCGAAAATCTTACGAGCCCCTCGATCGCTCCATAGGTTCGCTGATCCGGGATCGTCTCAAGGTGGAAACCACGGGTAGGCGCGATCTGCTTTATGTGCGCCTCACCGATCTCGGCACCATGCGCCACGATCTGCCCGATCCTCGCCTGAAGATCGAAGCGGAAAAATCTCTTCTCAGCCGGAAATGTGAAGTGGAAGCCACTCTGCAAATGGGCCCTTCCGACCACAATTCCACGGTGAAAGTGGAGAGTATTTACCTCGAGATGGGCTTCATGGGTGGCGTGAACGCCATCACCATCACCGGCAAAACCCGCATCAGCGGACGGAAAGTGCAACGACGCTTCGCGGCCAACTCGGGCTGGTAGCCCGCTAAGGGCCACAGCTGGGTCACTAAGAATCTGAAATTACAGCTGGTTTTCAAGGAAGGGCAGGCGCCTCAAAAAAAGTGAGGTTCCTGCCTTGACCTTTTCTCCTCCGAAACCAAATTCCCCCTTGTCCCTCTCCTGCCGCGGCTTGCTGTTCTCCTGGGCAATGGGTATACCCCTTGGACTGATAGAGCAGCACAAGAACGCCGCGCAAATAGGGGGGCAGCTGCTTAAATTTTGATTCGCGCCGCTCGTGTGGCGCATTTTGGAGGAAAACTGATGTCTCAGATGCAAGTAACGCCGCTGTACGATCGTCTTCTCGTGAAGCGTTTCAACGAAGAAGAAAAAACCAAAGGCGGGATTATCGTTCCCGATTCCGCAAAAGAGAAGCCTGCTCAAGGCCAGGTGATCGCTGCGGGCGCCGGCCGTGTTAGCGACGACGGCAAGATGACCGCTCTCACTGTTAAGAAGGGCGACAAGATCCTCTTCGGCAAATACAGCGGTAACGAAGTATCCATCAACGGCGAAGACTTCCTCATCATCAAAGAAGACGAAGTTCTCGGCATCATTCAGTAACGATTCTTAATAAGATTTATTTAAGGGAGATAATACATGTCTGCTAAAGAATTTCGTTTTTCCGAGAGCGGCCGCAACGCCATCCTCAACGGCGTGAACATCCTCGCCGACGCAGTTAAAGTTACCCTCGGCCCCAAAGGCCGCAACGTGGTGATCGAGAAGAGCTTCGGCGCCCCTATGGTGACCAAAGACGGCGTTACCGTAGCTAAAGAAGTGGAACTTACCGACCGCTTCGAAAACATGGGCGCTCAGATGGTTAAGGAAGTTGCTTCCAAGACCAACGACGACGCCGGTGACGGAACCACCACCGCTACCGTTCTCGCTCAAGCTGTTTACCGCGAAGGCGCCAAGATGGTAGCTGCTGGCTACAATCCTATGGACCTCAAGCGCGGAATCGACGCTGCTGTAGGCAAAGTTACCGAAGAGCTCAAGAAGATGGCGAAAGCCGTTAAGGGCGATTCCGACATCAAGCAAGTGGGCACCATCTCCGCCAATGGCGACGAAGAGATCGGCACCCAGCTCGCTGCTGCCATGGCGAAAGTGGGCAAAGAAGGCGTGATTACGATCGAAGAATCGAAGACCGCTGAAACCACCCTCGACGTTGTGGAAGGTATGCAGTTCGACCGCGGCTACCAGTCGCCTTACTTCATCACCAATCAAGAGCGCATGGAAGCCATCCTCGAAGACGCGATGGTTCTCCTTTACGACAAGAAGATCTCTTCCATGAAGGATCTCCTCCCTGTGCTCGAGCAGGTTGTTCAAACCAACAAGCCTCTCCTCATCATCGCTGAGGAAGTGGAAGGCGAAGCTCTCGCTACTCTCGTAGTGAACAAGCTCCGCGGCACCCTGCATGTGTGCGCCGTGAAAGCTCCTGGCTTCGGCGACCGCCGCAAAGAGATGATGCAAGACATCGCCATCCTCACCGGTGGCCGCGTGATCTCCGAAGATCTCGGCAACAAGCTCGAGAACGTAAAGCTGGCTGATCTCGGCCGCGCCAAGCGCATCACGATCGACAAAGACAACACCACGATCGTTGACGGCGCCGGCAAGCGCACCGATATCGATTCTCGCGTGAAGGCCATCAAGGCTCAGATCGAAGAAACCACCTCCGACTACGACCGTGAGAAGCTCCAGGAGCGTCTTGCGAAGCTCGCAGGCGGCGTGGCTATCATCCACGTGGGTGCTGCCACCGAAGTGGAAATGAAAGAGAAGAAGCAACGCGTGGAAGACGCCCTCAATGCTACCCGCGCAGCGGTAGAAGAAGGCATCGTTCCTGGCGGCGGTATCGCTCTCCTCCGTGCTTCGAGCGTATTGAAGACGATGAAAGAGAAGAACGAAGATCGTCAGGCTGGCGTGGACATCATCCGCCGCGCTTGCCAGGCTCCTGTGCGCCAGATCGCCTTCAACGCCGGCGAAGAGCCTAGCGTTGTTGTGGACAAGATCCTCAGCAAGGACGAAGCAACCTGGGGCTTCAACGCAGCCTCGGAAGAGTACACCGACCTTGTTAAGGCCGGCGTAATCGATCCTGTGAAAGTGGTTCGCTCCGCTCTCCAGAACGCTGCTTCGGTAAGCTCTCTCTTGCTCACCACGGAAGCCATGATCGCTGAGAAGCCCAAGAAAGAAGCTCCTGCTATGCCTGATATGGGCGGCGGCGGAATGGGCGGCATGGGTGGAATGGGCGGCATGATGTAAATTTTGAAATTCGGATTCGCCTGGCTCCAGCGGCAACACCCGCCACGCCAAGCGAAACCGAACTCAGAATTTCCCGCGAAAAGGCAGGCCAGATGGCCTGCCTTTTTTATTAAGGACGCGGAATACCCTGTGGCTTGCCACAGGGTAGAGAGCGGGG
>CAZTCD010000081.1:0-17939 GCA_964612065.1 uncultured Bdellovibrionales bacterium | reverse complement strand
GCTGGCAAGGTAAAGAAAGAAAACTTTCCGCCCGGTAGAAAGCACAAGTGCATCCACATGCGAAGGCATCCCATGCTACCGAGCTCTCGCCATGGCAAGAGATGCTGTGAAGGAGTTCATCTTGGCTTTCGACTCTGCCGGCAACGAGCTCGATTCCAAAATTACCTCCCTGAGAACAATGGCAAACGGATCCCTTTGCCCGGCAGATCAGAAAAAATAAAAACCCCTCCGGGCTTTCGCTTCGGAAGGGTTTTTTGATTCAGCCTGAAAAAGAACTACTCGCTCTTCTTGCTCTTGGTGGCTTTTGCCTTGGCGCTCTTGGTTTTGGGAGTGCCGCTCGGCTTTTCGGTGCGCTGGTGCTTGGCTTTCGCTTCTTTTTTGGCAGCGCCATCAGAGGTTTTGCCAAGTGCCGTGCGCTTCACGCGGCCCTTGTAAATCTGATTGCGGATCTTCTGCAGGCGCTCCGAAAGCGACTTCTCTGCAGCATTCATGATAGCCGGGGTGATTCCGCCGAGCTTATCGATGGTGCGGATCGCACGGGTGGAAAGCAGAAGAGAAACATTTCTCTGAAGCTCAGGGATCAAATAGCTCTTCGAACGGAGGTTGGGCATCCAACGAATGCGCGACTTGATGTTCGAGTGCGAAACTTTGTTTCCGTAAGCGGGACGCTTACCCGTCAATTCACAAACCTGAGACATGGATTCCTCCGAAACCGAATCGAGTAGTATCGATCAACAAAAAGGGCGGCCAAGCCGCTTTCCTCAAAATAAGAGCCTGATCAGTAACATAGCCCGCCATCGGGATCAAGAAGGCTTAAAAGGGGCCTATGGAGGCCCCATTCGGCTCAAACCCGCGTTCACCCGAGCCGGAAAGGAAGGGCCGGAATAGACGAATTCCGTATAAACCTGGAGCAAATTCGCGCCACTTTCCAGCCTGGCCCGGGCGTCTTCCGGGCCCTCGAGGCCTCCCACGGAAATAATCAGGGTTTTCGGACCGGCCAGACTCCGCACCTCGGCCAGCTGCTCCAGAGCCATCTCCCGCAAAGGAGCGCCGCTCAGGCCCCCTTCCTGGCCCACGATCACGGCTTTGGCGTGAAGCAGAGAGGGGAAATCCCGCCTCCGGCTGGTGTTTGAAGCAATCAGCCCATACCCCTCTTCCACGGCCAGGCCCACGGCCGTTTTTCTGGCGGCCGAATCGAGATCCGGGGAGAGCTTGAGCAGCAGGGGGCGAAGCTGGCCCGGAACCTTCCGGGCCATTTTATCCCTGGCCTCTCTCACTGATCGGAGCAAAGGGGCCAGGCTATCGCCTTCCTGAAGGCCGGTGAGGCCGGGGGTGTTGGGAGAGCTGAGGTTCACCACGAGATAATCAGCCACGGGATACAGCAGCTCGAGTGCCTGCACATAATCTTCGGCAGCACGATCGAGAGGAGTTTCGCGGTTTTTTCCGAGATTCAGGCCGATAGGAAAATCGATGGAAGAAAAGGCCCGAAGATGAGTGAGCCGCTCGGCCACCGCCTCAGCCCCCTGGGAGTTGAAACCCATGCGATTGATCAGAGCGCGGGCCTCGGGCACGCGAAAAACTCTCGGGCGGGGATTCCCGCTTTGGGGCCGCGGGGTAACCGAGCCCACTTCCACAAAACCGAAACCCAGCGATCGGAGGCCCAGCACGAGCTGCCCGTCTTTATCGAAACCGGCGGCAATACCAAGAGGAGAATCAAGCGGGATTCCGGCCAGCTCCACTTTGAATTTGGAAATTCGGGGGATACGGGCCCGCCCGCCGGTGCGAAATCCTCGCAGCCGAAGCACCCAGGCGCCTATCGCATGCGCCCATTCGGGATCCAGGCGAAACAATATGGAACGCAGCAATTTCCAGAGCATGAAGCTCACCTTAGCACGAAGCAGGCGAAAAAAACCCTCTCCGAGCGCACCTTGCGTGAAGGCGCACAACGCATTGCGGCCGCACAACGAAAAGGCTTGATGGAAAGCGAGGGCCGAATCAGCTAAATTTTTTTCATGAAAGCCAATCTCTTCAACCCACTCCTACTCTCTCTTTTTGTTTTTTCTTCCTGTGCCGGATCCAAACCCCAACCCAGGTATATGGATGAAAAGAACGAAGCAAAATACTCCCAAACCAGAGACCTCGCCCACTCCCCGGAAAAAGTGATGCGGGCCGCACGGGCGGTATTGGACCAGCTGACCCGGGAGAGCGACCCTCAAGCCTCAGAATCCGTCCAGGCAGATGGTGACTCCATCGAAACGGGCTGGGTATATGGGAAAGCGAAAGACAAATACGTGCGCTACGACTACAACGGCACGCCGCGACGAAGGCCTCTTGCCGTGCGCCGCATATACAACTTTATCGTGCAAGAAAGCCTGGCAGGATCCTTGGTGAAAATGAAGGTGAAAGAGGAACTCCAACAAATCAATTTAAAGACAGGAAAACACGAAGACTGGAAAAAAGTGGAGGCCGATCCGGCCACTTACGATCTTTTGCTACGCCGCTTACAAGAAGAAATACGCGAAGAGTAGTTCCCCCTTCTTTTCGAAAACTTGGTATTTGTTCCTCCTTCTGACCCGCTGGAAAGTGCTAGGACGCTTTGCGCAAACGGGAAAACCGGATAGAACGCTTGCCAAGGAACGAACCGGCCCCAACTTATACCTAATATGAGCCAGGACTTAGTGATCGTAAATCCACAGCTCCCTCCCGTACTTCCCATCCTTCCGTTCGATGGCAGCCCGGTATTGCCCGGATTGATGTCGAGCCTGCAGGTGGCCCGGGGGAAGAGCGTGATCGCCGTGGAAAAAGCTCTTACCGATAAATCCATCATCGGCCTCATTCTGCCCAAGAAAAAACTCAAGACCATCGAGGGGCCCAAAGAGGCCAGCGAGAGCCCCGAGGTTTCTTACGGTTTTCCCGATCTTTATAAAAAGGGCGTGAGCGCCAGAGTTTTGAAAAGAGTGAATATGCCGGACGGCTCCCTCACCCTTTTGGTGCACGGAGTGCAGCGCTTCGCGATCGACAATCCTCTCACCTCGGATCCCTTTCTTTCGGCCTCGGTAAGCTACCATGACGATAAAAACGCCAAAGACCCCGAAGTGGAAGCCCTGGCCCGCGAAGTGATCCGGCAGGTGCGCCAGCTTTCTGAAAACAATCCGTTCTTCACCGAAGAGCTCAAGCTCGCCATGATCAATACCCCCACCCGGGGATCGCTGGCCGATCTCGTGGCGTTCGCGATCAGCCCGAGAGGATCGGAAGCCCAGGATTTCGTGGAAACCACGGATGTGAAAGAGCGCCTCCTGAAACTTCTCGTATTCCTCAAGAAGGAACAGGATCTTTCGTCTCTTCAGAAGAAGCTGTCCACCGAGGTAGACGCCCGGGTGAGCAAGATTCAGCGCGAATTCTTCCTCAAGGAACAGCTGAAAAGCATCAAGAAAGAGCTCGGCATCGAAGAAGACGATAAGAGCCGCGAAACGAAACTCCTCAAAGAGACGCTGTCCAATGGGCAGCTCCCGCCCCACGCGGCCAAGGTGGCCGAAGATGAGCTCCGCCGTTTGCAGACCATTCCAGAGGCCTCTCCGGAATTCAATATGGCCCGCACCTATGTGGACTGGATCGCCTCCCTCCCCTGGAACCAGATTTCAAAAGACAATCTCAACCTGAACCACACCCGCCGGGTGCTGGACCGCGGGCATTTCGGCCTGGAGAAGGTCAAGGAGCGCATCCTCGAATTCCTCGCCGTGCGCAAGCTCAAGCCGGATTACCACGGTTCGATTCTTTGCTTTGTGGGCCCTCCCGGCGTGGGAAAAACCAGCCTCGGAAAAAGCATCGCGGAAGGCCTTGGGCGCGAATTTTTCCGTTTCTCCCTGGGCGGAATGCGGGATGAGGCCGAGATCAAAGGCCATCGCCGCACCTATATCGGCGCGATGCCCGGCAAGATCCTTCAGGGCATGAAACGGGCCGGCACCAGCAATCCCGTGATCATGCTCGACGAGATCGACAAGCTCGGCTCTTCCTTCCAGGGCGATCCTGCCTCGGCCCTCCTCGAAGTGCTCGACCCCGAGCAGAACTCCACCTTTCTCGATCACTACCTTGATGTGCCTTACGATCTGAGCAAAGTGCTCTTCATCGCCACGGCGAACACTCTGCAAACGATCCCGGCCGCCCTGCTCGACCGGATGGAAGTGATCGAGCTCCCCGGCTATACCCTGGAGGAGAAAGAGCATATCGCGGAAGACTATGTGATTCCGCGCTCGCTCGAAAAGCACGGCCTCCCCAAAGAAGCCGTGAAAGTTCCGAAGGCCACCCTGCGGAAAATCATCCGCGATTACGCGAGAGAGCCAGGAGTGCGCTCCTTTCAGAAACAGATGGATCGGATCGCCAGGCGCGCGGCCCGGCTCGTGGTGGAGAAGCGGAAAAAATCCTCTATTGTGCTGAGGGAAAAAGAGCTCGAAGACTGGCTCGGCCCGCAACGCTTTTATAACGAGACCGCGGAACGAATGACCCAGCCGGGAGTGGTTACGGGCCTTGCGTGGACGGCCGCCGGCGGCGACATTCTTTTCATCGAAGCCATCGCGCTGGAAGGAAAGGGCGAGCTCAAGCTCACCGGCCAAATGGGTGAAGTGATGGTGGAGAGCGCCAAGATCGCTCTGAGCCATGTGAAAAAAATGGTTACCGAGGAGCACCTCCCCATTTTCGAAAACGGCAAACCCTCCAAGCTCAGCCCCCAGGAATGGTTCCAGAAGCGGGATATCCATCTGCATATACCGGCCGGAGCCGTGCCTAAAGACGGCCCGAGTGCGGGTATCACGATGGCTACGGCCTTGCTTTCTCTGGTTTCAGGCAGGCGCGTGCACCCCCGCCTGGCAATGACAGGCGAGCTCAGCCTGGTGGGGAAAGTGCTCCCCGTGGGCGGCATCCGGGAAAAGGTATTGGCCGCCAAGCGGGCCGGTATCCGCACGATCCTTCTCCCCTACCTGAACGAGAAGGACCTGAAAGAGATTCCGAAAGCCCACAGAGCCGACCTTCGCATCCTACCGGTATCCCGGATCGAGGATGTATTCCGCCTTGCTCTCCGCTAGGCCGGGCGTAAAATCTTCAAGACCATAGAATACACAGAACCAAGGAGAGGTTTATGAAGATGTTCTTGATCCTGGCGTTTGCCTGCCTGAGCCTGCCTGCCCTGGCAGAGGGCGAAAACGATAGACCCTGCAAAGCCGACCGCGAAAAATACTGCGGCTCGGTAACTCCCGGCCAGGGAGCCGTGGTTCGCTGCATGAAGGAAAACGAATCCAAGCTTACCGGGGAATGCCGAGCCCATATCGAACAAATGAAGAGCAAGCTCAAGGAGAAATTCGGAGAGGCTCGTGAGGCCTGCAAAGGCGACGCAGAAAAATTTTGCAGCGGCGTAAAACCCGGCCAAGGCGCGATCATCAAGTGCCTGAAGCAGCATGAAGCTGAGCTTTCTGATGCCTGTAAGGCCGTAAAGAAAAATGGCCGGAAGCGCGGCCGCGGCCGGGCCAAAGAAGATTGATATTTATCGGTTGCCGGCAACGCCTCATCCCTTATCCTGAATAGGATGTGTGGAATCAACGGCTACCTCGGCAGCCAACCCCTGGAAGAAGCGCGAGCGATCGCGGAAAAAATGGCGCTCACGCTGTTGCATCGCGGTCCCGACGCAGGCGGCTTGTGGGCGGAAGCGGGGCCTCAAACCATCGCTTTCGGGCACAGAAGGCTCTCGATTTTGGATCTGAGCCCCGCCGGCGCTCAGCCCATGATGAGCAGGTCCGGGCGCTTCGTTCTCACGTTCAACGGGGAAATCTACAACCACCTCCAGCTCCGCAAGGAGCTGGAGGCCAAAGGCGCCCGCTTCCAGGGGCATAGCGATACGGAAACCCTTCTTGCCGCTTTCGAAGCCTGGGGCATCGAAGCCACTTTAGGAAAAATGGCAGGCATGTTCGCTTTCGGCCTCTGGGACCGGACGAAAAAGAAACTTTTTCTGGCCCGCGATCGAATGGGCGAGAAGCCCCTGTACTACGGAAAAGCAGGCAGGGATTTTGTCTTCGCCTCCGAGCTGAAAGCCCTCCGGGCTCATCCAGCCTACCGATCCAACCTGAACACCTCGGCCTTGAATCTCTTTCTCACTCTGGGATATGTTCCCGCTCCCTTCACGATGGAGTCAGGATTCAACAAGCTGCCGGCAGCTCACTGGATGGAGGTAAGCCAGGATGGTACGGCAGGCGAGCCCCGCCCTTACTGGCAGCTCCCACAGGTGGCCGCGCGAGGGCTCGGGAATCCTCTTCCGGAACAGCACGCAGAAGCCGAACTCGAACAACTGCTCTCACAGGTTGTGCAGGAACAGTGCCTCTCCGATGTCCCTCTCGGCTGCTTTCTATCCGGCGGCATCGACTCCAGCCTGATCGCCTCCTTTCTCGCCGGGAGGCCAGGGCCAAAGCTCCGCACTTTCTCCATCGGCTTCGGCGAGGGCGGCTTCGACGAAGGCTCTTTTGCCCGCAAAGTGGCGGAAACCCTCGGCACCGAGCATACGGAGCTGAAAGCGTCTCCTGCCGATGCGCTGGCACTGGTACCGGAGCTTTCCCGCATCTACGACGAACCCTTCGCCGACGCCTCACAACTACCCGCCATTCTGCTGGCACGGCTTGCACGCCCACATGTGACGGTGGCCCTTTCCGGGGACGGCGGTGACGAAATCTTCGCCGGCTATAACCGCTACCTTTTCCTTGAAAAAGCGAGGCGCCTTCCCTCTCCGCTGGCTCCTGTATTGAAGATGGCCTCTTCCGTAGCCAAACTGGGCGCGGTGCGAAGCCTGGAAAGGGGGCTGCGCCTCCCCCAGATCGACGAGAAGTTCCGCAAGCTCGCGGCCGCTACCACGGCCTCCTCCGAGGCCGAAGCTTACTGGGCCCTCGCCGCTCAGGGCCTCTCGCCCCCTTCTGCCTATTCTCCCGTAGAAAAACTCGCGGAGGGTTTTCATGGGGTACCCGGGCTGCAGCTGCGCGATCAGCTCCTCTATCTTCCCGATGATATTCTCGTGAAGGTAGACAGAGCCAGCATGAGCGCGAGCCTCGAAACGAGAGCCCCTTTCCTGGATCATAGAGTGGTGGAGCTGGCCTGGCGCCTACCTCTTTCTCTCAGAATCCGCGGGAACCGGGGCAAGGTGATGCTCCGGCGCCTGCTCACGAAGCGCCTCGATCCCGCCCTCTGGAGCCGCCCGAAAAGCGGATTCACTCCTCCCCTCGGGGCCTGGCTTCGCGGGCCGTTAAGGGAATGGGCGGAAGATCTTTTGAGCGAGAAAGCGCTGGCGATTTCGGCTCTGCCGAACGCTTCCGAGATCCGGAAGGAATGGAGTTCTGTTTTGCGCACGGGGGGAAACGGCGCCCTTCGCCTCTGGCCAGCGCTGATGGCCCAAGCCTGGCTTCGCGGCCGCTAAGCACCGCCCTAGAGCAATCTCCGATAAATGCCGGTGGTGCTGCTCAGCACTTTTTCCTGGGAAAACTCCTTCTCCGCAAGTTGCCGTGCACGGATCCCCAGCCTCTGCCGGAGGGCGGGATCACGGCACAGCCGCTCGATGGCCTGCGCCAGAGCCTCGGGAGATCGAGCCGGAACGAGCATGCCGGTCTGCCCGTGTTCCACTACCTCCCGGCATCCCGGCACATCGGTGGCTACGATAGCGCGTGCCGCCGCTGCCGCCTCCAACAGCGATCGCGGCAAACCCTCCCGCCAGGAAGGAAGCACGCAGATTTGCACCTCACGATAAAGCTGGTCCATGGAATCCACATGCCCCAGCCATCGCATCCATCCTTCCCCCTGCCATTGCTGCAGCTCCTGCATCGAGATCGATGAGGGATTTCCCTCGTCGAGGCTTCCGGCGATCACGATTTCACACGACACTCCTCTTTTCTGGAGCAGCAGGCCCGCTTGCCGGAGCTCGTAGAGGCCTTTTTCTTTCAGGAGCCGGGAGGCGAAAAGCACGCGCACGGGGCCGGATGCACTCTCAGAGGCGGGAGGCTGAAACTTCCGCAGGCTGATGCCGGAGCCTCTTACCAGAGTGAATTTTCCGGGAACCGTGATACCGAAGCGGGAAAATACTTCGAGGTCGTCTGGATTCTGAAAGAGAAAGTGCACGCGGGGCCACCGGGCCACCACCCGATACAAAGCCACGAGAAAAAAACGAACCACCCGCACAGGAAGAGACTGAGTGAGGAACAGGTGGCCGAGGCCGGTGATCGAATTCACCACCGCCGGCCCCCCTCCGAAGGGAAAAGCCAGAACGGAAGCGAGGGAACCGTAAAGAACACACTTTACCGTGTGGTTATGAACAATGCCCGGCCGCTCCTGTCGGAATACCTTCGCCAATCTCGCCAGGGCCAGTAAGTCACGGAAAGGATTCATCCCCTTACGGTCCAGGGGTACAGCGTGAAAACGAAATCCCGCGGAACGAAGTCGGTCGGAAAATTCGTCCTCGGGGGCGGCAAGCACAATATCGAACCCCTCTTCCCTCAATCCTTCCAGGAAGGACAAGCGAAAGTTGAAAAGGTACCAGGAGCTGTTTGCCACGAGCGCCACTTTGTTCATCTGCTCAAGAATTTTCCTCCCTGTGATCGAACTTCGCCAAGGAGATTTCTCGACACAGACAGAATTAGCCATTCCCTTGTTTCATGACGGGTTTTCATAAATTTCAGAAGCAAGGCGGCCGATAGGAAATCAATGCCGGCCTCGACGACAACTCTTTGGGCGATCTCGCTATTTTCCTTCCTGGTTTCCTTCGCTCTTTGCTTTCTCTTTATCCGGTTTCATGGCACCCACAGCATCGCCGCGATCAATGATAAACGCCGGCATAACGAACGCCCCGTGCCCCTGCTGGGTGGAGCGGGAATTCTAGGCGGCTTTACCGCAGGCTTCGTGGCCATTCACGTCTTTGAGCTCGACGGCGGCAACAGCATCCGCCTTTTCTATGCCTTCAGCGCCATTGCCCTTGCCGTGGGGATGGGACTCTTCGATGACAAGCTCGAGCTGAAGGCACGCTGGAAATTTCTCGGCCACAATATCGTGGCTCTCTTCCTGGTACTCGCCGTGGATGGCATCGCCACCCCGCCCGACAGAATACTGGGGCAAGGCTCACTGGCGGCTTACGCCCTGAAATGGTTCTGGTGCCTGGGAATCCTGAACTCCATGAATCTGATCGACGGGCTGGACGAGCTTTCGTCCGGAATCGGCCTACTCGTGCTCGGCTTCGTGGTGATGATGAGCGCCCCGGAGGCGCCCTTCCGCAATCCTCTCTTTTTCATCGCTATTCCTTCGGTGCTGGGCTTTTATCTCTGGAACCGCCATCCCGCCAAGATCTATCTTGGTGAGGCAGGAGCGCAGGCCGTGGCGGTGTTTCTGTTTCTCGGCACGATGACCTTTCAGCACAGCGCCTCGGCTGGCCTCGACCTTGTGGCCCTGTTCTTCGCGCTGGGCGTGCCGATTCTCGATACGCTCCTGGCCATCGTTCGCCGCGTTCGCCGGGGTACGGGGCTTATGGTGGCAGACAGGGAACACCTGCATCACCGATTCGGCAGGCTGGGCCTTTCGCATTCCGGCACCTCTCGCTTCCTTCACTTTCTGACCCTCTACCTCTGTGGGATAGGATATGCCCTACTTCAGCTGGAAGCGTTTTCCTGGGGTGCCATGGTTCTTGCGCTCTCAGGCCTGGGAATCAATCTTTTCCTGCTGAGTCTCGCGGAAAAGAAGCTCTACGCCTACCTCTCGAACTTTGCCTCGCATATGCTCCAGGTGCTGGATACCGGCGGAGCCGATCCCCTCTCGCTCCAGCTTCGCCGCCGCTCTCTCACTGAATCCGGCCTGCCTCACCTCGCCGTGCGCCTGAACCTGAGCCATTGCGTGGGCAATCTCCTGGAACGTTCACCGGGAAGAATCCAGAATTTTTACGGAAAACTCGGAGATGCCCTGAAAGGGAAAGGAGAAAGCCGCGAGGTGCATTTTGAAAGCTCGCGCTCCGTGATTCTTCTCCAGAGAATCGAGCCTGGCCATGATAACCCCGAGCAGATCATCAGCGATCTGCGCCTGGAACTGGAGAGCTTCGAGAACCGGGAAAAGATAGACCTGGGCCTTCACCTTCCCAAGAGCGTTACGATTCTACCAGTGGAAACAGCCCCGGAAAAAGCCGCCTGAACCTGCCTGCGCTCAGAACCGGGTGGCGTCGCTCACCGCACGCACGAAACTCCAGCTCCATCTCTGCAGGGAATAGTCTGCCTCGGCCCGGGCCCGCCCGGCCTGCCCCATTTTCCGGCGAAGCTCGAAGTCGCCCACCAAGCGGGTAAGCGCACTTTTCCACTCCTCCGCGGAAGAGGCGAGAAAGCCGCACTCTCCGTCTCTCACGATTTCGCGATTCACCCCCACGGGCGATGCCACCACCGGCAGCCCGCAAGCCATGTATTGGATCAGCTTGAATCCGCACTTCCCTCTCGACCAGGGATCATCAGGCAGCGGCATGATGCCGATATCGAAACCCTGCACGGATTCCACTTCTCGCTCCTCACTCCAATCAACGAGCTCAGCCCCATCGATCCTGGCGCCCTTTCCCGCCCCCACTACCACGAAGCGCGCCCTGCCCCCGGCGCAGACTTCCCGGATCAGGGGCAGTAAGGGGGATAGATAGGCCGAAGTGGAAGGGGATCCGATCCAGCCTATAACGGGGGGCCCGCCGGAAGGAGACCGGCTCAATGCCTTGTACTGGGCGGCGTCCACCACGGTGGGGATTACCCGGATATCGGGCTTTCTCCGCCGGGGAGAAACGCCTTCCTCCAGGCGGGATGCAAGGTATGAGTTCCCGGCGATCGTAACCCGGGCCAGGGAGGCGATGTTCTGGATCTTCCGTCCCAGGAAAGGACGAAGCCAGGGCTTCAGATCGTAGCGGTGGAAAATGGCGTCGTCCAGATCAAGCACGATGGGCGCCCGCATCGCAAGAAGGTGCTCGTAGATCGCGGGCAGGTAAGGAAAGGCCTCGTAATTGAGAAGCACGGTTCCGTAGTCGGAGGCACGGAGCAAATCTCTCCAGCGCCGAATTCCCGCGCTGAATACGGAGGCGAGCGGAAACCTCCCGTTGTAGGTGGATCGCAGGTAATTATCGTCGAGAAGGGGGGAAAGCTCGGGCTGAAAGCCCGCCTCTTCCAGAGCGGGAAAATACTGGGTGAATCGATACCGGGTGGAGGCGGCACGTGTTCCATATTTCGAAAGCACGAGGAGTTTGCGCATCAGAAGCTCTTTCCCGCCATCGGGAAATTATCCCACGGCAAGGCTGGGATGAGAAGCTTACCTGCTTCCGGGGCGCGCGGAAGGATTCACGCGGCTAGAATGAAACAAGCCCATGAGCCAAGAGACACATATTCTTTATATCTGCCACGATGGAGTGATCCCGCCTCTCGGCCAGTCGCAAGTGCTCAACCTTCTGCTTCACCTTCAGGGAAAAAACGGGATTCGCTTCAGCCTGCTCTCGTTCGAGAAAGATCAGGACCTCGCTCTTTCCGCTTTTCCCTCCACCGCACAGAAGCTGAAAGAGGCAGAGATTCCCTGGATCAGGCTTCGCTACCGGCGAAAACCCACGGGCTTTGCCACGCTTTGGAGCGTGGCGGAAGGCGTATGGCAGGCAATGCGTGTGCACCGGAAAGATCCCATCCGGATCCTGCACGCCCGCTCTTATGTGCCCGCGGCCATCGCCTCTCTCGTGAAATCCCTTACGGGGATTCCTTTCATTTTTGATATGAGGGGATTCTGGGCCGATGAAAAAGTGGATGTAGGCACCATTACCAAAACCTCTCTCCCCTACCGGCTGGCCAAGCGGGCGGAATCCTACCTTCTAAGGCATGCCGATGTGATCGCCTCCCTGAGCCGGGCCGGGGTTCGGGAGATGGAGCGCTGGCCTATCTGGGCTGGCCGGCACCCGCGCTTCGAGGTGGTTACCACTTACGCCAACCTTTCCCTCTTCCGCCTTCCGGAGAAAAGGCAGGAAGGCAGGCCTTTCACCGTAGGATATGTGGGCACAGCGAAGGGCTGGTACTTGTTCGAGCCCTTTCTGGAAACATTCCGAGCCATAAAAAAGAAGATTCCCGAAGCCAGGCTGGTGGTGCTCAACAGATACGAACAGGAATTCCTGCGGGAGCGTTTGTCCGAATTTCCTTCCGGGGATGTGGAAGTAAAAGGCGTGGACCATGATCATGTGCCCGCGGAAATGGGCCGTATGGATGCCTCGATTTTCTTCATCCGCCCTTCCTATTCCAAGATCGCCTCGGCCCCCACCAAACTCGGAGAGCTCCTCGCCTGCGGCGTACCCTGCCTCACCAATGGCGGCATCGGCGATGTGAAGGAGATCCTGAACGAGTCGATGGCCGGAGTGGTGATCAACGGCTTCTCCCCAGCGGAACTCGAGGCCGGGGTGGGAAGGCTCCTTGCCTTGTGCCGGGAGCCCGAAACCGGCTCCCAGTGCGCAAAAGCGGCTGCCCATTACTTCTCGCTCGAAAGAGGGTCCAAGCGGTACCTAGATATTTATCAAAGCATCCCCTGATCCTAATTATTGATTTTAATTAACATAGTTTAATTTACTTCACTTTTACTTGTTTTCCTGTAACAATAAAGAGATAAGCCCCCCCGGGGGTAAAGGAGGGATCATGGGACGGATCCTGTTAATCGAAGACTCTCCCGACAGCCAATTCCTGGTGCGGAGCGCGGTCGAGGAAATAGCGGAAATCATTATAGCGGGAAACCTTGAAAGCGCGCGCCACCTGCTCAGAGCAAATGAATTTGATTTATTAATTGCGGATGTGCGCCTGCCCGACGGGGAGAGCTTTGAATTGTGCGCGGAAATCGTTACTCGTGAACGCTCCATCCGCCCCCGGGTGATTTTTCTCACCTGCCTCTCCGATCTGGCCGACAAGCTCACCGCATTTGCCTCCGGTTGCGACGACTACGTGGTGAAACCGATCGATCCCCTGGAGCTCCGCGCCCGGGTACAGGCTCAGCTGCGCTCCTGCAGGGATGCCATCCTCGACGCGAATGTGGTAAGGGCGGGGAATCTTCAGCTTGATCTAAGCGAGCATATCGCTCACCTGGGCACGGGAATCCAGCCCGAACAGCTGGAGCTCACGCCAACCGAATTCAAAATTCTGAAACTTCTCGCAAGACATCCGGGCCAGGCGTTTTCCCGGGAGCAGCTTCTGGAAGCCATCAAGGGCGGCGGCGGAAGCCGCGTGACGGATAGAAGCGTGGACACCCACATCTGCCGAGTGAGGAAAAAACTGGGATCCTGCACCCATAGCGTGGAACCCATCTATGGAGTGGGATACCGGCTCGCCAAAAAAAGCGCCTGATCGCCACCGCTGGGGCAAAATGCCGCCCGTGCCCCATACTTAATGATCCTATACCGGGAGATAGATTGAGAGATTTCCCCCATTGGGAGATATTCGGCTCATAAACCCTCTTCTTTCCTTTTATCCAATGCTTCGTAAGCTCAAATCCAGGCGCCGCATCTCGATAGCGACCAGGCTCTACTTTGTAGTGGGCCTGATGGGCCTGCTGATTCTAGTGGAGCTGTTCACCCTGCAATTCGCGATGCAGAAACTTTCCGCAGTTCGAGCCTTTGTGGGGGGAGAGTCCCTTTGGTCCAAAGCGCAGAAAAATGCGGTTTTCAGCCTGCAGCGCTTTGCCACCACGAAAAGCGAGCGCGACTACCAGATGTTTCTCGACTACCTCTCCATCCCTCTCGGAGACAGAGAGGCACGGATGGCCCTCGAAGGCATTACCCCTGACCTGGAAAAAGCCAGGGCCGGATTCCTCAAGGGCAACATCCACCCCGACGACATCTCTCCGATCATCAACCTCCTCACCGACTTCTACTGGGTGGAAGAAATCGCGAAATCCGTTACCGTATGGAAAGCGGCCGACGAGAAAATCGAGGAGCTTATCTCTGCCGGAAAAGAATTTCACGCGGCGGTGATTCACGGGCAAACCAAAACTGCCGAATCCATCATGGAACACGTCAAAAACCTCAACGAGGAGCTCACTGTTCTGGAGGAAGACTTTTCACGAACCCTGGCAGCAGGATCCCGGCTACTGGAGAAAGCAGTGCTCATCCTGCTCTCTATCGCCGTATTGACCGTTGGCCTGGTGAGCTTGAGCCTCACGTTCTTTACCGCAAGATCCATATCGAAGGGCCTGGGCGATCTCAGCCACGCCGCCAACGAGATAGGCCATGGCAGGCTCGACGCGAGAGTGATCCCCCGATCCAATGATGAAATCTCCGAATTGGCCGATGGCCTCAACCGCATGGGGGAGATGCTGAAAAAAAGCTACGGGGAACTCGAAGCCAGGGTGAAAGAGCGCACGGAGGAGTTGGCAAAACTGGCCGAAGAGAACGCCCGCCTCTATACCGAGGCCAGCCTGGCATTGAAAAAGCGGGACGAATTTCTCTCGCTCGCCTCCCATGAGCTGAAAACGCCCATCACCTCCCTGCTGCTTCAAGCCCAGCTGCTGCTCCGAACCTCATCGGGATCCCAGGCTGAATCCACGGCAAAGCAGATGAAGCTTGCGGTTTTCCTGGAACGGCAGCTCCTGAGAATCAACGAGCTCGTGGAAGAGATGCTCGACACCTCCAGGATCGATCTCCAGAAGCTTTCGCTTAAATTCGAGCCACACGATCTCTCCGGCCTGGTGCGCGATATCTGCGAACGCTTTAAGCCGCAGTTCGCTGAAACGGGAAACCGGCTCTCTCTTGAGATCGAAGACGCAGTGAAAGCCACCTTTGACAGCTATAGGATCGAGCAGGTGCTCACAAACCTCCTTACGAATGCCATGAAATACGCGCCCGGCTCTGAGGTGAGAGTGAGCCTGAGAAGGTGCGGAGCCGAGGTGGAGATCTCCGTGCACGACCACGGGCCGGGAGTACCGGCAGAAGACGCGAGAAGAATTTTTGGCCGCTTTGAGAGAGGCGTGAACCCAGGCCTGGTTTCCGGCCTGGGCATCGGGCTATTTATATCGCACGCCATTGTGTCGGCTCACCGGGGCAGGATTCAGGTGGATCCATCGGCCACCACCGGCGCAAGGTTCGTGGTGAATTTTCCCATGGAGCCGCACGCCGCTTCCGCCATGGAAGCGCCGGAAATCACCCGGCCTGCCGGCTTACCGGCCGTCTAAGCCCGAAGCCCCTCGCAGCATCTTGCCAAATACCTTGATAGCCACAGGTGGCTTCGAATAGATCAGCTCGATAATACGACTGGGTCTCTCTCGGTAGGCCAATGCCAGGAGATCCACTTTTTTCCTCACCTCATCGTCGGCAGGATAGTAACGGATCTTTTCCGACTTCTCCGGCCTCAGCAACACTCCCCTCAGCTGAAGATCGAGCAGGCGCTTCTGGATGGAAGCCTCGGTGGATCTCAATTCCCGCGTAAGCTGGAGCACGGACCACTCACGGCCGGGATCAGCCTGGAGCGAGAGCAATACATGCACAAGCTCCACCGAATCGATCGATTCGGTTACGAATCTCACCAGCTCTGCAGGAAGATCGTCAAACGACAAAGTGTTCCTGCCTTCCCCTATTGGCAGAAGAGCCTCCCACAAGGGCCCTGCTTTCCAGCAGCTGGCGCACCCGCCTAATCTGCGACTCCATGCCCTCCAGGCCTTCGGACCACTCCCGGATCATTCCGGTGGCCTTGTCCATCTGAAGCTTCCCGTTTCTGGTAATGGCCACGATTTTGCGACGGGAATCCTGGGGACTGTCGGCCACGTGAATATAGCCCCGCTTTACCAGCCGCTTCAGCAAAGGCGTGATCGTGCCCGGCGCCACTCCCACCGCAGACGAAAGGGCCAAAGGGGACGCGCCCGGCATCTTCACCAGCTGGCTCAGGAGGTACCACTGGGTAAAACTCAGGCCGAAACGGCGCTCGGAACGCTTGTTCAGCAGCGCCATCGAATTTCCGATGAAAAAAAGATCCACCAGAGAGGCATGGTCGCTCCACTCAGGCATGATTCTCTCCGTCGCTGTCGTGGAAACGGATCAACAGGCGAAGCAGCCGGTCGATCTGGGACTGCCTTTCGATATAGTACGTGGCCTGCGACTCCCTCTTTTTACCCACCCGCACGGTTAAGGCTTGCCCCTGTGACATGGGCAGGGAGAAAACATCCTCGTCGGTATCGTCGTCACCCACATAAAAAAGATTTTCGAGGCCCGAAGCCTTCATAAGATCCTGCACCGCTGCCCCCTTGTGCGGGGCGCCCGGTGGCAGGAGGTTGAATACGAACTTCCCGGGAATCACTCTCGGGACTGGCCTCAGGGAGGAAACGGCGCTTTCGATCTGAGATCTGGCTTTTCCCCTCGCCCTCGATCTCCGGTAATGAAGAGCAAGCGAGAAGGCCTTGTCTTCCAACTCGATTCCGGCCAGCCAATCCACCCGGCTCAACGATTCCTTCCACCCGGCGCATACCGAGGAGGCCTTTTCGAGAGAATCCCGGCGAGAACCCAATCCTTCGAGACCATGGTTGCCCACGAGATATTTCGGACGGAACCCGAGGCGCTTCTTCAAATCCGCCACGCTCCGGCCGCTCACGATCGCCACCGGGGCCACCTCGGCCAGGCGCTGAAGGAGCAATTCCGTGGACCGGCTCATTTTCGCGTTCTCCGGCGCGCGTACGATCCTGGCGAGAGTGCCGTCGAAGTCGAAGGCGAAAAGAGTGCGGGAGAAGGTAAAGGCCTCCACCATCACCATTCCATTTTTTCCGAACAAGGAAATCAAAGCAAACTCCCCTGCCGCTTTCCAGCTCCGACCTCGGATATCTTGCCCAGCAAGCGCGACCTCTGCCGCAGCCTCGCCGCATCGAGAAGCATCCGGCCGGCCCACCGAAACACGTTATACTCCTGGATATAACCCCTCATATTTCTCATCCTGTCCCTTTGCTCTTCCGCCGGCATCGACAAAGCCACATTCAAGGCGTCGGCACACTGATCTATGTCGTAAGGATTCACGATCAGGGCTTCGGGCAGATCACGGGAGGCGCCGGTAAACTGGCTCAGGATCAGCACACCTCGCTCATCGTCGCGCGAAGCGATAAACTCTTTCGCCACCAGGTTCATTCCGTCGTGCAAGCTGCTCACAAAGCAGATTTCAGAGGCCCGGTAGTACTCGTAAACGTCCTGCGGCTCATGATGTTCCACCTTTAGCAAAATAGGGGCATAGCCATCACGGGAGAAGCGGTGATTGATCTTGGTGGCAAGTTCCCTCACCTTGGCGTCGAAATGCTGGTACTCCTCGATGGAGGAGCGGGATGGGGCGGCGATCTGCACGAAAGTGAAGCGGCCGATCCATTCCGGATAGAGCTCCAGCAAGCGTTCCACCGCCCTGAAACGCTCCAGGATCCCTTTGGTATAATCCAGCCGGTCCACCCCGATGCCGAGCAGGCGGTCGCGAGGGAAATCGTTGAGCTGGCGCACAGAGGCCCGGCAATCGGAAACGCTCTTCTGGGTTTGCAGCCATTTATTGGGATACTCGATCGAGATCGGATAGTTCTTCACCGCCGTAAGCTCACCTCCATGCGTAACCGTGGAGGCCTCACGGTCGATCCGGCTTTCCAGGAACCGATCCACGGATTCCATGAAGTTCAAACAATGAAAACGGGTGTGAAAGCCGAGGATGCTGGAGCCCAACATCCCTTCCAGCAGCTGGTCTCTCCAAGGGCAGATACCGAACACTTCCGGGTTCGGAAAGGGAATGTGCCAGAAAGTGATCACGGTGGCGTTGGGCAGGCGCTCCCGGATCATCTTGGGAAGAAGCGCGAAGTGATAGTCCTGCACCAGAACCACGGGATCATTGGTCTTCGCCTCTTCCACCACGGCATCAGCGAACTTTTCGTTCACCTTCACGTATTGCTCCCAGTCCTCG
>CAZTCD010000080.1:0-18149 GCA_964612065.1 uncultured Bdellovibrionales bacterium | reverse complement strand
GGACGAGGTGCTCGGCGTGGCCGCGCAGAATTCCAATATCTACGATGAGATCCTGGCCCTTCGCAATTCACAGGAAGAAATCGAGCATTCGGTTCTCGTGGGCACCATGGCGGCGATGTTCGGTATGTCGGTGGGATATTCCGACGAAGCCCTCCTCGCCGATCTCACCGTGGGCGCCATCTTCCACGATATCGGGCTCGTAAAAATCTCCCCCGGCGTTATGGCGAAAAAAGAACAAGGCTGGTCGCCCGAAGACAAAGCCGAGTACTCCAAGCACGTGGACCTGAGCGTGGAGATCCTCAAGGAAAGCGGGGCGGAATTTCACCCGCGGGTTTTCCGCATGATCCGCGAGCACCACGAGAACTACGACGGCTCCGGCTTTCCCAAAGGCCTGAAAGGCGCCGAGATCGACGAGAACTCGTCCATCCTCCATCTGGCCAACCTCTTCGACCGCCTGTGCACGGGCAAGCAAACGGGCGAGGACCTTTCGCCCTCTGAAGCCTTCGATTACATCTACGAAATGGCGAACGATCCGGGCCGCAAGCAGGAGGTTCAGCCGGAACTCGTACAGCGTATCTTCCAGTTCATGCTCACCGAAAAAACCGCTGCCGACACCATGAAGAAAGACGCGGAAGCCCGCGCACGAAAGGCCGCCAGCCAGGCCTGAGCGGCCCGCTCACTCAGCCACTTTTTTTAGCAATTCTCCCGCGGCATCCAGGGCAGCCAGCTCGGTATACCCGCCCACGATCTCTCCATCGATAAAGATCTGGGGCATCGTCTTCATCCCGCCGCTTCTTTTCTCGGCGTCCTTCCAGCCGTTCTCGTCCTCCCAGGAAATAGGGATTTCCTCGAAGGGAATATTCCTTCTCCGAAGGAGCTCTTTGGCTCGGGTGCAATAGGGGCAAGGATTCGTGGTGTAAACTACAACGGGCTTCATGGGCCCTTTTTATCACGCCTTAGAAGGAAAAGGGCACAGCGGCGTTGTCATAATCGATGCCGGTTTTTTTCTTTTCCGGCTTGGCGGCTGGAGCTGGATCGGCGGTGGGGCTGCGGGCCGCCTCCGCCGCCTTGGCGGCTGGAGCCGGAGCAGGAGCCGCTACCTTTGGGGGCTCTTCCCCCTTGGGATAAGGCATATTGGAAGCGTTCTCGTCGAGGCAGCGCTCGTAAGGCTTCATCTCGTATTCGGGCACGAGCTGCTTATTAGCGCCTTTCAGGTTCTTCTGCGGCTCGGAATACACATAGATATTGTCGTAATCGGGATCGGAATCATCGCGGTAAGTATAGAGCTTCATGCCCGGCTTGAAGTGAAAGGGCGCGAGCACATGCCGGCAGATCCTCTCCCCTCCACGGAAACGAAGATCGTACATCATCCAGAGCACGGGCTTTCCGCCCTTCTCGCCAGACACCACGGAGATGTCCATCGGCTTGTCTTTGGAGTGAAAGTGAAACTCGATATGAGGGAGCTCTTTGTTTTGTTCGCCCCACTCGATGATGTCCACCAGCGGATAGTAGAGGCCGTTGTAGAACTGCCCGTCGAAACGCTCGAAATCCTTGGCCCAGGAAAGGGAAGGAAACGAGGCGGTAACGAAGGCGGCAGACAGCAGATATCCGATGATTTTCATATGAAATCATATCGACATCCCCGCGCTCTCCCTTAAGCACAAAAAAGCCCCCTAAGTTCAATTGCTTAGGGGGCTTTCCTGGCGAAGTTTAGTGCGTTTCCTGGATAGTGCCATCGCCTTTGAGGAAGTAATCCTGGGCGCCGATCTTCTCGTTTAGGGAGTTCCCGTAACGGAAGCGGATATCGAAACCGAGGCCAGCCACAGGATTCGAGTGCGAACCGCTGTTCACGGGATCGCGATTCTCGCTCCATACATCGCAGCTGAATCCCCAAAGCACGTAAATCGAGGTGGGCACCACGATCGCATTGGCGAGGTATTGCCCCTTCCCTTTCACGTTTCCGCCCCACATCGTGCTCACCTTGAGGCGAAGATCGATCACCTTCACGCCCAGATAGTTTTTCACGGTGGCGCTATACACCTTGGTCACCGGAGCCTTCCAACCACTCAGCTCGCTCCAGCTTCGGGTACCGGCTGGAATCACGGATACGGCATCACGCTTCACGTTCACCACAGGCTTACCCTGCTTGACGATCTCGATCACCTTCTCTCCGATCAACACCATAGCGTTCCAGTCGATGGCCTGGATTTCCGGGCCATTAGGCAAAGCCGCCTCCGGCACGAGGAAATCGGAGTAAAGCTCGGAAGCGTAAGGCACCACTTCTTTGATCTCCATGGGTTGGAGACGGTAGGCAGGCGGAAGCTGGCTCTCATCGGCTTTTGCCACGTTTACCGACGAAAAAACTGCGATCAAACATACTAAAGTGTTTCTGATTTTCATGCGGTGGCCCCTCCTATAAAGGCCGGCGGATCCGGCCAAAATTCTTAACGCTCAGAGCGGCGCGGTCAAAGACAAAATTGCGTTAAAATCGACGAGAAATTTCACAAATAGGGAATATTTACATGATGCGTCATTGGACCCAGAAGCCCCACTTAGATTTGTGGGATCCGCAGGGCAGGCGTATCCTAGGATGATGACTAATTTTTACAAATCCCTTGTCCTGATCGTAACGCTGCTTTCCTCTCTTCCTGCGTTTGCTGCGGAGAAGAAGAACGGGCTCACCTGCAATATGATCCCCACCCTCACGCAGTTCCTGCTTCGTTACCACGTAACGATACAGAACGTGACCGAGGAGCTGAACCAACGGGCGGTGGAGCAAGTGATCAAGAGGCTCGATCCCTCCAAAGCGCTCCTGCTTCAAAGCGATGTAGACGATATCAAGCCCAAGGTGCTGAAGTTCTTCCGCACCATGCGCGACAATCCCGAGTGCAAAGAAATCAATGCCATCCATGCCCTCCTTCTGCAGCGCTCAAAAGAGCAGCTCGCCTATGCCAAGGAAGCACTCGGAAAAGATTACAAACTCGACGAAAACGTGGAGCTCCAGCTCGATCCCGACAAACGCTCTTACCCCAAGAACCTAGAGGAAAGCCGCAAACGCCAGCTCGTGCAGCTGCACTTCCAGATCTCGAACTACCTCATGGCCTTCATGGAGGCCCCCGCCAACCTCAAGCTGAAAAAGCCCACGCTCGAGCGCAAGCCGCTTCCCAAAGAGATGGAAAAGGCCAAGAAGCAGCTCACCCATCGCTACGAGCTGCTCGTGAAGCGGATGGAAGAGCAGAAGAATTCCGACATCTACAACTACATGGTGAACGCTTTCGCCTCCGCTATGGATCCTCACTCCAACTACCTCAGCCCGGAAGACACCGAGGATTTCCGCATCAACATGAACCTCTCGCTCGAAGGCATCGGCGCCTCTCTCTCGAACGAAGACGGCTATACCGTGATCCAGGAGCTCATCCCCGGAGGCGCAGCCTCCAAGAGCGGCAAGCTCCAGCCGAAAGACAAAATCATCGCCGTGAGCGAAAAGAACGGAAACATGGAAAACGTGATCGACATGGACCTCAAAGACGTGGTTCAGAAGATCCGCGGCAAATCAGGCACCACCGTGAAGCTCACCATTCTTCGAGAGAAGCCTGAGATCACCCGCTTCAACCTCAGCCTCGTTCGCTCCAAGGTGAACCTCGAAGACGAAGCCGCCAAGATCGAGTTTTATGACCACAAAGACACCGGCGGAAAATCCCACAAGCTGGCCCGCATCGAGCTTCCCGGCTTCTACGGAGGCCAGGGCCGCTCCGCCCGCACCTCCTACAAAGACATGGCGGCAGCCGTGGAAAAAGCCGTAAAAGGCGGCGCCGAAGGCATCGTGCTCGATCTCTCCCAGAACAGCGGCGGACTGCTCGAGGAAGCGGTTCGCATCGCCGGCCTCTTCATCTCCCGCGGCAATATCGTGGCCACCAAGGATGCTTCGGGCGAAGTGCAGATGCTCGACGATATCGATTCCCGCGTGCAGTTCAACGGCCCGATGGTGGTGATGGTGAGCCGCCTTTCGGCTTCGGCTTCCGAGATCGTGGCCGGCGCCCTGCAAGACTACAAGCGAGCCATCATCGTGGGAGGCGACCGTACCTACGGCAAAGGCTCCGTGCAAGCCGTGATCCCGCTTCAGAACGATTACGGGATCATGAAGGTTACCACCGGCCTCTTCTTCATCCCGGGAGGATCTTCCACCCAGCACAAGGGCGTGGCCTCGGATATCTCCTACCCCAACCCGTTCTCCACTTCGGATATCGGCGAGAACCATCTCGACAACTCCCTCCCCCCGGACAATATCCCCACCTTCGTTTCCCAGGAAGCGAACGACGGGAACCGGTGGTCGCCGGTTTCCCAGCATGAAATCGATCGCCTCAAAACTCTATCGAAAGAACGGGTGGAGAAGAGCAAGGATTTCGCGGATATCGTAAAGGAGCTCAAGGACCTCGAAGACCGCAAGGGCCTCGTGAAGCTCTCCGATATGCGCAAGAAGGAAACCGATCAGAAGAAGAAGAACAAAGACAAAGCGCCCAAGCAGCTGGCCCGCGAGCGCAACAAGCCCCAGATCGACGAGGCCTTGAATATCCTGGCGGATTTCGTGAGCCTCCGGAAAGAAGGATCCGGCAAACTCATCACCAAGCAGTAGCCTGCCGAATCTTGCTAGCGAACCCCGCTCTTCCCCGGGAAGAAGCGGGGTTTTCTTTTGCTCTCCGCGGCAATCTGCGTTAAATCAGCCGGATGCCTTGCAAGTTCATCGTGCTCACAGGCGGCCCTGGTGCCGGAAAAACCGCTGTTATGGAAGCCGCCCGGCAGATCTTCGCCAAAGACGTGGCGATCCTCCCGGAAGCCGCCAGCATCGTTTACGCCGGAGGCTTTCCACGCCTCGGCACCCGGGCCTCCGTGCACGCCGCCCAACGGGCCATCGCCGCGGTTCAGGCCGAGCTCGAGCGCTTCACCCTTGAAGATCGCACGGCCCCCATTGCTCTTTGCGATCGCGCGATCGTGGACGGCGCGGCTTACTGGCCGGAAGGCCCTGAGGCTTTCTATGCGGCATTAGGCACCACTCCTGAAGAAGTTTTCGCCCGCTACACCACGGTGATCCACCTCTGCACCCCCACCCTCTCCATGGGTTATAACAACCTGGCGAATCCCATGCGCACCGAAACCGCGGATCAGGCCGCCGAGCTCGATAGAAGAATCGAAACTGTTTGGGCCGCACACCCCAACCGCCTCGTGGTGCCCGCCACGGAAACTTTTACGGAAAAACTCGAGCACGTTACCTCCCTGATCCGCGCTGAACTTCTTCTCCGTGGTTTTCCACGTGTGGCCGCTAAAGCGAACCTAGGGCAAAAGCCCTCCTCGTCTTCGAACCCCCAACCCGACGATAAAATTACCGTTGAACTGACTGTGTAAGCCTCTAGAATGGAGGAAACCCTTTCCTTTCGCGGAGGCTTCCTCATGATTGGCCTGATCAAACTAAAATTCCTCGGCAGATTCAGCGATATCGGCCTTCTCATCCTTCGTATCGGCATCGGAATCGCGTTCATGGTTCACGGCTCCGGAAAGATCTTCAATCCGGACCGCTGGGAAGCGATCGGCGCCTCGATGGCCAATTTCGGCATTACCTTCATGCCTTCCTTCTGGGGCTTCATGGCTGCCTTTGCCGAGTTCGGAGGCGGAATCCTCTTCGTGTTCGGTTTTTTCTTCCGGCCCGCCGCCGCGATGATGGCCTTCACCATGCTAGTGGCTATGACCGTGCACATCAGCAAGGGTGACGGCTTCAGCGGCTACTCCCATGCCATGGAACTGGGTATCGTATTCCTCGGCCTGCTCTTCGTGGGACCCGGACGCCTCAGCATCGACGGCGAGTAGTAACCATCTGAAATTATAGGATTTAAGGGGGCCGTGCCGATGCAGGTGCCCCCTTAATTTCATTGGGGATTTTGCCGATAAGACCTCGTGGCAGACCTAAAAAACAAGGCAGCGGGGAAAAAGGGTCCCGTACAAGGAAAGCGGAAGGTAACCGACGAGTTCCAGGAAGAGGAAATCTTCCAGGCGCCGGTGATCGTTCGCGAGCCCACGAGCCGCCAATGCAAGCTGGGCTCGAACGTGGTTCTTCGCATCACCGCCACGGGAAAGCCGTTGCCAAGCTACCAGTGGTTCCACAACGGAAAAAAAATCTCGGGCGCCACCTCAGATCGCCTCACCCTGAACAAAGTGCGCAGAGACGCCGTGGGCGCCTATCATTGCGAGGCCAAAAACTTCGTGGGCAAGGCCGCGAGCCGCCAATGCATGCTCAGCTTCTTTCTCAACAAGGTTCCCAAGCTTGTGGTGGAACCGAGGGAAATCAAGGTGGAGGAAGGAAAGCCGGTGGTGCTGAAGGTGCTCGCCAAGAACCCTGCGGACTTCCGCGAGTTCAAGGTGTTCTGGGTTTTCAACGGGATGCGGATCAAGGGCGCGCAAGGCCTCGAGCTGAAGATCTCCGCGGGAAAAAAGAAATACGAGGGCGAATACAAAGCCATGATCTCTGCCGGATCCAGCATCGAATCCAGCAATATCGTGAAAGTAACGATTTTGCCTCCTCAGGAGAAGTCCCAGGAGAAGTCCCAGGAGAACCCCCAGGAGAAATCCGAGTCACAGCCCGCTGTTTTCACGCCACCGCCCCTTCCCGCCGCCCCTGCCGCCAATCAGGCCGACGATTGGGCGGATTTGATCTTCAATCCCGACGACCTTCCGGAGGAGGAGAACGAAGCCCCTTCGTCTCAGCTGAGCCCCATGGAAGTGATCGAGAGGTCCAGATCCGATATTCAGCCACTAGAGAACACGGAGCCCTCCTCCAGCGAAGAAGCAGGCATCACGCTTTCCGAAACCCAGAAATCGCTGAAGCTGCAGGAGCTCATGGCGCAGCAGGAAAAGGGCGAGGAGGCGCAGATGGCGGAGGCCTTGAGCGCGCTGGAATCAGCCCGAAGATTCACGGAGAAAAAAGAGGAGCCTCCAGCGGCGGAGCCGAGGCGGGAAGGCGATGTGGTGAACTTGCGCGCAAAGAAGGGCCTGAACAAGAAGCGGGCTTTTCTTGAGAATATGCTCGCGCGCTGGCAGTCGAGGTCCAAGGCCGCCTGATCCCTCGCGACTGCCTCAGGTTCGGAGGCCCTTGCCGGATTTCGTGATCATCCAGGCCCAGCCGAAAAACGCGATCGCCAACCCTCCCGCCACTGCAAAATCCAGCCAGAGCGGAAAGGAACCGAATCCGAGAATCGCCTGCCGGTAACCGTCGATCAGATAAGAGAGCGGATTGAACTTCGAAACCAGCTGCCAGAAGGGCGGCAAATGAGTAACGGGATAGAAAAGGCCGCCCGTATAGATCAACGGCAGGATGAGAAAGTTCGTATACATCGAGAGGCCGTCGAAGTTTTTGGAATAGATCGCGGCAATAATTCCAAGCTGGGCAAAGAGAAAGGCCCCGAGAAACATCATGCCCACCGCAGCTCCGGCGTGCACCCAGGGAAGGCCCGTGAAGCAAAGCGAGATCAGCCAGGTGGCCAGGCCCACCAGAATGCCCCGGATCACGGCCGCCGTGGTGAAAGCCATGATGAAGGCCGGCGCCGTGAGTGGAGTAACCAGAAGATCCACGATGCTCCCGAAGAAGCGATAGATGAAGATCGAGGAGCTGGTGTTGGCGAAGCTCTGGTTCATCACGCCCATGAGAATCAGGCCAGGCACCACGAATTGCGCATAGGTGAGATCAGGATAGAGATCGATTTTGGAGCCCAGGCTCACTCCGAACACGAGAAGATAGAGCGAGGCCGTGATCACCGGGGTGATGAGGGTTTGCGCCGCCACGGAAAAAAAGCGAAGCACTTCCCGCTTCAGCAGAGTGTAGAAAGGGAGCCACGGAAAAAACTGGGTTTGCTCGCTCATCCGCGCCTCCGAGTAAGCTTGAGAAAGGCCTCTTGCAGCGAAGGCGCTCTGGTTTCCACTTCACGCACCTGGGTGCCCAGGGCTGCAATAGCATGGAGGCATTCCGAAAGGCTCTGCTGGGGACGAAGCACCAGCGTTTTCCCTCCGTCTTCCAGTGTTCCCGGAAGGCCGGCAGGAACCGCGGAAAGCGGCTCCGCCAGGTGCACGATCAGGCGCTTCTCATCGAGACGGGCCAGAAGATCGCCGGTGCGGTCCAGGGCGATCACCTTTCCTTCATCCATGATCGCCACCCGACCGCACATTTCCTGGGCCTCTTCGAGATAGTGCGTGGTGAGGAGCACGGTGGTGCCCTGGTCGCGGTTGATCTCGCGCACAAAGTCCCAGAGCTGCTGGCGCAATTCCACGTCTACGCCCGCGGTGGGCTCGTCGAGGATCAAAAGTTTGGGTTTGTGAATCATCGCCTTGGCCACCATGAAACGCCTCTTCATGCCACCGGAAAGCTTGATCATCTCTTTTTTAAGGTGAGGGCCAAGAGCGAGGCGATCGATCAGCAGGTGCCGCCACTCCGGATCGTCTTTCACGCCGTAGTAGCCTGCGTGCAACTTCAGAGCGGTGTCCACGTTGAAAAAGGTGTCCACCACGATCTCCTGGTGCATCACACCGGTGAGACGGCGGGTTTGCAGGAAATCGGTTTGGTTATCGTGCCCGAAAACCTCGATCTTGCCGCTCTCCACCCGCGATACGCCGGTGATCATATTGATGGTGGTGCTTTTCCCGGCCCCGTTGGGCCCGAGAAGGCCGAAGATTTCTCCAGGCTCGATGGAAAGTGAAATCTCTTTCACCACGGGTTTGCCGGCAAAACTCTTGCTCAGCTGGGAAATAGATAAAGCGGGCGTGGGCATTTAATGCAAATACCCTAACCCGCCCTTATGGTAAATATTCACCAGAGATAGGGGCCGAATTCAGGCCTCCAAAGGCGGAAACAGAACCAATGTGCGGCTTTCTTGGCGCCTTCGCGCCTCAGCAAAATCCCTGGCTGCCCGATGAGGTGAAAAAACTTCGGGAGGCCTCCTCGCGCCTGGCTCATCGCGGCAACACCAGCTCAGGGGAGAGGATCCAGAACCACTTCGCTCTTTTGCACCATCGCCTGGCGTTCCGGGATCTGGCGGAGGGCAAGCAACCGCTCACGGATGCCCGCGGCCGCGCCACGATCCTCTTTAACGGCGAGCTTTACGGATTCGAAAAACTCCGCCAGCAGCTGAGCCAGCTCTATGACTTTCGCACCCGAAGCGATACCGAGGTGATCCTCGCTTCCTGGCTGGTGCACGGTGAGAATATGCTCTCTCACCTCGATGGGGAATACGCTTTCGTGATCTACGATCACCGCGACGGGCGCATCGTGGCCGGCCGCGATCCTTTCGGCGTGAAGCCGCTTTTCTTTACCGGAGAAAAGCTCAAGGCCTCCTTGCGCCACTATGCCGAGTCCTACGACCTATCCACTGCAGGCCGGATTTTTTTCGCCTCCGAGATGAAGGGCCTTCCCGTAAGCCTCCAATGGGACCAGCGCGGCCTCGACCGCCTTTTTTTCTCCCTTTACGAAGAGATGGGAACTTCGTTCCATAATGTATTCGCCCTCGCCCCGGGATCCCTCCTGATCTGCGCGCCTGGCGAAGCGGGGTATTCCGGTACGATCACCCGCAAGGTGCTCAAGCGCCGCAGGCCCCAGCGCACTCCCGAAGACTCCTTCGAGTCCAGCGCGCACCAGCTCAAAGAAATTCTCCGAGCCACGGTGCAAAGCAAGCTGGATTCCGAGGTGCCTCTCGGCGCCTACCTCAGCGGCGGCATTGATTCCCGCATCGCTGCTTACGAGATGGGGCGTTCCGGGGCCCGCATTGAGACCTTCACCGTGGGCCTTGAAGGCGAAGACTACGATGAAACCACCGAGGTTTCCGCCTTCCTCAAGCGCTATCCGAATCTCCGCGGCCGCGCCCTTCGCACCAACGATAAAGCACTCGAATACGCCTATCCTCACGCCGTATATGCCTCGGAGCTTCTCCAGCCCTATACCAACGGCGCGGCCAAGTGGTGGCTCTCACGCTTCGCCCGCAGGCATGTGCGCGGCGTGCTCACGGGCGATGGTGCCGACGAGCTCTTCTGCGGCTATCCCTCCTACCGCTACCTTGCCTGGTGGCGCTTCCAGCGGCGGCGCCCCTCCGTGGGAAGGGCGAAGCTCTTCGGCGCCCGGGTGGTGGGAAAAAACGAAAAGTACTGGGAAAAGGGGCTGAGCTCAGGCTCCAGTGGAAAAGATCTCCTCGATGCGGCCCAGGCCCTCGGCTGGCTCCACCCGCTCTGGGCACAGATTGAATTCGCAGGTGCGCTTTGGTCGGGCAGCACTCGTTTTCCCGAAGTGATCCGCCAGGAAAAAGAAGCGATCTACAGCTACGTGGAGCCCGACGAAGGCCTCTCGCCGATGAACATCTGGCAGAATTATTTTCTGCACACCCACTTCCCCACGCACGTGCTCAACTGGGTGGGCGACCGGATCGAAATGGCGAACACTCTTGAAGGACGCCCCATTTTCCTCAGTAACGCCACTCGGCAGTTCATGCAACGGATGCCCGACGCCTGGCTGGTACGGGGAATGCGGGACAAGGCCGTGCTCCGCCGTGCGTACCGGGATGAGCTGGGAAAGTTCTCCCTAACCCCAAAAAAACAGTTCAACGCCCCCTTCCTCCTGCAGGGAAAGCTCGGCAAAGAGTTTCTGGGCCCCAAAGCCCTGATCGAAACCGGCCTGATCGATCCCGCCAGGGTTTCCAAAGCCGAAAGAATCCTGACCACCAGCCAGGACGAGCTGGAAAAGAGCTTTGCCCGCATTTTCCTCCAAAACTGCCTTGTGGCCCAGATGCTCGACCGCTATCTTGTTCGCCGCGAACCGCCCCGGCGGGACATTCCTTTCGAAGAGAAATTTCTCGATAAGCACACGGTAGATCTGTAAGCGATCACCCAGAATTGGTGAATTTATGAATTTTTTGATCATCGGCGACCCACTCCGCAACCTGAAACCCAAAACGGATACGTCTCTTGCCCTGGCGCGGGAATGCATCACCAGGGCTCACGAGGTTCACTGGTGCACAGCGGAAGACCTCGTGCTCTGGGAGGGCCGCCTTATGGCCCGCGTGGATTCGATCACGGGCTGCGCGGAAAACTCCCATCCCGTTACCGAAAACCTCAAAGAGCTGCAGGCTTTGAATTCCTATGATGGGGTATGGATCCGGAAAGATCCTCCCTTCGACCAAAGCTATCTTTCCCTATGCTGGCTGCTTGCGCTCGAGGAAAACAATGTTCCCATGCTGAACCCTCCCTCCACCCTCCTCCGCTATCACGAAAAGATGATTCCGCTGGAAGCCGTGGAGCAGGGTTTCCTGCGGCACGATGAAGTGATCCCCACCTTCCTCCCCACGGGAAGAAGGCTCAACGTACCGGAGAATTTCCCCAAGGGAGAAGCGATCACCAAGCCCTGGTTCGGCCATGGCGGCAAAGGAGTGGAGCGCCTCGAAGGCCCCCGCACTCCGGAGCCCTACCACTTCCTTCAGCCGCTGCAGCAGGAAATCTCCCGCACCGGCGATCGCCGCATCTTCATCCTCAACGGCGAGGTGATCGGATCTTTTGTTCGCCTTCCTGCCGAGGGAGAGATCAAATCCAATATCGCAGCCGGTGGCCGGGGCGTGATGAAAGAGATGAGCAAGAAAGAGGAAGACATCGCCGATCGCCTGGCTTCGTTCCTGAAGGAAAAGGGAATCGTATTCGCCGGGGCCGATATGATGGCAGAGAAGATCTCCGAGGTGAACATCACCTCTCCCACCGGATTTCAAACCTACCACGAGATCGGTGGGCGCCGCCTCGCTCCCGCCTATGTAGACTACGCGGAAACCCTGATCTGAAACGGCTGAAGCCGCTGCCCAGTCTTGGCTGGTAGCGGCTTCAACGCGTCTCTTGCGTATCCCCTTTTGGTTAAAAGAGAGGGATGGCTCCGGCGATCCGGGGGGCATGGTAAATCAGCACTGCTGCAACCACTACCAAGCCAGCCCAAAACCATTTTTTCTGCATCACACCTTTTGCGTATTCCATAACATTCTCCTTCCAGTATAGCGGGGGGGTGAAACCTGCTTTTCTGTCTTGTGCCTTTTCGTGCACGCCTTCGCAAGAGCAGAATTCATGCCGGGCCAGCAAGGGAAATTCCGCTAGAAGAGCCGCAGCCCCCTTCGGCGGTGAGACGAAAGGTCTCAAGGGCGGTTGAATTGTCCGCCTTGCAGCAAATCCCTTTCAGTACTCCACATGCTTCGTAAACAGCTTCAGGAGGCCTTCTTCGAGCAGCGTGGGAGACTGGTCCATGGGCTGCTCGTCAAAGGCCACGGGGCGCATAGACTCGGGAGGCAAGGGCGCTCCGATATGCTCCGCCAGATACAAAAGCGCGGCCTCGAGCTGGAGGTCCCGTCCTGAGAACCGGTCTTCCGGGCGCATTTCGAGAAGCAAATCAGGCTGCGTGCCCCGGCCTTCGATTTCTTCTTCAGCTGCCGTGATTCCTCTCACTACCGAATACCGGAATCCCAGATCCGTATGCGGCAGGCGAATCTCCAGGGGAGAGCCGGTGCCACCGCCCGTGGGCTCACCGATCACATAGGCCAGGCCATGAGCTTTCAGCGCGGCAACAAAGGTGTCACAGGCGGAAAAGCAGGCGGGACCGATCAGCACCGCCACGGGCTTTCCAAGATAACGCTTCTCCGCGGCTGCGGGCTGCACCTGCACCGGCTTCCAAGGCGCAAATGGTGCCTCCCGATCCGCTTCATCCAGGAAATAATAAGGGCGCTTGGCGAGGAGGTAATCACTATTTCTCGGGCTCACCAGATAGCGCGCTACCGGCGCCTCGATCAGGCGGGAGAGGATCCGGGAGCCGCTTTGATCGCCTCCCCCGTTCCGGCGAAGGTCGAGCACGAGGCCGCGGGTTTGGCGTAAACGGTCCATGGCGAGATCGAGAAGCTGGCCCATGTTTCCGATAAAGGCATCGATGCGCAGATAACCGAGCCCGCCGGGTAAAATTTGAGCTTGAAGGTATTTCGAAGCGTCGTCGGTCTCCAGAAGCGATTCTGCGGGGGAAGAGGGTTTGGGGATCTCTACACTGCGAGGTATATCCACAATCTCTTCACGTCCTTTGTGGATAACCTTCAAGGAAAAAGGCTGCATGCCGAGGCGGGAGCCAATCACGTCCACCAGACGCCGGGCCGCTCCTCGCCTTCTCATGCCTTCGGTGCTTCCGCTGGAATAGAGAGCGGCTGCCTGCGAGATCGCTTCGTGCGCAGGTACTCCATTCACTTCGAACACTTCGTCTCCCGCGCCGATCTCTCCGATTTTCCCCTCCACAGCCTGCACCAGGAGTTTTTCTCCCTGGCGCGCCGGAGAAAAAAGCTCGAGGCGCACCGGAGAGCTATAGATTTCCAGCTGAGAGAGATCATCGGGCGAGAGCGCGTTCACATGGCCATCGTGAAAGGCCGAGGCCCAGCGCCGGAGCGCCAGAAAATGCTCAGAATAGGTGGTTTGATCGGTGATGGATAACTCGATCTCCCGGGCCAGGCTCTCAAAATCCCGGCCGGTTTCGGTGCGCTTTTCCTGCCAGTAACAATAAATCTGCCGGCCCACATAAACCACATAGCGAAACTCCTGCCGCAGATCCTGGCAGCTGATTCCCTTCACCAGAAATGGGCGGCGGCTGCAGAGCGGATCAGCGCCTTTCCCCTGCGGCCGGAACTTCTCCATGACCTGAAAGTCCTCGAAGGTGATCGGATCGGCCCGGGAAATAGAAGGAAGAAAGGCCAGGCAGGCCAGGAGAATCGCGAGCATGTTACACCCTCAGTGGTGAATGGTTATTGTTCCTCTATGAACAATTTCACTTTACGCAGGAAGGCCGCAGATCATCAAGAAAAGGAAACTGAAATTTCCTAATGTTCCGGCAAAATACTTTCGGCAGCTATTCCTGCCCGAAAGCTGCAGTCCTAAGGATACGCCCTGCGGATCGCCTCAGCGAAAAACTTCCCTCTCTCCTCGAAGTTCTTGAACTCGTCGAGAGAGGTGCCTCCGGGAGAAAGCAGTACGGTATCGCCGGCACATGCGATGGAATGCAGGGCCGCGATCGCATCGCCGAGCTTGGCGAAAACCTCGCCCTCCAGCCCGCTCATCGATTTCGCCTTCTCCGCCACAGCTCCGAAAAAAACCGGCCGCAGCTTCTGGACTTTTTTCAGCGCGGAAAGCTCGCCCCAGGGAAGGTCCTTGTCCTTGCCGCCGAGAAGAAGCACCAGCTGGGTTTTCCTGTCCATCTGCTCATATAAACCGAAGGCGGCGGTTTTCACGCTTTCGATGGTGGTGGCCTTGGAATCGTTTACGAAGCGGATCTTCTGGCGCAGGCCGAGGTTCTCCATCCGGTGCGGGAGGCCCGGGAAATCCTTCATGCCCTGAATCGCTTCCTGCGGCCATCCGGCTTCCCGCGCCAGCTTGGTAGCCATCGCGATATTGTCCTGATTGTGGGCGCCCAGAAGTTTTGCGTCCTGCAGATCGTACGGGACCAGTTCTTCGTCGTTCTGATCGGTCCAAAGCTGCTCCGCCTCGGTTTTCCGGCCTCGGGCGAATTTCACCAGATCGCCTCCGTGCCGGTTGAGCACGATGGCTCTTTCCGTTCGTTCGGCCAGCTCCCATTTCCGCCCGTAGTAAGAGGCGAGATCGGGGTATCGATCCATATGGTTGGCCACAAGATAGGTAATCGCGGAAAGCTGGCAGCGGAGGCTCCCGCAATTTTCCAGCTGATAGGAGGATAGCTCGAGCACGATCCAGGGAGCCCGCTCCCGCTTTCGCTCCAGAAAATCGCTCACGTAATCGGCCAGAGGCTTTCCGATATTTCCCCCTACGAAAGATGCCGGGGAAAAGGCTTTCAAGCCGGCCTCAAGAAGGGAAACCGTGGTACTCTTTCTCACCGATCCGGTGATGCCCATGATCTTTTCGGTGGTAAGAAACTGAAGCGCGAGCGCCAGCTCCGAAGTAATCAGAGCGCCATGTTCTTTGGCGTCCTGAATCCATTCTTTCGCGAGAGGAACCCCCGGAGAAACCACCAAAGTGAGGGGCTTTTTCTCGTCCAATAACTTTTGTGGATCCGAATAATCAGCGGCACCGGGCTTATCGTCAAAAGTTACAATCTCGTGATCCTTTACACGGTTCAGCCTGAGGAGCCGTTTTGCGGCCTCCCCGCTAACCCCCATTCCGACCACGGCTATCGGACGCTTCAAAAAATCTATCGGATTTTCCATTGCTTAGCGCTTTCGCCCTGAATACCGCCCATTTCCCGGCAGCACCCTGGATTGCAGCTCTTCCTTCCTGTTACAATATAAGCATGAGGGGAATACACCATTACCGCAGAATTTTCCTCCCAGCCGCGGCGATCCTCGCCATGGCCGCCTGCACCAAGCCCGCCATGGCAGGGCAAGCCCGTTGTTTCATGCACGGGATCATCGTGCCCAAGCTCGACAACAAAGAGAAAACCTCCCTTTCCGATATGCTGCGCCTTCATTTCGACGTGAAAAAGCCGGAAGACCAGGCCAAGTGCGAGCAGCTCATGGAAAGCTACTGCGTGCATAACGTGAAAAACAAAGGCTATTCCCCCGCCAGGCTGAAAGGCTCGTTCAAGCCGGATGTGGAAAAAACCGAAGAAATCACCTACCGCTATACCGAAAGCTGCAAGCTGGAAACGGATTGAGCCTGGTCGCCCCATGAAGCATCTTCTAGCCCTCGCCCTTCTACTCGCCTTCGCCGCCTGCACCAAGAGCTCCGATCGCAATTGCTACCGCGCATCTTCCCGGGAAGAATACGACCTCTATTCCAAGCAGTGGGCGGAGAGCTCCGATAAAACAGTGAAGATTGGCGGGGAAGTTTACAACTGCGTGGACAACCTGGCCACCAGCCTGGAGAAATGCTACCAGGCCAAGTCGAAAGAGGAGTTTGAAAAACTCTCGTCGGAGCAGATGAAGAACCCGGAAATGGCCGTGGAAGTGGGAGGCCGCTCTTACGAATGCCTCAAGGCTCCGCTATAATTCACCGCGCCCCCGCGCTTAGTTCCTCGAATCGAACTCGTCTTTGCTGGCCCGAATAGCGCCGAAAATCTCCCAAAGCTTCTTTCCTTCGGCTCCCACATACTTCTGCAGATCGGGGCTTTCGGGCCGCAGAAACGGATTGCAGGCCTTTTCGGATGCCATGGTGCTAGGCACAGTGAATTTTCCTGCGGCACGAAGAGTCTGGCACTCTTTCACTCTGGATTGCAGCTCCCTGTTTCCAGGCTCTGCGAGCAAAGCGTACTGCGCGTTTTCCAGGGTGTATTCGTGGGCACCGTAGATCATCGTATCATCCGGAAGCTCGCGTAAGCGCGAAAGCGTTGTCCACATTTCTTGTGGAGATCCTTCGAAAAGTTTTCCACAGCCCAGCGAGAAGATAGTATCGCCCACGAAGAGAGCGCGGGATTCCGGCATCCAGTAAACGATATGCCCGATGGTGTGCCCGTCAGCACCGAACACCTTCACCGGCTCTTCGCCAAATCGGAACTCCTCTCCTGCCTCCAGCTCGCGGGTGATCCCGGGAATTCTAGCTTTGTCTTTCTTCGCCCCGTACACCTCGCATCCATAACGCTCGATCAGATCACGATTGCCGCCCACATGATCGCGGTGGTGGTGGGTATTGAAAATAAAATCCAGCTTCCAGCCCTTGCTTTCGAGAAAGCGGATGATCGGAGCGGATTCCGGGGTGTCCACGCAAGCCACGAGCCCGGATTTCTCCTCCCGGATCACGTAGGCGAAATTGTCGGAAAGAGCAGGAAACTGGTGGATCTGGATCATTTGTCCCCCGAATCGATCATGATCGTTACTGGCCCGTCGTTCAGCAGGCGCACTTTCATATCGGCGCCGAATTCACCGGTTTCCACCCGGAGCCCCGCCGCGCGAAGGCGCTGCACCAGCTCCTCATAGAGAGGAACAGCTTTCTCCGGCCGGGCCGCGCCGATGAAAGAGGGCCGGTTGCCCTTTCGTGTATCAGCGATCAGGGTGAACTGGGAAACCACGAGAAGAGAGCCACCCGCCTCGGCCACGGATAGGTTCATCTTGCCCGCATTGTCCTCGAAGATACGCAGGGCCGGAATTTTCCGGGCGATATAATCGAGGTCTTCCGCCCGGTCGGTCTCCGCCACCCCCAGCAGCACCAGAAGGCCGGGCCCGATCTGGCTCTTTATCTCTCCGGCCACCGTAACACTGGCCTCACTCACTCTTTGCACGAGGGCTTTCATAGATAATCACTCTCCCTATGGCTTCAAGAGCTCTCTGATCGGTCCCTCAAGCTCTCTCGCCGCGAGGGCCGCTCCTGCATCCGTGAAATGCACCACATCCCACCACAGATAGGCACTGTCTTTTTCTCTCTCAAACACCGCCTGCAAATCCACCAGAGGAATTCCTTCGGAGGAAGCGAACGCCCTCATCTCAGCCTGCCTCTTCTGCAGATCCTCCCGCACCGGAAAATCCACCGGCTCCACCACCAGTAGCAAGCCGGCCCCTCTCTGCTTGGCAGCGCTAGCCACTAAACGCAGCTTTGAAAGGAAATCCGTGTTCTGCGCATCGTTCACTCCGGCCGTAAGCACGAGGGCCTCCAGCTTCCGCCTCGTGGACACCAGCCGCAACGGCTCAAGCTGATCTTCCAACAGGGTTCCAGAGGCGGCTCCATTGATCATCTCCGCAGGGAGGTCATGCAAGGCGGCCTGCAGACGGCCAAACGCTGATAGCTCCGGGCGGCTCGCTCCGGCGCCCCATGCCTGGGAACCGCCGAGCCAGAGCAGAACCGGTTGGCCCGGAGGAAGCACTTCCAGGCGCTGCAGCACCTCCGTTCTGGATTCTATCTTCGAGCTCACCGGCAGCTGCAGCTGCATCGGATACTGATTCCCGATCAGGGAATCAAAAAGGAGGATCAACAGAAGCGAGAGAGCACCCAGCGCCAAAGCCGCCGAAACCGCCAATCCACTGAGCCCGGCCCTCACCAGAGCGAACAGGAACAGGAAAAAAACCGACCAGGAAAGAAAAAACAGCCACCACGGAAAACTTCCGGAGAACGATTGCTCGTACACTTCCTGAGGGCTCTTCAACTCAAGATCATCCACCTGGAGGCGCCCCTCT
>CAZTCD010000079.1:0-18184 GCA_964612065.1 uncultured Bdellovibrionales bacterium | reverse complement strand
GCCGCCTGAGATTCCAAGCCCTTACCTGGTGTCGTTTCCATTTGAGGCAATACGCCTGAAACGAAAGCCCGGATTTGAAGGCTTTTTCCGCTCACCCTGAATCTTTGGCATCAACGCCCGAACGGGCTATGGCTTACCTGGGAGGTGGAAATAGCTCTGATCTTGCAGGTGGCTGCAAACTCTGCCGCGTGCCGGATTTTACGCGCTCTCTCTACCGAGGCCAAACTTCCATCAAGACCGCCTACATCTACCAGCGCGGAAAAGGTTTTCTGCAGAGCCTCTTGGGTTTTTCTCGCTGCTCCCTTATGCACGAGAAGCAAATCACTCGATTCTTTTGCCGCCGCCGGGTGATCGATGATGGTCCTTCCGGGAATCGGTCCCAGTCCCGGTGCCTTGCACGCCGTCTTCAGCGTTTTTCGCTGCTCCCGGCAATCATTCACGTAGGTAATGTCGTTCTCGTAATTCTCGAGCAGCAGCAAAAGCGAACCCAAGGCATTGGACGGGCGTTGAACTACGCTGTTGAAAGAAGTGGATTTCCTCCTTTCGCTCAAGCCAGCCTCTACGGCAGGTGATTCACAAAGTTCCGCCACCCAGGCCCTGAAGGCGACAGAGTTTTTCACGCTCAGGCTGTTTTTCCCGCCTCCACGGTTCTCTCCCTCACTCAGGCGGATCGTGCTAGCGGTAGGATCCGGGCCTCTTCCCTTATGGTCCCCATCGGCTTCTCCTCCCTCGCCACCGATCCAGAAAAGCTTGTCCTCCGCCACTCCCGAAGAAGGAAGGACGGAAGCGAAGAGAACTGCAAAAAGAAAAAAGGCAATCTTCACCCCTACAAGGTTAACACCTGGCTCGCCGATGTCCACGGAGGCGACCATAGAAGCGAGGAAGCTCCTACCCCACCCCCTTCTCCCCCTCGCTCCGGCCCCTCACCTTCGTTAACGCACCCTCGCTACCAAAAGAAGCCGGACCCCCATACGCTAATGGCTCAACCTTCAAGGAGAAGAAAATGGCAAAGAAGAAGAAAATGGAACCTCTACTGATCGCCAGCAAAGCCAAAGCCGTTCTGAAAAAAGCCGGCTGCAATACATCGGGCGACGCTTTCGACGGACTCAACGGCGTAATTTACTGGTACCTCGAGCAAGCCGCCAAGCGCGCCAAGGCTAACGGCCGCAAAACCGTTCGCTCGCACGACTTCACGATTTAACGCTCTGATTTTCGATCCGGAACGATCCAGCAAAAGCCCAGCTCCTCAACGGAGAAGGGCTTTTGTTTTTTCCACTATGGGGGGAGAATACCGGTATGAAGTTTCTCTATATCGGAGCCTTCGGGCTGGCCGGTGTGTTCAGCCGCTATCTCGTGGGCCACCTGGCCACGCTCTTTTCCCTCACCCGCTTTCCGTACGCCACGCTCACGGTGAATCTCCTCGGTGCCTTCCTGATCGGCATTGCTTTTGTGGCGGGGGCCGAACGATCCGCGATCTCCGACGACCTGCGCATCGGCCTCATCGTGGGATTCCTCGGCGGATTCACCACCTACTCTTCCCTGGCGCTCGAAAGCGTGCTCCTTTACCAGGACGGCCGCCCCGTGCAGGCCGGCCTTTACCTCTTTCTTACCAATGCCTTAGGGCTTCTGGCCGTGCTGCTCGGCCATGCCGTGGGCCGCCTGATGCTCGGCCCCCGCTAATCGCTGACAATTCTTCCGCTCTCAAGCCGTGAGCCGAAATTCGTGGTAAGACATGGGGTGATGCATTCCCACCGCATTCATCCAAGATCGCTCCTGCGCTCTCTTCTCTTCGAGCGCTTCCGATGGCGGTTGCTGATCCTCACCTTCGCTTTCCTCTCCGCACTCTTCGGGCTGCTCGCCCCTTACGCACAGAAACAACTCACCGACTCCTACCTGGGCGGCCATGCAGCCCACTCCTGGCTGCTCGCGGCTTTTGGCTTCCTCGTTTTGCAGCAGCTTTTCCAGCAGGCTTCTTCGCTCCTTTCCAACAGGGAAAGCCTTTTCTCCCAGAAAGCCCTCGGCGACACCTGCTTCCGCCGACTGCTGGAAGGCCCGGGCGGCTTTCTGGGAAGAGCTCCAGCAGGCGTGGCCGTTTCGCTTTTCGCCGTAGATATCCCCGGAGCCGCCGCCCTGCTCGACCAAACCCTGCAGATGGCCGCCGGGATGATCTTCCCGCTGATTCTCGCACCCATCGCCCTCCATTCGCTCTTCGGCATTCCCTGGTGGGCGAGCTTCGGATCGATCTTTTTTCTTTTTCTGGTGAACTTCGCCCTGGCCCGGCGGCAAAGCCGCTTCTTCCTGGCGTTTAAAACTCTCGCCGCCGAGCGCACGGGCCTGGTTTCCGAATGGGTGCAAAACATCCGCACCCTCCGCATCCTGGGCTGGGTGGAAGCGGCCGAAAACAGGATTTTCCAGCTTCGCCGCCGCGAAACCAGAAACAGGAAAAAGATGGTCACCAACGGGCAAGTGATGAACGCGATCGCGAGCTCCGCCACTTTCTCCCTGAACCTCCTGGCCATCCTTTTCCTGCTTCATATCCGAAAATCCCAGGGCGAATCCGTGCCGGAGCCCACCGCGGGCGAGCTCCTGGCTCTGCTCTGGATCCTCGGCGTGTTTCTGGCGCGCCCTCTGCGCCAACTGCCCTGGATGATGGTGATGACTTTCGACTCCCTCTCCTCGGCCCGCCGCCTGGAGGAAGCGCTCGCGATCCCCGTTGAGAGGCCCGTTCTCTCCCAGCCCGACAGCGCCTCCCCCGCCGCGCCAGAGCCCGGCCCTTACGCGCTCGAAGCGAAAGGGATCACTCTCGAATCCAACGGGCAGCCTCTTCTCTCCGGGATCGATCTCTGCCTGAAACCAGGCTCCCTGGTGGCCGTGGTGGGTGAGGTAGGCAGTGGAAAATCCCTTCTTCTTCACTCTCTAATTGGAGGCACCGGAGCCCGCTTCCAGCGTTTCGCCTTCGAGGGAAGAGAAACCACCGGCCCCCTTGATCCTGCAGTGAGGGGCCGCATCGCCTATGTGCCTCAGGAAGGATTCACGATTTCCGCCAGCCTGCGCGAAAACGTGCTCTTCCAATACCTCAACAAGAATTCCCCCGCCGCTCAAACCGAGACGGAGATCGACGATAAAATCCGCAGCTCCCTCGGCTTTTGCCAATTCCACACCGAATACGAGCGCGTGCCTCACGGCCTCGATTCCGAGCTCGGCGAGCGGGGCGTGAATCTTTCGGGCGGGCAGCGGCAGCGCATCGGCCTGGCCCGGGCCCATTTCGCCTCACGCTCCGTGATTCTGCTCGATGATTGCCTTTCCGCCGTAGACGTAGACACCGAACGCCGCCTCATCGGCCGCCTCATCGAAGGAGACTGGAAAACCCACACCCGCCTTCTCGCCACCCATCGCCTATCGATCCTACCGGCCTGCCACGAGGTGATCTTCCTGCGCGAGGGAAAAGTGGAGATCCGCGGCACCTACGAGGAGCTCCTTGCCCGCTCGCCTCTATTCCGCGACTTCGTTAGAAGAGAAGAGAAATCCAGCGAAGTGCCTGCGCCTCCTGCCGACAGGAGATCCGTCACTCGTGAGCCCTTGAGCTCCGCCAGCGAAGAGGGAGGGGCCAATGAGCAATAGCCGCCCCCCCCAGCCAGAAACCACCCAGCAGCAGCAAAGCGCCCAGAGCCCCTCCGCCCAGGCCAGAAGCCGCGCCTTTCTCGCCGATGAAACCCGCTTCCAGGGGCGCTATGGCAGCTCGCTCAAAGACACTCTCTACCAGGCCTACCGGCCCGCTCTCGCTCTCACCTTCCTTTGCCTGCTGATCGGGCTGGTCGGCCGCGCGGCCCTGCTCGGCAACGCCAACCTCATCGGCTACTGGGTGGATTCCCTTTGCAAGCGCCCCACCGGCTGCCCTTCTCTTCCGTCTGGGTTGGAAGGATTCCAAAGCAGCGATTTCCTCCTGCTGCTCGTGGCCGCCAATATCGTAGGCTTCGTATTCACTCTCGCCTTCCGCACCGGCCTCTCGCGCCTCAGCGCCGATGCCGTGAGCCGCATCTACGATGAAACCACCCTCCGCACTTCCCGCCTTCCGATGAGTTTCTTCGACCAGAACCCCTCGGGCCGCGTGATGACCCGCTTCACCAGCGACTACAATTCCATCTTCCGCATCTTCGGCGGCCCGATCGCGGAATTCCTTTCCATCATCTTCGACCTGCTGGCGATGACCGTATTGATCACCCTGGCCAGCCCCTGGCTGCTACCCTTCTGGCTCCTCGCCGGGCTTGCCAATTACGGCGTTTACCGTTGGTTCCTGCCCAGACTCAGAACCGCGCGCCGGGAGCTGGCCCTGCGCCGCTCTCCCGCGATCGCTCACTTCGCCGAAACCGCCACGGGCGCCACCACCATCCGCGCCTTCCAGAGGGAGGGGATGTTCTCGGAGCGCTTCTCCCGCCTCAACGACCATTTCCTCGAGCAAAAAAAGAGAACGGTAACCCTCTTCGCGCGTTTCTCTTTTTCCATGGGGGTGGCCACCGCGCTCTCCTTCCTGCTTACCGGGTTCGCCTGCTGGTGGCTGGTGGAACGCGGCTCCATTGGCCTCGGCGCCGTGGGTGTGGCCTTTGCCTACCTAGGGCTCTCCAGCCACATCCTCCTCAACTTTTTCGACTGGCTCGGCCAGTTTGAAGAGGCCATGACGGGAATGGAGCGGATGAACGAATACCTGCGCCTCCCGCTGGAGCCCGCCGCCAAGCTCCCCTCCTCCGCGCTTTTTGAAACAGGACACCCCAAAGAAATGGCCAAAGAAAAAGCCAGAGAAACGGCCAAAAAAACGGCCAGTGAAAATCCCAAAGAAAGAATTCCCCGAGAACCCCCTGGCGATACACCCGGAGAAATCACCGGAGAATTCCCTGGAGAAAACAGCGCTCCCCCTTCTTCTCATCGCGTGCTGGCCAAGGCCGGCGTACCGGTTTCGGTGCAGGATCTCTGGTTCCGCTATCGCCCGAATCTCCCTCATGTGCTCCAGGGCGTGAATCTGGAAATTCGGGCCGGAGAGCGCCTGGCGGTGGTGGGAAAAACAGGCAGCGGAAAAACGAGCCTCGTGCAGGCTCTTTTTCACCTATATCCGATCGAAAAGGGAGCGATCGAGGTGGATGGTCTTGCGGTTCAGCTTGAGGAAGACGGGAAAAAGAATTCCATCGGGCTCTCTTCCTACCGCTCGCTCCTCGCTTACATCACGCAGGAGCCCACCCTCTTCCTCGGCACTTTGCGCGAGAACATCCTGGCGCCGGGCGCGCGGCCCGGAAAGGCGCCGGGCAAAACAACGAGTAGCGAAACAACGAGTGGTAAAACAACGAGTAAAGCGGAAGCCCCGCCGCGAGCGGCCGCCCTACCCTCGCATACGGAAGAAGAGATTATCGAAGCCCTCCGCCGCGTGCAGTTTCTCCGAGAAGATGCCACCGACGAAGAGTACCGCTATTGGCTCGATTATCAGGTGGAGGAGAAAGGCAGGAACCTGAGCTCCGGCGAAAGACAACTCATCTGCATGGCCCGCTGCCTGCTGCAGGACGCTCCAGTGGTGATCCTCGACGAAGCCACCTCTTCCGTGGATCCAAGGTCGGAAGAGATCCTCACGCGCGCCACGGAGGAGTTTTTCCAGGGCAAAACCCAGATTGTGATCGCCCACCGCCTTTCCACCGTGCGAAGCTGCGACCGTGTGCTCTGGCTGAGCGAAGGAAAAGTGCACCGGCTGGGCCCGCCCGCCGAAGTGCTTCCGGAATTTGAGCGGAGCAATCTTCATATTTGACTTTTTTGAGCCGAAGGCCCCCGCTTCCGGATCTCTTCAGCGCCCGGGGCATGATGCCACCCCATAAGCGCTCGATTTAAACGCTCGGTCGGCCTTGACGATCCGGAATGGATGCCCATCTTTCCCGGTTCATGGAACACTATAAATAAGTATTATTCTCTTCGAAGGCCGCCAAATCTTTTAAAAGCTTTTAAAAACCTTCCGCTCAAGAAATCAAATTTTCCCCAGACTTCACAACACCTTGACGAGCCCGAAACCGCTCTCATCTTCCTATTACTATGGCAACACCAGCATTTACTTTATATCCCGTACTTCCCTTGCGCGACGCCGTGATTTTCCCCGGCATGACGCTGCCCCTGCGCGTGGGCCGCCCGCAAAGCGTGGCCGCCCTTCATGCAGCGAAAGAGCGTCCCTGGGCCTTGGTGCTCACCCAGAAAACGGACACCGAAGGAGCGGAGCCCGGCCCCGACGATCTTTACCTCGTGGGCACTCTCGTAAAAATCGAGAAGATCCGCGGCTCAGAGAAATCCGGCTTTCAGGTGCTCGCCCGCGGCGTAAGCCGTTTCCGCGTGCGCCACCTGCACAGGATCGTGAGCCCTCACGCGGGGGAAAAAGGCTCCTATCTCGAAGCCGAGGGCGAAGCCTGGGCCGACGACAACGACGTGGACGCAAAAACCAAAGAAGCCCTGCTCGAAAGCCTGAAGTCCGCTTCGAAGCAGATCCTCACGCTCCTTCCGGCCGACACCTCTCAATTCACGGAACTGCTCGACGGCATCAATGATCTCGAGCTGCTCACGAACCTAGTGGCCGGCAATATGGATCTGGAAACCGAGCAGAAACAGGAGCTCCTCGGCACCGTTTCCGTGAAAGACAGGGTGCTCAAGCTGCTCGATCTCATGGTAACGCTCAAAGAAAATCTCGAAGTGCAGAGCCAGATCAGGGAAAAACTCACGCATAAGCTCGGCAAGAACCAGAGAGAAAACATTCTCCGCGAGCAGATGCGCCAGATCCAGGAGGAGCTAGGAGAGGGCGAGGGCGAAGAGCCCTCCGATGACTACCGAAAAAAGATTGACGACGCCGGCATGCCCGAGCACGCCCGGAAAGTGGCGCTCGAAGAATTGCGCCGCCTAGAGGCCATCGGAAAGGCTTCACCAGAGAGCCACGTGATCCGCAATTATCTGGATCTTCTCTGCGCGCTCCCTTGGAGCAAGGGAGCGGAAGCCGGGATCGATCTCGAAGCCGCCAGAAAGGTGCTCGAAGAGGACCACTATGGCCTCGATAAAATCAAAAAGCGCATCCTCCAGCACCTCGCCGTGATGAAGCTCAAAAAAGAAGGCCATGGCACAATCCTGCTCTTCGTGGGCCCTCCCGGCGTGGGAAAAACCTCGCTCGGCCAGAGCATCGCAAAGGCGCTTGGGAGAAAATTCGCGCGGGCCTCGATGGGAGGAGTGCGCGATGATGCCGAGATCCGTGGGCACCGGCGGACCTATATCGGTGCCATGCCGGGCCGGATCGTACAAAGCATCAAGCGGGCCGGGGAAAACAATCCCGTGCTCATGCTCGACGAGATCGACAAGCTCGGCGCATCCTACCAGGGAGATCCCGCCGCGGCCTTGCTCGAGGTGCTGGATCCGGAACAGAACAGCAATTTTCTCGATCACTACCTCGACCTCCCCTTCGATCTTTCGAAAGTAGTGTTTATCGCCACCGCGAACACCCTAGACACGATCCCCGGCCCTCTGCGCGACCGGATGGAGGTGATCGAGCTCACGGGCTATACCACCGCGGAAAAGCTGCATATCGCGAAGCGGCACCTTCTGCCCAAGCAGAAAAAGGAGCACGGCCTGGACGAGGCACAGCTTGAAGTGAGCGACGAAGCGCTCCTGCAGGTGATCACCCACCACACCCGGGAGGCCGGAGTGCGCGAGCTTCAGCGCAAGATCGCCGAGCTCTGCCGCGCCAGCACGGAAAGCGTGCTTGAAAAGGGCAAAGCCCGGATCGACGTCAAAGACCTCGAGGAAATCCTCGGGCCGGAACGCTTCCTTCACGAAGTGGCGGAACGGATCGCGGCCCCGGGCGTGGTTACGGGCCTCGCCTGGACGCCAGTGGGCGGCGACATCCTCTTCGTGGAAAGCGAGCTGATGCCAGGCACCGGCAAGCTCACGATCACCGGACAGCTCGGCGAGGTGATGAAGGAGAGCGCGCAGATCGCGCTCAGCCTCGTGCGATCGCGCCTTCCCTCGGTGGCAGCAGGCTTCGATTTTGCCCACAGCGATCTGCACCTGCACGTGCCGGCTGGCGCCATCCCTAAAGACGGCCCCTCCGCCGGAATCACCATGCTCACCTCGATCGCTTCCCTCCTAAGCGGCCGTCGGGTGAGCCCGAAGGTGGCCATGACGGGTGAGATCACCCTCCGCGGGGCCGTGTTGCCGGTAGGCGGGATCAAGGAAAAAGTGATCGCCGCGCATCGAGCAGGAATCGAGCGCGTGATCATGAGCAGGCGCAACGAGCGCGACCTGAGAGACGTGCCCGAGGAGGTGCGCTCGCAGCTGAAGTTCGAATTCGTGGACACAGCGGCGGATGTGATTCGAGTAGCGCTTGGACTGGGATTTGAGCCCATTCGAGCGGCATCTAAGGGCGAGGGCGGAAGCGAGGGCGAGGAGCAATCATCCGCGGCGAGCGCCTGAGCGAATGCGTGCGTGCGCGAGTGCGTGTGTGCGCGCTTGCGCAGGCCGATAACGCAACCAGTCCTCCGCGCAGAGGTCGCTCTGTGTCATGAGCTTCAGGGGGACCTGAGCGCACGGGGGCCGGAAATTTTCGTTTCGCGCGATCCGCGCTTTTCCCAATTCCGCGCGATCCGCACCTTCCGCGCGATCCGCCCTTTTCCTGCTTCCGCGCCTAAAGCACCGCGCGGCGGAGGCGGGAAGAGAAGAAGTCCACCACCATCACGAGGGTCATGATCACGAGGATCACGGTGGCCACCTTCTGGTACTGGAACAGGCGCATATACTGCGTGAGCAGGAAGCCGATGCCGCCCGCGCCCACGAGGCCGAGCACCACAGCCGCTCTCACGTTCAGCTCGAAGCGGAACAGGAAGAAGGAGATGAAGTGCGGCGCCACCTGGGGCCAGATCGCCCAGCGGATCGTGGCGAGTTTGCCGGCGCCCGCGCTCTCAAGGGCTTCCACCGGGCCTGGATCGATGGCTTCGATGGCGTCGGCGAAGAGCTTGCCGAGCATGCCCACGGAGTGGATCGCCAAGGCCAGCATACCGGCGAAGGGGCCGAGGCCCACGGCGCTCACGAAAAAGAGCGCGAGGATCAGGGCGTCGATCGCACGGTCGGCGTTCAGAAGGAAGATCACGAAACCGCGGATCCAGTTGTTCTTCATCACGTTGCGGGCAGCGAGGAAGGCTACAGGCACGGAGAGAAAGGCACAGATCACGGTGCTCACCCAGGCGAGCTGGATGGTGAGAAGGGTTTGCTCCCATACTCTCGGCAGCACGCTCCAGTCGGGCGGGAACATGCGGGAGAGGAAGTCCTTCATGAAAGGCCAGCCTTCTACCAATCGGGAAAGGCTGAATTCGGTGGCCACGGCGGCCCAGTAGCTCAGGGCCACGAGGAGGATCGCGAGGGCGAATACTAGCGCGTGCGTCCAATGCCAGGGCTTCGGGGGCGGAAGGGAAAGCTGCTTCTGGCTCATAGCTTCTCCATCATCTGGCTGTCTACGTGGTAGATCTGGTCGATTTTTTCTTCGGTGAGCTCTGCGGGAGTGCCGTCGAACACCACTTCGCCCTTGCGGAAGGCGATCATGCGCTTGGCGTATTTTTTTGCCAGGCTGAGCACGTGGATGTTCACGATCACGGTGATGTTCTGCTCGCGGTTGATCTTCTCGAGCATCTGGATCACCACTTCGGAAAGCTTGGGATCGAGAGAGGCCATGGGCTCATCGGCGAGAATGATTTTCGGCTGCTGCACGAGCGCGCGGGCGATGGCCACACGCTGCTGCTGGCCTCCGGAAAGGTTCCTGGCCTTGTCGTGGTAACGGCCTTCGAGGCCCACGGAATCAAGGGCTCGCTTGGCCAGAGCCCGGTCTTCGGGACTGAAACGGCCGAGAAGCACGCGCCAGAGCGGGGCGTAGGCAATGCGGCCCATGAGCACGTTCTGGAGCACCGAAAGGCTCTTCACCAGATTGAATTGCTGGAAGATGAAGCCGATCTGCTTGCGCAAAGGCACGAGCTGGCTCCCCGAAAGGCGAGCCACGTCTTTCCCCAGCACATCGAGCCCGCCGGTGCCCGGAGGGTTGGTGCCGTTGATAGCGCGGAGGAAAGTGCTCTTTCCCGCTCCGGAAAGACCGATGATGGCAATGAACTCGCCCTGCTGGATCTCGAGGTCCACGTCTTTGAGAGCGTAGGTTTTGCCGCCGTCGAAAGTTTTGCTCAGGCCTTTGGCTACGATAGACACTTTATTTCACGTCCACGTTAATCACTTTGGCGGCCTTGCGGAGGGAGTCGTATTCCTTCGAGGTGGCCGGAGAAAGCGAATCGATGCGGTAGAGAGCGCCGAGGATCTTTTTGCCCTCTTCGTTCTTGCCCATCTCGGAGAGAAGCTTGGTGGTCTTATCCACGATATCTTTATGGGCAGTGGCGAATTTATTGGTGGTGGCCATGGTGTCGCCGGGAATGGGATCCGTTACGAAAACCACTCTGATCCTTTTGCGGTCTTCGTCGGACTTCAGGAACTGCGTCCAAGCTCCGTCTTCGCCTTTATCGTCGTTGGAGAAGGTGGCGCCGGCGTCTACCGTGCCGTTGAGCACGGAAAGCACGAGGGCATCATGAGAGCCGGCGTAAACCTGCTTGGAGAAGTGCTTGTCAGGATCGATCTTGGCTTTGGTGATCAGGGAAGCTTTCGGCACGATGAAGCCGGAGGAAGAGGAAGGATCCACCCAGGCGATGTTCTTGCCTTTGAGATCCGCGATGGTTTTGTAGCCTTTGTCGGCCCGCACGATGATCGCGGAATAGAAGAAGGCGCGGCCCTTACGCACGCTCTTCATCAGCACTTTTGCGTCGGCGAGCTCTTCGGCTTTTACATAGCTGAAAGGTGGGAGGAAGGCGAAATCAATCCGGCCCGCGCGAAGGGCCTCGATCAGGGCGGTGTAATCGGTGGCAATGAAGGTTTTCACGCTCAGGCCCGTGTTCTTCTTATAGTATTCCGAGAACAACTTGCCGTTGGTCTCTACTACATCCACGTTTTCGGCCGGGTTGAAACCGATGGTCACTTCGGTTTTTGCCGCCATGCTATATGGCGCAGCAAGGCAAAACAGAGCTAGCAAAATAGACTTCATACGGTCCCCCAAAAATTGGCTGAAGTTTCTGCCTCACGGGCATTCAAAATCACGATTTTCTATCAGACTTGGGGCGCAAAGGGGATTCAAAACTTTGTTAGGAATTGTAAGTTCGCGGGAACATTCCGGATTGCCGCAGCGCAGAACCCGATCCATTTGACGGAACTCCCCTCCTCTATTATCAAGAGCAGCCGAATTCCTTCCCAGCTTTTCACGCCTTAAGGCTTCCTTTGCCTTAGGCCAAAAGCCTTCAGCGTTACGAACGCAAAAAAACCGCCCCGCGGATTACTCCCGGGGACGGTTTTTTTAATTTTGGCTTACTGATGTTTACTGATGCTTCAGCGCAACCAGATGGCCAGCACAAAGATGTAGGAGGCCAGAAAGAGACTGAGGGGCAATACGCAGTAAGGCATAGACGCCTTATTCCTTTCGGGTGAACTCGCAGCGTCCAGCGTCGGTGCGCTTCACCACGCGGCCGAGGAAGTCATAGTCCACGATCTCGTAGGTGTACTCGAACTTGCGTCCTTCATCGTTGAAGTGGATGTGCTGCACTCCGGCCTGGCTGCCCGTTACGGAATTGAACGAGGCGCTGTGAATCAGGAACCCAGCCGCGTGGTCGTAGGTGCTCTTGTGGGTGATCCAGAGGCCCATCATAGGCATGAAGTAACGCTTGCTCCAGCCGTTGATGCGGAAGAAAGGCGCGCGGTCGAAAACCGAATACCACTTGTTGATGGTGTCGCCGTACTGCTCCAGGCTCACGATCACATCGCCCTTTTCCTGGTACTGGTTGCTTTCGGTGGGAACCACTACGTTAAGGCGCACTTCTTTGCCCACGTTGAGCTCGCCCATGGCGCGGCAGGGGTTTTTAGCATCGTTCTCGGTAAGCTCATACAGGCCCACGCGTGGCTTCATCGCTTCCAAAACAGGATTTGCGGCAAAGGCGGATGTGGAACTGGCAAGAACCAGAAGGGTGGCGATTACGGTTTTCATTTTTTACCTCGGGGGAAAGGGGGGGTTAAAAATTCTCTTATTCGAAGAGGCAGATGCTTCCGCCGCATTCGAGATTGTTGATCGCAACTTCTTCGAGCCCGCCCGCCACGATCACTGGCGCACGGTATTTCAAAAGGATGTTGGCAGCGCGGCCAGCCTTGAACCAGGCGAAGCTGTCGCGGGCTCCGTTGGCATGTTGGTAGGCGCAGATCGTAGGGCCATGGCCCTTCCAGCGGCAGGATACGCGAGCGTAATTGATCTCCTGGATTCCACTCGCCTGGCGAAGGATCGCAGCCAAAGCGTTGGCATCGGCAGGCTCGAGCTCACCAGCGAAAGCAGGAGAAGCGGCGGAAATCATGGCAAAGGCGAAAAGGGAGCGAACAAGCACGGGAACCTCCTAAATAAAGTGACTGGATTTTAAGGAGCACGGCCCTAGAAGTCGAATATTACTATGGTAATTTACTCGCCCTTTGCATCACAGGATGTGAATGGCTAAGTAACTGGAACACAAAAGAAAAGCGGGCTCACCGGCGAGGGGGGGGAGGAGCCGGGAGCCCGCCAAAGCGGAAATTACATCTTCAGGCTTTCAGGGGTGCGGCAGGCGGATTGGTAGCCCTTTTGGCTCTTATCGCCATTGAGCACCACTTCGGTGGGCTCACCCTGGTTGAGCACGATCCGGCACACGGAAGGGTTCTGGTTGAAGAGGCCGGCCTTCTCGCCATGCACATACATGCTGTTCAAGCGAAGCACTTTGCCTTTCACGGTGATATAAGCGTTCACTTCGCATTTGCCGTTTTTCTTCTCGGCCTTCACCGTGAAGTTGGGATCGCCGCCGAGCTCAGTGCGATCGAGCTTGGCGATGTTCGAAGAAACGATGGTGAAGGAGCCGCTGGCGCCGCTACCCACTACTTTGAGCTCTTCGCGCATATAGGGGCGAAGGGCGGGAGCGGGGTTTTTGAAGTATTTCCGGCCTTCCATCCACCAGTAGAAATCGAGGGAGGGCTGGCCGCGCTCATTGCGGTCCGGCTTGAAGGCACAGTTGCCATCGAGCTCCGAGAAAACCACGAGCTCATTGGCCTTGCCTACGTTCTTGCCCACTACGAATACACGATAGTGAGAAGGAAGCTCCAGAGCCGAGCCGCCGAAGCCGGGACGCAGGGAGATGGAGCCGGGGTTCTTTTCATAGTCCAGCTTGGCGTGAGCCAGGGTGGGGAGAGAAAGAAGGGCTGCAATCACGAGAAGGGAGCGCATGGTATTTCCTCTGTGCTAGGGGGCGGGAGCCCGTTTTAGAGGGGCTCTGTTTACCTCCGCCAGTTCACAGATTCAATAGAATATTATTCTAATTTTGCAAACCGTTATAAATATTAGGAATAGCAAAAAGAAGAAGCGGGAGACGGCAATAGCCATAAACTGGTCCCCTTGTGTGTTGATGGACCTAGACTAAGGCCTCGGGAGGTCTTGCCTTTTCTCCCTCTGGCGGAAAGATTTCTCGGCAGCCGCTTCAACCTCTCTTTTCTGAACGAGAATTCGGCCATTCATCAACACGCAAGTGTGCCAGCTTGAAATAGCCACTCCGCTCAATGCGTGAAGGTGCAAACGATCGACACCGGCGAACCAGGCTCCGGAAGCAGCCTCGAATCAGGCTGCCAGCGCCAATGGCAAACCGTTTTGCCATCGTAATCCGTGGGAGCGCCCACCAGAAGGTAACGCTGCGCGAACAGGCGCGCCGAAAACTCGATGGACGGAGCACAATAGCCGGCACGCATTTCCGGCTGCACTGCCAGGCTCTGCCAGGAATGGCCTTCGGACCCCATACATTCGATGGAAGAGGCCATGGCCTCGCTGGCCCCGGCCCATAAGAATAAAAACAGAAGGAATCGCATCAAGAGTGCCTTACCTGCACTCCACCACTTCCCAATGGGTCTCTTTCTTGGAGGAATCGGAATAGGCTTCCTTCAAGCATTTCCCTGCATAGGAGCCATCGCACTCCACGCGAAGGGTTTGCATGGATCCATCAAGACGCTCGAGCTCGGCGGAGCAATACTCTTCGCCATAGCCGTCATCTTCGGAGGCAAAAGCGGAAGCGGTGGCCAGGAAGAGAGCGGAGAGGAGGAGGAAGTTCACGGCTTTCATAGAACCTTCTTTCTAAACAGCGGAAGGCAGAGAGGGGTTAGCTATCTGCATAACTAAAGCGACTGTTATTTTACCTCACTTATCCGCCTATTTCGATCGGTTTTTAGTGTTGATTTAGAGCTTTAATATTAAATGGTTACTAACTGGCCCCCTTGCCTGTTGATGAACCCAAGCTAAGAGCCTGGGAGAGCTGGTCTTTTCCAGCTTCACCCGAAAAACTCCATCACAGCCGCTACAGCCCGTTAATTTCGAAAGAGAATTCACTAAGCCGTCAACACGCAAGGGGGCCAGGTATCACTCACTCGGACCTCACACACAAATCCTCACAACACTCGCCCCCCTTCCCTCCCCCCACTACTCTTAAGGGCATAAACCTGATCTTGGAGGCCCCGTGATTCCTCTCCTTTGGACCGTTTTTCTTTCCGCCCTTTCCGCCCTTCCCGCGCACGCCGCCTCGGACGTGGCCGTGAATTTCCGCTGCGTAACTTCCTCACCCACCACCTCCTTTGTGGTGGAAACCAAGGAAGCAAAAGTGCTGCTCACGGTGGTGCACCACAATGGCGTGCCATACATGCCCATCCACCGGGGCATCATCGTGCCAGCCGATCTTCCGCTCCTCGCCCGCAAGGCGGAAGTGATGCAAAAAGCCGGCGACCGCTTCGAAATCGAATTCGAGCGCCGGAACTGCCAGAACTACGGAAAGGATCTTTATAGCTGCGGCCAAGGAAAGGTGCTCGCGAACGGACTCCCAAGCGCGGTTCGCGGAAGCCTGCTCACCAAAACAGCCGTGGAGCGCCTTTACGATGTGGAGTTTGCGAAAAACACCGTCTCAGCGGGATTTTCCGTCGATGGGGAATACTATTCGATCGAGAACGATTTCTACTTCGAAGACTGCAAATTTTTCTGAATAGAAAAAAGCGGGCAGTACGCGACACTCTCTGCCATTCGTTTTGCCTGGCAAAGGCCACATGGGTGGCCTTTTCTCCGGCGGCTTGGTGGTATGCGCTTAGGTACGTTGGCGGTGCGTGATCAGGCCGTGCGTGGGATCGTAGGGAGATACACCTACGGTTACCCGGTCGCCCACGAGCACGCGGATTTTGAATTTCTTCATTCTTCCCGAAAGCCGGGCCGTTACGATCACACCCGAATCCAACTGGATCGAGTAAGACCCTCCGGTCGTATCTACCACTTTGCCTTCCGCACTGATCAGATCTTCTCTAGACAAAGGTTATTCCTTAATAACGGCTGCCGCCGCCGAAGCCGCGACCACCTTCACGAGGGGCTTGGGGACGAGCTTCCGACACATTCAACGGCCGGCCTTCTACTTCCCGGCCATTCAAAGTTTCGATCGCTTTCATCGCTTCCGCCTCAGAGCTCATTTCCACAAAACCAAAACCCTTGGACCGGCCGGAATCCCGGTCGGTGATCACGCGGGCGCTCTCCACGGTTCCACAGCTGGCGAACGCTTCGGCGAGGCCGTCATCCGTCAACGAATACGAGAGGTTGCCAACGTACAGTTTCTTACCCATAAAGCCCTCCAAAGGCGATGCAAAGAGGCTTTGGTGTAACACGACCCATTTTTCTCAGCCAAGCGACTTTTAAGAACATTTCGCGTGGCGCCATGCATCACTTGGCCACGCATCACTTAATAAGAGAAGCCCCGATCGTCCTCTGCCTCTTTTGGCTTGCTCACCTTCTCCACAAAATCAGCCTTCTCGAGGGAAATCTTGGCCCGGCCGGAGGAATCCGACGGGGCCGAATGAAACCCTTTCAGCCGGCTGCCCCAAAGCCAGATCTTGCCCTTGCCCCTCGAAGCACCCGGCACGGAGATTTCTCCAAGCCCGGCGCCGCTCACCCGCTTAAAACATAAATTATTTAAAACAAGAACATCAGACACCATCGAGGGATGGATGCGGCAGAACACCTTGGTAAGCCCCGGCTTCGAAAGCTTCACTTCGTAATCGGAGCCCGGCTTCTGCAGCCCGGAATCGAACTCCAGTACCTTGAGTGCAAACGAATTGTGCTTGATCTTGTCCTGGTTTCTCACGCGAAGCGTTTGCCCCACCTGAGCCACGATCACCCGGGGCGTATAGGTTGTCTTGATCTCGTCCAGATCGATCTTTTCCGGTTGGCCCTTCTTTGCTCTCAGGCCACAGGAATCCGCCCAGGCCACGAACACATCTTCCTCGCCGAGGGAAAGCTCCCCCGGCTGGCTCACGCTCAAAGCCACTCCTTCGGATCTCGCCACCGAAGCAAACGAGAAAGTAAAAACCAGAGAAAGCAAAACTGACTGCCGCATGGAAAGAGGGTACCATTGCAGGAAATGTCGTTCAAATTCCGGCACAAGGTGCTTCTGGCCCTGGGATCCATTGTCATACTCGCCCTCGGCACCTTTCTGGGCATTTCCCTCTGGCGCCTGCAGCTCGGAGCCGAGCAACGGGCGAAAGACAGCCTGGAAAACGCGCGCGCGGCCTTCCACCTCTCCCGGGAACAGCAGGCAAGAGCCGTAACCGATGCCGTATCCAGCCTGGCCTCCACGAATCCCGAGCTCCGGATCGTGCTCGCCAGCCGAGGCAATTCCGGCGAAGACCCATTTGGCGGAAGCTCAACTTCTCCCCCTTCGAACGACGATCTGCAGACGCTCGAGAGCAGCCTTCCGTTCCTGCCCCTTTACGCCCGCGCCGATCAGCTGGTGGTGAGAGACAGGGAAGGAAACGTTCTACTGGCCAAGAACAAAGAGGCGCTCCCCGCCCCCGAAATCACCGCGCCGGTTTCCCGTGAGGCACTCTCAGGCAAGGTTGCCTATGACTGGTGGAAGAGCGGAGCGGATACGTTCCAGGTTTTCGCCGTGCCTGTAACGATCGAACAGGACATAGTGGGATCCATTTCCGTGGGATACCGGATGGATGAAGCCTTCCTCCGCCCGCTCGCCCGCATCTCCCATACCTTGATCGACATCGCCCCTCCAGAGGGCGCCACCAGCGAGGAGGTTTCGCTCACCACCCGGCAGGACGGCCGCTACCTCCAGACTTTCGTGCCGATCCAGGGGCCGGAAGGACGCCTCGCCGGGGGGTTCTTGGTAAGCCGTTCGCTCGACGAGGAAATGCGCGAGGCCGATATGCTTCGAAATCAGATGATCGTGCTGGGAGCCCTGTTTCTGCTGCTGGCTCTAGGTATGGCCCTTTATCTCTCTCGCCTGGTTTCCGCTCCTCTGGAAATTCTGGGAAAAGCCGTACGTGCGATCGGAACGGGGGATTTAAAGCACCGCATCCACTACCGCTCCCGGGATGAATTCGGCGAGCTTGGCCACCTGATCGATGGCATGGCGGCCGGGCTCGAGGAAAGGGAACGGATACGCGCTGCCTTCAGCCGCTACGTGGATGACGACGTGGTGAACGAGGTGCTGAAAAAGCAGGGCGCCGAGGCGCTGCGCGGAGAAGAGAAAAACATCAGCGTGCTCTTCGCCGACCTGGCCAATTTCACCAGCTTCGCGGAAGGAAAGTCACCCGAGCGGCTGCTAAAAGACCTGAATTCCTACTTCGCCGAAATGGCGAAAACGATTGCCGCCGAAAAAGGAGTACTCGATAAGTTCATTGGCGATGCGGTGATGGCCTATTGGGGGGCACCCGTGGAAAACCCCGATCACGCGATCCTCGCCTGCACCGCGGCCTTGGCCCAGGCCAGAATGTTCCGGGAAAAATTCGCTCCCACCTACCCCGGCCTCGGCCTCAGGATCGGCCTCAGCACCGGCATCGCACTGGTAGGAAGCATAGGCTCCGAGGAGCGGCAGAATTATACCGCGATGGGCGATACTGTGAACCTCGCCTCCAGGCTCGAGGGCGTGAACAAATCTTTCGGCACCATGATCTGCCTGAGCGAGGCCACGTATCTTGCGGCCAAAGATCATTTCGAATTCAGTCTGCTGGGCGACGTAAA
>CAZTCD010000078.1:0-18912 GCA_964612065.1 uncultured Bdellovibrionales bacterium | reverse complement strand
CGCCGCCTGAGATTCCAAGCCCTTACCTGGTGTCGTTTCCATTTGAGGCAATACGGGGCGCTTCAGGGCTCCTGCCTGCAACTTTACTGGGGGCAGGCAATCGGGGTCTGGATCCACTCGATCTCAGAGGCGTCGATCGGGGATTCCCCGGGTGCACGGTATACGCGGATCGAAGGCAGGATGCATACGGGGCGCCCGCGGTAGCTATCGATCATGATGGGAGTGCGGGTGCGGATCGATTCGAGCCAGTGGATATGCTTGCGAACGCTGGCATCGCCGAAAAATTCCTTACGTGCATTCGCGCAGGCGGCTTCCTTCGTAGCGGCATAGCTCGTGGAAGCCCATACCTCCGCTTTGAGCACGAGTTCCGAGCCGCTTTTCAGCGCCAGGGCGAGAGTGGCGGTATAGCTTGCGTCAAATTCCTTGAGGTCTTTATCCCATTTGGTTTTGCAGGCACTTAGTTTGAACTCGAAAGTCTCGAGGCCGGGGTGGCTGATGTCGTAGAACTGCTGGGCAGAAGCGGTGGTGGCGAAAGCCAGAGCCAGTAAAGGTAGAAGGGGTAGAAGGCGCACGGAAACCTCCAAAAAGGGGCTAGGTTAGAGGGGCCGGCGGCGTTGTAGCTTGGAAGCAGGTGCATGAGAAGGAAGTGCTTCACCGAACCGGCGAAAGTGGGTTCATTGCGTCAATCGTGCGGTCTTTTGTCCACACTCTTCAGGAGGGCGCACCCTAGGTGCCCAAAATACTCTTGCGCTATTGAATCAGGAAGTTCGTGAAGAGCAGATCCACCGCGGCGGTGCCCTTGAGGAAGGAATTCACCCGGTTCAGGATCTCGTGCTTCACCCGGAACTTCGTTTCCAGGGAGGCGAGTTCCGTATAAGAGCGAGCGCCGAGGGCTGATTGTATCGCGTCTTCCACCTTGGCCCGGTTGTCTTCCACCTGCATCTTGCAGGATTCTGAGCCACATACGAGCGTGGTTTCCACTGTGGCATAGTGGGATTTTCCACCTTGCTGGCTGCGAAGGGTGATGGTCATTTCGGCGTAGCCGATCGGGAGATATTCGTCGCCTATCTCAGTAGCGGCTTTTTGGGCGGCCTTGGTGAGTTCGTGGCTCACTTGCTCTTCCGTGATGGCGGGCTTTTTATAGAGAAGGCTGGCGTGCACGATAAAAGCCGTAGCGCCTATGCTCACCAGCACATTCACGGCCACGAAGGCCAGAACGGGTATGGTCATTCCCATAATGAGCTTGGGGCCCGCGGGGGCTTCCGCCGCCCCGTCTTTTTCCTGCGCCTCTTTTTCGGCCATATTCTAAGTATTACGAATACTTTGCTGCCTAGCAAGAAAAGCTGGCTGGGCCGAATCTCAGAGCGCAACGGGCGTTTTTTCTACACGGTTTCCATGGCCTCCGATGCCTATCGAATGAGCAAAAAAAACCGCCGGGATCTCTCCCAGCGGTTTTCTGCTTAAAGGCTAAACCGAAGCTTAGGCTTTCGGAGCGGCCTCGTAAGGGAGCTGAAGGTCGTCGGCTACCTGCTTATAGGCCACTTTGCCATTGCACACGTTCACGCCTTTATAGAGAGCACGGTCCATGCTGATGGCTTTTTCGAAGCCGTTGTCAGCAAGGATCATGGCCCACTTCATCGTGCGGTTGGTGAGGGCGTAGGTGGAGGTTTGCGCCACAGCGCCCGGCATATTGGTTACGCCGTAATGGATCACGCCTTCTTCGCGGAAGATAGGGTCGGAATGCGAGGTGGGGCGGATCGTTTCGATGCAGCCGCCCTGGTCGATGGAAACGTCTACCACCACGGAATTAGGCTCCATCTGCTTGATCATATCGCGGGTAACGAGCTTGGGGGCTTTCGCGCCGGCGATCAGCACGGTGCCCACCACGAGATCGGCTTCGCGCACCGCTCTCTCGATATTGAGAGGGTTCGAGTAGATCGTGTTGATCGAGTTCTTGAAGATATCGTCGAGGTAGGTGAGGCGCTGCATGTTCACATCGAGGATGGTCACCTGAGCGCCCATGCCGATCGCGATCACGGCAGCCGAGGTGCCGGCCACGCCGCCACCGATGATGGCCACTTTTCCGCGTCGCACGCCGGGCACGCCGGCGAGGAGGATGCCTTTGCCGCCTTCCGATTTCTGTAGGTAGCGGGCGCCCACCTGCGTGGCCATGCGGCCAGCCACTTCACTCATGGGAGTGAGGAGAGGGAGGGAGCCGTCGTCGAGCTGGATCGTTTCGTAAGCGATGGCTTTTACTTTGCGCTCCATCAGCTGCTTGGTGAGCTCAGGCTCAGCGGCGAGGTGGAGGTAGGTGTAAAGGATGAGGTTCGGCTTCATCAGCGCGTATTCGGGCTGGATCGGCTCTTTCACCTTGATGATCATGTCGGCCTTTTCCCAAACTTCTTTGGCCGAATCGATGATGGTGGCGCCGGCTTTGGCGTAAACTTCGTCGGAAGCGCCGATGCCCTGGCCCGCTTTGGTTTCCACGAGCAGCTTATGCCCGCGGGCTACAAGAGCCTGCACGCCGCCCGGGGTAAGGCCCACGCGGTTTTCGTTGTTCTTTATCTCTTTAGGTACGCCGATGATCATGTTGACTCCATGCCCGCCCCCTAAGGCAGGCAAACAATCAGTGGTTAGGCAGGGCTAGGGCGCCCTGTCGCTAGATCTTCAGTTGAAGCCCGTCAAACGCCGGGACTATTCCCCGAGGAAGCGATTTCCGGAAAGCCTCATACTCAAGCTCCCAGCTCATGTGAGTGAACACCGTTTTCTTCGCCCCGATCCGGCGCGCGTACTCAAGTGCCAAATCCACATGCAGATGCGTAGTATGCGGCTTCGGCCGGAGGCAGTCGAGAACCAATACCTCCAAGCCTTGCATCAACTCGATCGTAGTGTCCGGAATATAGCTGCAATCCGTTATGTAGGCAAATCGCCCCACCCGGAAACCCAGCACTTCCATCTTTCCATGCGCTACCGGCAGGGGGGTAATCTCCAGTGTTTTCAAGCGGGGATCCTGGCAGGCCTCCAGGCGAAAGGGTTCGGCCTTCGCGGGGTGCAGTTCAAGACGCGGCACTCCACCACCTTCCTGGTAGGGGTGGAAGATATAGTCGAACTTGATTTTGACGCTCTCCAGGGCCTGGGGCTCCGCGTAGAGGGGGAGGGCGTGGTGCTGGTAGAAGTTGAAGGGGCGGATGTCATCGAGGCCGTGGAGGTGATCGGCATGCGTGTGGGTGAGAAGGATGGCATCGAGGCGGGGGTTTTTGGGAAAGTAGCGCAGTGCCTGGTGACGAAGGTCGGGCGAGGTGTCGATGAGGACAGCCGGGCCGCCGCGTCCAAAGGGCTCGATCAAAACCGAGGCACGCATCCTCCAGTTCTTCGGGTTCTTGAACTGCTTTTTCAGCTCCGGGCGTTTGTCCAGGATGCCCACCATGGGCACTCCCACCGAAGTGCCGCATCCAAGGATGGTTACCACGAAGGCATCCGATTTCTTTTTGGCGCGCGGGGCGGCTTTGGATTTAGGTTTGGACTTTGCTTTGGGCAGTGAGCGGGCCATCTCGCTCTACACTAACCGGCAAAGAGAAGCAGGCCAAGCTTGCCAGAGCGATTATGCAGTGTGAGAATCCTGGGCGATGCCAACCAAGCTTAAAGCACTTGTAACCGGAGCCACGGGCTTCGTGGGCTCCACCCTTTGCGAGGAGCTGCTGAGACGCGGAATCGAAACCCGCACCCTGATGCGCAAAACCTCCTCCCTTTCGAATCTGGGAGCTGCCTCGGTGCAGCCCGTTTATGGCGATCTCCGCAGCCCGGAAGGCCTGGAAGAGGCCGTGAAGGACGTGGACATCATCTTCCACGTGGCCGGCGTGGTGGCCGCTCTTTCCCGTGAGGCTTTCTTCGCCGCAAACGCACAAGGCACCCGCAACCTGCTCGAAGCCGCCGCCCGCCAAAGCACGAAACCCCGCCGCTTTGTGTACGTGAGCTCTCTCGCCGCCGCCGGCCCCTCGAGCCCGGAGAAAGAGGCTTGCGAGGGCGATGCCTGCCGCCCGGTTTCAGATTATGGTGCCAGCAAGCTGGGCGGCGAAGAAGCCGTGCTTGAATACAAAGATCGCCTGAACGTGTGCATCGTGCGCCCGCCCGCCGTTTACGGCCCTCGCGATAAAGGCGTGATGACCTTTTTCCAGGCCATCGATAAGGGCCTGCTTCCGCTTCTTGGCCTCGAGCGTCCGGATCCGCGCCGTTACAGCTTCGTGCATGTGGACGATCTCGTGCAGGCGATCACGCTCGCCGGGCTCGCTGAAACAATGGAAAGCGGCGAAATTTTCTACGCGAGCGGCGACGGTGTTTACTCCTGGGAAGAGGCGATGCGCCTGATCGCAAAAGGCATGAAGCGCAAAACGATCCCGCTCCGCCTTCCTATCCCCGTGATGAAGGTGGCGGCGGCGGGCTGCTCGGCCTTCAGCCGTGTGAGTGGCAAGGTGCTGCCTTTTTCGCTGGATAAGATCAAAGAGATCGAAGCCCCGGCCTGGAGCTGCAGCAACGAAAAGGCGAAGAAGCTGCTGGGCTATCAGCCCTATTGGACGCTGGAAAAGGGGTTTGCGCAGACGGCGGAGTGGTACAAAGAAAACGGCTGGCTCTAGGGAGCCTTCGCCCTAGGATCAATCTCTTCGTTGCCTCGCCAGCCCCCCGTTCCGCCGCACAGGAGTGCGGCTCACGGCTGGTCCGCCTTCGGCGCCTCGATCTTGAACCTATGGCTGTGTCTCCAAATGGTGGGGAGCCTTCGCGCTGGTTTCGATTTTGGGATCCAGTCTCTTCGTTGCCTCTGCTTTTTATTCAAGAAATAGCGGCTATTCTTTTCCGGGATTCAGGCCCAGCACTTTCTTTCTTGCGCCGGTTCGATCCTCTAAAAGTCCTCTGATTGCATCGAAGACAATCTTGAACTGGCCATCGAACTTGGATTCCATGGCATTGATCCGCTTTTCCAACTCCCGGTTTGAAATTAGTACCGCTCTGATCTGAACGAAAGTTCGCATGATGGCGATATTCACTTCCACCGCCCGTTGGCTATTGAGCACGGTGGAAAGCATTGCGATCCCTTGTTCGGTAAAGGCCAGGGGGAGAGTTCTGCTGCCGCCCCAGCCTAAACTTGAGGTCACAGACTGTGACCTCAAGTTTGTAAGTTCCTGATATGTAAGAGAAAGCATAAAATCGTGTGGGAACCTTTCAGGATTACGCTTCACCTGCTGCTTCAGCCGTTTTGTGCTTGTTTCGTATAGCTCGGCAAGATCAAAGTCGAGCATCACTTTCTGGCCACGGAGCAGATAAATTTTTGATTCGATCTCAAGAGGAGCTTTGCGCGGGTGATTCATTCCGCCCAGAGAGCAAGAGCTGGGCCTTCTACTCCAGCTCCGAATACCGCACCACTTCGCCATTCTCGCGGATCACCGATCTCTCCCGCTCCTGAAATAAAACGTTCGCAAAGCTCTTCTGAGGAGTCGCCTCATGGATCTCGATCCCCGCCAAATCGAGAAGCGAAGAGAACAAATTCTCGCTGGAGATTTTCTTTGCCCGGTTTCTCTCCAAGGCGCGCACGATTCCGGGGTGCAGGCCCTTGTACTTCTCCGAAGCCCACACAAAGAGCGGCACTTCCGCCACGTTCTTCGTGGCCTGGTTGTGCAGGAAAAAATTCCGGGAATCGTCCAGCAGATTCTCGCCATGATCGGAAATGTAGGTCAGCGTTGCCGGGTGCTTCGTGGCCTCGAGCGCTTGGATCAGCCGGTCGAGCACAAAGTCGGTATAAAGGATGGAGTTGTCGTAGCTGTTGACGATCGCTTCCCGGTTGGCAGGCTCCGAGGGACTGCCGAATCCCTGCTTCAGCGAAGGCTTGAATCGATCGAACGCATCGGGATAGCGCGCATCATAGCGCCAATGGCTGCCGCCCGTGTGGAAGATCAGCAGCACCTGATCGCTCGCTTCCTCGGCCAGGATTTTCCGCAGCACGCCCGCGAGCTCCTCTTCTTGGGCGATCGTGGGCTGGAGGTAGTGATCGCTATTGCGGGAATGAATATAGATTCCCGTGGCCTGGCCGTTCGAGTTCACCCAGTAGGTTTTGAAGCCGGCCTCTTGAAAAGCAGAGATCAGGCTCTTCTCCCTCAGGTGCAGGCCAAAATCGGCCGGAGTGGCTCTGGTGAGCAGGATGGGCACCGAGCGATTGGTGATATAGCCGGAAGAAATCGCGTCCGTGAAAACAAACAGCTTTCTTTTCTCCAGCAGAGGCGAAGTTTTTCTGCCGTAGCCATACAGGCTCCAGTTGCTTCTCCGGGAGGTTTCGCCGATCACCAGCGCATGGATTTCCTTGCCCTGAACCGATTTTTTGCTGGCGCCGAAGCGGAAGTTTTTCGTTCGCGAAGCATGGCTGTACATCTCCAGCTTCATTTCCAGCGATTGCTTCACCGGCTGGATCAGATTGAAGGGAAAGAAATACATCACCGAGGCGCGGAGGTTCTCCCCGAAGTTCCCTGTTCCGTATCTCACCAGAGGAACCGCAAGAAAAAGAAAAGAGCTCGCCACGGTGATGGAAGCTGCCTTGCGGAAAGAAATGGATCGCGGGAGGCGGTGCACGCAAAAAAGATAAAGAGCCATCAGCAGGCCCGATAGCAATAGGTAGGAAAAGGGGACTAGAGAGAGGAACTCGGAGCTTTCGAATACATTCGAATCAGCCACGAGCATCACGCTGTCGGTGTCGGAGCGCATTTGCAGGAACTTATAAAGATAGTTGGTGGCGAGGGCCAGGGGAAGCAGGGGAAAGAGCAGATAGAAATACCAGCGGATCCGTTTCCCGAAAAAGCCCAGCGGAATGAGAAAGAGGAAAAGGAAGTAAGCCGTGCGGGTAACGATCTTTGCTGCGCTTCCGCTCTCAAACACCTGCACATAGGTGATGTTCGGAAAGGTGATCAGCAGGAGGGGCACGAGGGCGAGGAGCACGGGAAGGATCTGGCGCGTTCTCAGAAGCAGAGCGCTCAAAACGAAAAGTCCTTTTCCAGGCCCCGGATCGCGATTTCGATCAGGCTGGAAACCCTCTGCCTCAGTTTCTCTCCGCCGTCCGGCAGGGCAAGCATCAACTCAAGCGGATCCTCGTTGCGCTTTTCGATGATCTGATCCGAGAATCCCTGTTGCATCAGATAGAGCACGGAAGTGTTCATCCGGAAGAGCTCCGATAGGTTCAGGCCAGCCTTGATCGCCTGCTCTCCGCCCTCCGGAAGATCTTTCAGGCGGCAGAAGCGAAGGAGCAGCTCCTTTTCCTTGGATCCTAGGCTCGTATGGAGAAAGTTCGCGTAGAGGTAGGAGTAAAAAAGCAGGTGTGCCGTGGCCGAAAAACCGGCCGACCTGGCCATCGTAAGAATGGCCGCCACTTCGGTGAAGGGCTGCACATGATAGATATTCTGCGCGAGAAAATAATTGCTGATTTCACCTTCCAGAAAAAGCGAGCTCAGGCATTCCACCGTATTGGCGAAGCTTTCGCCGGCGGAAATGATCAGAAGAGAGGCGGTGTCTTTTTCCGGGCCTCCGAGGCCCATCAGCTCTTCATGGGCGATGCAGTGGGCGGCCTCGTGGAGAAGGTAGTTCTTCCGGAGATCAAAACGCCTCACGGCCTCGAGCCCGAAACGGCCGGGCGTTTTCTCTTCCAGGATTTCCAGCCACTGGAAATTATCCCGGTAGGGCACCACTCTGGTTTCCATCAGGTGATCGAGGCTCATGAGGGGGAAAACGAAATATTTATGGTTCCCGTTGAGCTCGAAGCGGTATCCCCGGCGGAGGAAATCCTCACGGATATTGCGATAGATCGTATTGGTGGCGAGCAGGTAGGGATCACCTATATTGCCCGTGAGGGCGAGGGGCGAGGAATGCTTTTTATGAAGCGCGATGATCTCGGATAGGGCAATGGATCCCTGTGGAGGAGGGGGGGCGGAAAGTTTCGAGGCCTGAATCAAGCGTGAGCTTCCGCGCCGCTCTGCTTGGCCGGCTTGGAGGCCGGGCCGGAGCTCATGGTTTCGGCACGGCCTTCGAAATGGGCGCCGAACTTCACTTCAAACTTCGGGCTTTTCACGTTGCCGATCAGGCGGCCCGATTCCGAAACAGTTACCTTCGTGCGTCCGCGCACGTTCCCGTGCACGAAGCCGTCGATGATCACCTCGTCGCCATCGATCTCGCCATGTACGGATGCTGTTTCACCCACCACGATCACGGATCCGGCGAGGCCGGCTATCTTGCCTTCGATGCGCCCGTGCAGGCGGGTCATCTGGTCAAAGGTGAGCTCTCCCTTGATCAAGGAACCTTGCGAGAGGAGGGTTACTTCGGATTCGATCTGTCGCCCCGGAATCGCCTGCCAATCCATCAGCCGCCTCCTGTATTTTCCACGTGCAGATTGTTGATCACGCGCCCGTCGCTTGCGAAGAGCAGGATCTGGAATCGGGGGCGCTGGCCTTCGAGGGGGGCGGCACGGAAAACGGCTCGGGCCTCCCGGAAGCGGGAAACACCATAGGTTTCGCCCTTGGTATAATCAAGCACGATGTTCTGCGTGGGATTGAAGGCGCCTTCCGGATAGGAGGCGATCAGGTTCTGTGATTTCGCGAGCACCACGATATAGCCGCGTGCGGTTTTCTGCTCGGGATCCACGTTGTGAAGCTCGAAATCCACGAAGAGCTCCTTCATCTGCTCTCCACCCCGCGAAACACGGATGTTTTTCACGGCCAAAGGAGAAATCCCTCCCTCCACGTTGCGAGGGCCGAAGAACTGCATGAGGCCGGGAAGCTGCCCGGGGGCGAGCTCTTTGCGCCCGTCCACCTGGCCCGAAAGGCGGGAAACCTCTTCCCGAAGCGCTTCGTTTTCTTTGCGCATCTCTTCTTCGGTGGCGTGGCCGTTGGAGCCGGTGAGGCTCTTCCAGAAGTTCGAAGGCTTGGCTTCGGCGCTGGGAGGAGGGGAAGGGGCGGAATCCGGATTCGGAGCGGGCGCAACAGGAGCGGGTAAAGTCACTACACGCTGAAAGGAGGCGGGCCGAAGAAGTTGCAGGCCCAGGAGCCCCAGGGCGGAAAGAAGGGCAAAGGCAAAAAGGAAGCCTAAGGCAGTCAGGGATCTTTGGAGGGCGGGAAGAGAAAGGCGAAAGGTGCGAGGGCTCCCGTTTCCGCGCAGGAGGATAACGGTCAGATCCTCCGATAACCTATTGTTCCCTTGGGAGTTCTTTTTGCTCGCTCCCAGAGGAGAGTGAGGCTGGTTGCTGATGTTCAAGGATAAACCCGCTTTCCGATAATCAGGTTAGGTAGGGGGGCATGCCTTGTCAATTCCTGTTTTTTGACAAGGGTTTATCTACCCGGATACAATAGTAAGACGAGGTGCGGAGCGCCTCGATGGATGAAGGTCGCTGTGATGGGCTGCTGTGTTTTGAGAGCGGTTTCCAGCAGCTCCTTGGAGGCAAGCACGGATGCGCGTTCTCTGGGTTGACGCAGATGCAAATCCCTTTACGGATTCCAATGGCTGGCGAGTGCTGGAAGACTTCGGCCTCAAGATCCGCCGTGTTGATTCCGTGGCAGAAGCCCAGGCGGAACTTGGCGAAAAGAACTTTGATCTTCTTTTGATCCGCGCCGAGTCCGCGGGCGCACCCTCCCTCCTCGTTCAGGCCAGAAGAAAGCTTTCCAAATCCGGGCGCAAGGTAGTGCTCGCTTCCTCAGAGTGGAGCAAGGAGCAGTTTCGCTCTCATTCCAAGACCGATGGAGCCGCTCATCGCTATGCCCGGGTGCCCATGCCGCCCGAGGGATTCCTCAATCTGGTGGCCGATCTATTCGGCTGCAGCGTGGAGGAACTGGCGGATTTTGAGATCGGAGAAGAGGCTCCTCCGCCGGAACCCGCTCCCGAACGGGAGCCGCCGCGCGCCCGCAAGGCCAAGAAATCGAGAGCCAGTGCGCATCCCGATACCAGCGGTGATACCGAGATCCTGAAAAAGTATCTGGCGATCAAGGAAGAGCAACTTGAAATCTCCGATAGCGAGCGCGAAGAGCTGGCCAGGGAAAACGAGCGCATTCAAAAAGACGCCCAGATCCTTCAGATGAAGCTCCGCGAATTCGAGCACATGCACGACGAGCTCGAAAAAAAGATCGCGGCCATGGAAGAGGAAAGGGAAGAGGCCGGCCGGCAGCATTTCCACGAAAAGGAAGAGGCCGAACGGGAAGCAAAGCTGAATTCCGAACGTATCAAATCCCTCGAGCATCAGCTGGCGGAGGCCGGTGAGAAGTATGAGAATCTCCGTGGCAGGGTTCGCAAGGACATCCGGAAGATCCGGGAAAACGAGCGCGATCTCGAGGCCCGCCTTGAGCTCCTGCGCAAGGATTCCTCCACGCTTCTTCAGGCGAGAGACGAAAAGGTTCTCGAGCTCCAGAGGAAAATCGATGCCCTGGAATTCGATCTCGATCAGATCCAGGACGGCCGGGTGCAGGCCCAGATGGAAGCCGAGCGCTATCTGGCCAAGCTTTCGCGTGTTTCCCGCGCCCTTCAGGTGGCCACTTCGATGATTGAAGACGATCGCGCTGGCGACTCCGAGCTCGAGGAACTCGAGCCTCTCGTGGGCGGAGCCGCGAATGCCGAGGAGCCCGCCGAGGCCCCGGCTGCCGCCGAAGCCCCTCCTGCGGAGGCGGCGGGCGAGGAAGGTATGGCGGATGCCGGCGCCGACGAGCCGCTTTCCCCCGAGCTCGCTGCCCTCGCCAATGAGGGTGAAGCCACTCAGATGATCGATGCCGAGAACCTATCAAAGATCGGAGGCGATTCAGGCTGAGCCTGATCGGACTAATGGACGACCCTCACCCAGAACGAATGTTGCTCGACCTTTCCCTCGAGGTTGCGGCGGCCAAAGATCGCCCGGCCGCGATCGTGGCTGTGAAGCGCTATCTCTCCTCACGGCTTCGCCCGGGCAAATCCCTGCATAGGGACCTGGAATCCACCGACGACAAGAGCAATCTTTTTACAGGAGGCCGCTTCTGCCACGTGCAGGGCTCTGACTGCCTCTTTTTGCTTACTCTGGCCACTCCTGTGGTGTTCGAAATGCTCGATTGCGCCGACACCTCTCTCGAACCCGTGGAGCTCGACACGATCCAAAAGATCGTACGCGCGTTCTGTGATCGCATGGAAGAGGTAGCCAACCTGAAAGGCCTCACTTTCACCGATGATCTTACCGGGCTGTTCAACCAGCGCTACCTGGAAGTGATCCTGGATCGCGAGCTCAGCCTCGCCAAGAGGAATGATGTCAGGTTCTCCATCCTCTTCCTGGACATGGACCACTTCAAGGCCGTGAACGATACCCATGGCCACCTGATCGGGAGCCGCCTTCTCTACGAAGTGGGGCAGGAGATCAAGCGTACCTTGCGCGAATCCGACGTTTGCTTCCGCTACGGGGGAGATGAGTTCGTGATTATCCTCGCCCATACAGGCCTCGAAGACGCGATGATCGTGGCGGAGCGCATCCGCCTGCAGGTGGAGAAGAAGCGCTTCCTCGCCCGGGAAGGCCTCGATATCCGCCTCACCGCCTCGATCGGTGTGGCGTCGGTGCCGGAGCACGCCAGCACCAAGGTACAGATCCTCAAAGCCGCCGACGAAGCTCTTTACGGCGTGAAAAAAGCCGTGCGCAACAAAGTGATCGCGGCCACGGGCAAGATCAAGGATTAAACATGCGCCGGGTGAAGCTCGTAGTGAACGATTTTCATATCGGCAAGGGCGTGCTCCTCAAGGATGGCACCGTGAACATTCTGGAAGACTTCCGCCACGGCCGGTCTTTCACGGAATTCCTCGAATACTACCGCTCCGGGGAATTCGCCGAGGCGGAAGTTGAGCTCGTGATCAACGGGGATTTCCTCAATCTTCTCCAGATCGATTACCTCGGGATCCACACCTATCTGGTAAGCGAGAAGATGGTGAATCATTTCGTGAAGGCCATCATCGCCGGGCATTCCGACGTATTCGATTCGCTCCGTGAGTTCGCGAAAGCCCCGAATCACTCGATCGCCTACGTGATCGGAAACCACGATATCGGGCTGCTGTTTGACGGTCCGAGGAAGATCTTGCGCGACACTGTGGGGCGCAACCTGCGGTTCTACGACACCTACTATGAATTCGATAACGTGCGGATCGAGCACGGGCATATGCACGAGGCGATCAATGCCACCGATCCGCAGAAATTCATCCTCCGCGATCCCGACTATCCGGAACCCGTGCTGAACCTGCCCTGGGCTTCGCTGTTCGTGGCCACCTTTCTTCCGAAAATCAAGAAAGAGCGCCCCTTCGTGGACAAAGTGAAGCCGTTCACGGGCTATATGCGCTGGGCGATGATCCATGACACCTTCTTTTTTCTGCGCACCGGGATCTTCATCTTCTTTTCTTTCCTCAGAATGATCTTCCTGGCGCGAAAGCACCCACTCCTGGATTTTCAGCTGAGTTGGGAGCGCGTAAAAGGCACCACGGTTTATCCGAGCTTCGTGAAACAGGCGCGCAAGATCCTGCGCCAGAATCCGAGGCTGCAGGCGGTGATTTTCGGCCACACTCACGTGCTTCGTTACAGGCAGTGGGGCGGGGGAAAGGAATACTTCAATACCGGCACCTGGAACGAAGTAACCTCTCTCGACATCGCCGACTTCGGCCTGCAAACCCTTCTCACCTACGGTTTCATCGAGCTTCCTCCGGCCGGCAGCGGGCAGCGCGCGCGCATCCGGCTGAAGGAATGGAAGGGCCAATGGAGGCCAGAGGTGGAAACCAGCCTCATGCCGGTGGGCAAATAGGTTTTTAACCAGCCTCTAAATCTTCAGAGCGGAAAATAATCCTGGTTCACAAACACAGCTTGGGCGGCACCGGCCGGCGCCGGTTTGCCGGAAAGGTTGATCCGGCAGCTATTCGATTCTTTCCAGCAAGCTGGCTGAATCTCCTGTGCTTCAAAGCGAAGCACCTTGGCTTCGCCGGCATCGTATTCCACGAGGTTCACGAGGTGGCTCCGATCGCGGGCCAGGGATTTGCCCGAATCTGCCAGGGTAAGGGTTTTACCGTCCTCCTCCAGTTTGAGCTGCAGGCCTAGGGCGGCACTTGCTGGCGGCTGCTTGATCTCGCGGCCGGCCAGGGGGCCCAGGCCGATCACGTGGAGCTTGGCATTGCAGATCCAGCTCACGAGCGAAAGAGGGAAGTTGTAATCGGCCCCATTTCCCTTGATGTCGAGGCAGCTGCTGTTCACGAAGAACTCGCCTCTCTCGATCGCGCCTGAATCGGCGAGCTTGCCGCTGAACTGGGCTTCCTTGAACGTCATGGCCCCGCCCATGGCGGCGATCGACATCGATCCTCTCGCCACGAAATGCCTCCCGCTCGATCTGGCTTCCAGCACGAAGCTTTTGGAGGGCTCGGTAAGAGGGATCGGCTGTTTCAGGGAGGGAAGGGCCGGCTGAGCGAGGAGCAGGAAGCGATCGGATCCCGGGCTGAAGCCGAAGGCACTCACGAGAAACGCCTGGCCGTCGAGAGCCGCGGGGATATAGGTGTCGAGTGCCTGTGGTTGGGTGAGGTACATCGAATCCACGCCCCAGAGGCGGGTGGGATTCCCTGACGGCAGGTTTCCGGAATGGGGATCGGTGGAAACCTGGAGGTTTCCCTGGAAAGAGCGGAGCCCGAGCCACTTGAAGCGGTTCCAGAGCCAGTGGGTGTTGCGGTAGTATTTTCCCTTAACCTTGATCGTATAAGTGGTGCCGGGAGCCAGGGCTTCTTCCGGAATGAGGTTCAGCAAAGTGCCGTCGCTCGAAACCACCACCCTGAGCTTGGCCTTCGGCTCCACTTCCACCTTGAGCGGGAACTCGCTGATAGCGGCATTTTCCACCTGATGCCCTTCCTCATAGGCCACAAGGCCCATCTGAAGCGGCTCGAAAAGGCTGATGGGTTCCCTGGAGTGCTGAAGCAGGCGGCCTTCCCGGTCCACGAAGCGAAGCTCGGCGCTATCGGCGGCAATCGGCCCTTCGTGGTCCACCTGGTCTTCTTTTCCGCCTATTTCGCAGGAGGAGTCGGAAGAATGGGAGGAGCAGTAAGCGGCCGGCACCAGGAATACTTTTCCGCCATAGGAGCCCACGGCCACCCGAACGGCGCCGTCGGAGCCGCGCAGGAGAGAGGGCGAGGAGTCGAGGTTGGCTTTGTATAGAGACGTGGACGTGCGATACGACCAGATCCTTTCCCCGGTTTCGGCGGAAAGGGCGTAGAGCTTGCTGTTCTTGGCGCCGAATACCACCGCTCCATCACTCGAAATCAGAGGCGATGCGGCGATCGGGGTGCGGGCGTTGTAGAGCCAGCGAGCTTTTCCGGTGGCTGCATCGATCGCGTGGAAATACCCGCGCAGAGTTCCGAAATACAAGGCGCCGTCTTTCAGCGCGGGAGAGGAGTAAACTTCGCCGGTGGTGGGGAATACCCATTTTTTCTCGAGCGAATAGCCCGATCCGGACTTCACCACCTTCACTCCGAAAACCTGTTCCGCACTCGTGCCGAAGTAGAGGTTTTCGCCGTCGGTGGCGGGAGAGCTTTTTACGTCACCATCCGTCTTCATCTTGGCGAGCAGGGTGCCCTTTACAGGATCGAGGAGATAGAGGTGGCGGTCGAGAGAGCCTACGGCCATCCAGGATCCGTCCGGGGAGAAGGCCGGCGACGACCAAACCATGAATCCGGTCTGAAAGCGCCACAGCAGCTTGCCCTCATCGTTGAGAGCGTAAACGAATCCGTTGTCGCAGCCGGCATAGATGCGGCCATCGTGCACAGTTACGTTTCCTTCGAAGGAGTTCACTGTTTCGCCTGTTTTCACCTGATCGGGGTCAGCGTCGTCGGCGCCGTAGGTCCAGAGGAGGCGGCCGGTGGCCTGATCGAGAGCGTGCAGGTAGCCGTCGCCTCCGGGCACGATCACTTTTCCCGTGGCGGTGAGAGCCGCGGCCGAATCGATCAGGGAGTCGGGAAGATCCTTGATCTGGTAGCGCCAGAGCTCTTTGCCATTCGAGGAGAGTTTATGGAAAAGCTTCGCGCTGGTGCCCACGTACACATGGCCGCTGGCATCCACTACTGGAGTGCCCCAGATGATGCCCCGGGTGTGAAAGGTAACAGGGCGGGTCGAAGGAGAGCGGGTTTCCAAAAGGGGAAGCGGGCTTTGGCCGTTATTTAAGGAGTTTCCCCGGAAATTCGGCCAGGGATGGGGCGAAGCGCCGAGAGCAAGCGAGGAGAATAGGGAAAATACCAGGGAAAGAGCGGCGATGAGTTTCATGCCGCCTGTATAACAGCACTGCCGTGAGTTCTCTTTTGTTTTTTACCTTTTATTGAATCCACCGGTGAGTTCTCTGGCCAGATCTGGCCGGGCTCATAAGGCGCGAAGCATCACTTTCGCCGCATTCATTCCCGGAGCTCCCATCACGCCGCCGCCCGGGTGCGCTCCTGAGCCGCAGAGAAAAAGATTTTTCACCGGTGTGGAGTAGTCGGCGTATCCGGGCACGGGGCGCATATGGAACATCTGATCGAGGGTGAGGCGCCCGTGCAGGATATTTCCTCCCGTGAGGTTGTAGTCTCGCTCCATATCGAGGGGTGAAATCACCTGGCGATGGAGCACGGCGCCTTTGATGTTCGGTGCATATTCCGAAAGGATGTCGAGGCAGCGATCTGCGTAGGCGTTCTTTTCCGCGTCGGTCCATGTTTTTTCGCCCGATAACTTGAAGGGCGCATACTGCGTGAAGATATTCATCACATGCTTGCCTTCGGGAGCCACGCTGCTATCGATCGACGTGGGGATCGAGCATTCCAGTATCGGGCTCTCGCTCCAGCGCCCGGCCACCGAATGGCTGTAGGCCTCTTCCACATATTGGAGGCTCGGGCCGATATGGATCGTGCCTTTATGCTGAGGGCCGATCGCCTTGCCGGGGCAGGCTTTGAAATCGGGAAGCTCGGAGAGCGCGAGGTTGATCTTCAGCGAGGCGGAATCGTAGGAGATGCGTTTTACGTCTGCCAGGAATTCGGAGGGCAAGTCCGCAGGCGAAAGGAGGTGCTCGAAGGTAACGCGAGGAGTGGCGCCGCTTGCGATCACGCGCGCCTGGTATTCGCGCCCGTTGGCCACGATGCCCGCAGCCTTTCCGTTTTTCACAAGAATCTTTTCTACCCCGCTATTGAGGTGGATCTCCACGCCGAGGGCCTTGCAGGATCTCGCGAGGCTTTGCGTGAGCCCTCCCATGCCTCCGCGCATATAGCCCCAAACTCCGCGTGCGCCATTGCACTCGCCCATCACGTGGTGGAAAAGCACATAGCTCGTGCCGGGGGACGAGGGTGAAGCGTTGGCTCCGATCACGGCATCGGTGGCGAGGGTTACTTTGAGCTCCTCGGATTCAAACCAGTGGTGGAGCATATCGGCGGCGGCTCCGGTGAGAAAGCGAGTGAGCTCGCTCCATTCGCGCTTCAGCACGCCTTTCTTTTTCAAGGCATAGCCGAGGTAGCCGAGGTAATCGCCGTAGGATGACTTGCCGGGCGTGAGCGGGATCATGCTGAGCATGGGCTCGAGTATGGCCGCCATTTCTTCGAGCTGCTGCTCATAGCGTGGATAGGCTTGGGCATCTTTTTTCGAGAATTTGCTGATCTCGCGATGATTTAGATCTTTATCGGGCCCCATGAGCAGAGAGGTGCCGTTCGGAAAGGGCGTGAAGCTCGAGGGCGAGCGGGGGAGCATCTCGAAGCCGAAATCGCGGAGCTTCAGATCGCGGATGATTTCGGGGCGGAAGAGAGAATTCACGTAGGCGAGGGAGGAGATTTTGTAGCCCGGGAAAGGCTCCTCGGTTACGGCGCAGCCGCCCTCGATATAGCGCTTTTCGAAAACAGCTACCTTGTAGCCGGCGCGGGCGAGATAGCCGGCGGTCACCAGGCCGTTGTGGCCGGCGCCGATGATGATGGCGTCGTAGGCGCTGGGGGATCTCATGAAGAAGGGATTCTGCCTCCTGCTACGGGCCTTTTCAAGGCGCGCAGGATTCGGAGTGCAGACATCTATTATCATTGAGGAATATCAGAGCGGAGAGCCTAAAGTTTCCCTGCCTCCGAGGCGATACTTATGCATGCGTATTTTTAGCTCTTTGGTGGTGATCGAGGCTCTGATTTCTGGCTCTATGGCTGTTGCAGCGGATCCTCAAATCGGAGGCGGATGGAGTTATTCTGCCCCGAAAACCTGCCAGGCCTTTGACAAAGGAGTGCTCTCTCCGGAGCTCCAGGCCTTGAATCAGCAGAGAGAGAGGCGGCTCTACGAGCTACTGCATTTGGAGACAGCGCAAGTTTTAGATCCTGGAGTTGCTGCCCATCTGAAATCTTTGCTGAACGGTGAGCTGAAGAATTCCCTCGTAAAATATGGAGCGGCAGTGGTGCGGGGGTGTGGTGCTCTGCCCACTCGGGCTCTGAGTCAGGCAGAGCTCGGTCAGGTGGAAATGGATACGATAGGCCAGATCGCTGATATCGTTACTTCTGCTGAGCGCGATGCCATTTGCAAAGGAGCGGTGGATAATAAAGCGAAGCTCAATACGATTCTGCAGAACCGAGCGAATGAAAAGATCGCTCTGGTGACCCATGCGGAAGTGGCAATTTCTTCAGTGGCCATCGAATTCGGAGCTGCGGCACGCGCCAAACTCGCCAAAATTCCGGTTCGACAGCAAGAGGCACAGCAGAGGCCCTATCTGCTTCCCAAAGAAAAAGCTGAATTTGAAAAATTGCTGAAAGCATATTTTGGAGAAGATACCGGAAAGAGAAAGGTAGAACCCAAGGAGGGAGGCGGAGTTTATCACCATCCTGGCAACCCTCTCATCGCCTTCCAGAAAAAACTTCAGAAGTTCCGTGAAGAAACTCAGCGCACCTTGGAGACTCTCGGGAATCAGGAGCTGTACCGAGAAGATGCCCGGGCTGAGATCTGCAATAGCGTGAACAGCGTGCCCGCACCGCAGCCCGTACCGCGGCTCGTGGCTCCTCCTCGGCCTGCTACAAGGCCCAAGAAGCAATAGGCCAACCTCTCCGCTTTTGGTCCCCACGAATTGTCCCCACGCGCCTTAAAACAGAAAGTGCTGCGCCATATCATGGCGGAATTTGACCTGCGCCCTCCGCCCGCATAACGTACCTCCTCTCAACCCACCTTAATTGGGATCGATCCTGGAGGCACCATGTCCAATCAACAGCTTCCCCAGCACGCTCGCGTGGTTATCGTAGGCGGCGGGATTATCGGCACTTCCGTGGCCTATCACCTGGCTCATGCGGGCTGGAAAGATATCGTGCTGCTCGAACGCGATCGCCTCACCTCAGGCACCACCTGGCACGCCGCCGGCCTGATGGTCACCTTCGGCTCCACTTCCGAAACCTCCACCGAGCTCCGCAAGTATTCCCGCGATCTCTATGAGCGCCTCGAGGCTGAAACGGGTCTTGCTACTGGCCTCAAGAAAATCGGCTTCATCGAAGTGGCCGCCGATAAGGATCGCCTCGAAGAATACCGCCGCGTTTCCGCCTTCAATCGCTTTTGCGGCGTGGACGTGCAGGAGATCTCTCCCGGCCAGGTGAAGGAGCTTTTCCCGCTTGCCCGCATCGACGATATCGAGGCCGGCTTTTACGTGAAAGACGACGGCGTGGTGAACCCTATCGACGTGACCATGGCCATGGCCAAGGGCGCCCGCATGAAGGGCGTAACGATCCTCGAGGAAACCCCCGCCACCGGCGTGCTCCAGAAAAACGGAGTGGCCACCGGGGTGTGCACCACCAAGGGCGATATCCAAGCCGATTATGTGGTGAACTGCGCCGGCATGTGGGCGCGCCAATTCGGCGAGATGACGGGCGTGAATATCCCGAACCAGGCGGCCGAGCATTATTACCTCATCACCG
>CAZTCD010000077.1:2781-19008 GCA_964612065.1 uncultured Bdellovibrionales bacterium | reverse complement strand
CCTGCGCCCTCCCATGCCGGTTGAGGCCCTCAAACAGCTCAACGAAGTGGAAATACAAGCGCTATGGAAATACTTGAGCACCCTGAACTAGTGGAGCTGCGCCGTTAAGGTTTGTAGTAATAGCAATCGGGGCTGTGATCATTCACGAGGCCCACAGCCTGCATAAACGCAAAGCAGATTGTGGGCCCCACGAACCGGAAACCTCTCTTTTTCAATTCGCGGCTCATTTTCTCACTCACCGTAACGGCAAGCTTTCGCTTCTTATAGGGAATAGGTTTTCCGTTCACAAAGGCCCAGATGAAATGAGAAAAAGAACCTAGCTCTTTCTCGAGCTGCAGATACGCCTTTGCGTTTTCCACTACGGCATGGATTTTCAGGCGATTCCGAACAATGCCTTCGTTCGCCAGAAGGGATCTTTTTTTTGCCTCAGAAAATCGCGCCACCTTTCGGGGATCAAATCCACTGAATGCCTTTCGGTAGCCATCACGCTTCTTAAGCACGGTAAGCCAGCTCAGGCCGGCTTGCGCTCCCTCTAAGTTCAGCAACTCGAATAGCGCTTGATCTCCTTTCACAGGGAATCCCCATTCTTTGTCGTGATAGACAGTTAAGAGCGCATGCGACTCGGCCCAGGAACATCTCTTTTTCTGCTTCGGCATTTCGGGATTCATCCTAACTGCTGTTGAAACTAAAAAAACCCACGAGCCTCTGGCTCATGGGTTTTTTAAATTGGCGTTCCCTGGGGGATTCGAACCCCCGTTACCTCCGTGAAAGGGAGGTGTCCTAGACCGGGCTAGACGAAGGGAACGCAGAAATCGAAAACATCCTTGAAATTGGTGAGCCCAGATAGACTCGAACTATCGACCCTCTCATTAAAAGTGAGATGCTCTAACCAACTGAGCTATGGGCCCCTGCCACTTTCAAGGACTTCCTGAATAGCCTGAAGCAGTTAGATGGGTCAAGGTCAGATTTCGAGTTCTCCTTGCCTTTCATCTCGGAACTGCAGCCCAAAATGTTGGTAACTTAGGCGCGAAGCAATACGGCCCCGGGGCGTACGGTGGATAAAACCCTGCTGCAGCAGAAAGGGCTCATAAACGTCTTCCAAAGTCTGAGCCTCTTCTCCGATCGCGGAAGCCAAGGTATCGATCCCCACAGGGCCTCCATCGAACTTTTCCATGATGGTGAGGAGAATCCGTTTATCCATCGAATCCAGGCCTCTATGGTCCACATGCAGATTGGCCAAGGCCAGCTGAGCAATATCCTGTGTAATCACACCCTTCCCGTGCACATCGGCGAAATCTCGCACCCTGCGCAAAAGGCGATTGGCGATCCGAGGCGTGCCACGAGAACGCTTTGCCAGCTCCTCGGCCCCTTCCTTCTCCAGCTTCACTCCCAAGCGATTTGCGCTATGCATTATAATTTCTTGGATTTCGGTGGGCTGATAAAACTCGAGAACAAAATGAATCCCGAAGCGATCTCGAAGAGGAGTGGAAAGCAGGCCCGATCGAGTGGTGGCACCGATCAGGGTGAATCGCGGAAGATCGATCCTCATGGTGCGAGCCCCCGGCCCCTGCCCCAGGATGATATCGAGTTTGAAATCCTCCATCGCACTATACAGCACTTCTTCCACTGCAATCGGCACGCGGTGGATCTCGTCGATAAAGAGAACATCGAATGGCTTCAAATTGGTAAGCACCGCCGCCAGATCGCCCTTTTTATCCAAGGCAGGGCCGGAGATCGTAAACAACTCGGAGCCGATCGTCTTAGCCACGAGCGTGGCCAGCGTGGTCTTCCCCAGGCCGGGAGGGCCGGCGAAGAGGCAGTGGTCGAGAGCCTCCCCTCTCTTCCTGGCAGCTTCGATATAAACCGAAAGATTGTCCTTTAACTGCCGCTGCCCAATGAATCCATTGAAGCTCTGCGGCCTTAAGCTTTGCTCCAGCTGCACCTCCGAGAAGGCACTGGATTCAAGATCCACCATTCGCGGCTCCTGCTCTTTTTCGAAATTCATGCGTTCCCCCTCACCGCCTGCCGCGCGGAGGATTTAGAGCCGGAAAGAAACGAAAGCGCGTTTCGGAGGGCGGAATCGAAATCCTCGTGCTCCGAATCGTGGCCGAGCACTTCCCGAAGCGCCGGGCGGATATCCGCCTCTTTATAGCCGAGGCCAAGAAGCGCCTGCTCCAAATCGTTCACCCAGGAAGCGGAAGAAGCAGTGGAAACCGTACTAGCCGCGCGAGCACCAGGAAGGGAAGTTACCACTCCTCTTTCCAGAAGCAGGCGTTTCTCCGCTTTCTCCCGGATCTCCACGAAAAGCTTCTCTACGGTCTTTTTACCCACGCCGCTGATGCCGTTGAAAACGGCCTTATTACCCTGCACCACGGCTTCCAGAATCTGGCTCGCCTCCAAAGAGGAAAGCACCGCAAGCGCAACTTTCGGCCCCACTCCGCTGGCAGTCATCAGGATCTCAAAAACATCTTTCTCGAGCTTGGAAAGAAAGCCATAGAGGGTAATGTGATCCTCTCGCACATGGGTGTGCACCTGAAGCACCACGGAGGCACCAAGTTCAGGAAGGCGATGCACCACGGATTCAGGCACATGGAGCCCGTAGCCCACGCCCTGCACGTCTACCACTACGCGTTCTTTCGACTTTTCTTCGAGGTTTCCCTTGAGGCGAGCGATCATTTGTTATTTGTAACTATAAGCCACTTCGGGCTCCAGGAATTTTTTGCCTAGCAGCAGGCTGCAAAAGCCGACTTCGGTGACGATGCTGCAGGTGGCAGATCGCTATAGCTAAAGCGTCTGAAATATCTTCCCTCTCAAATTGGGTAGTTACCGGCAATGATCGCCCTAAAATCGCTCTAACCATGCGCTGCACCTGCTCTTTTTCAGCGCGCCCGGAGCCAGAAACGGTCTGCTTCACAATAGTGGCGGAATACTCGAATATTTCGAGCCCAAGAGAAGCAGCTCCTACCAGGGCGGCCCCCCTCGCCTGCCCCAACTTGAGCGCACTCTGCGCATTTTTCGCAAAGAACACCTCTTCCACGGCAACCGCATCCGGCTTCCATAGCTGGAGGGCTTGCAGAAGGTGTTCATTGATGATTTTCAAGCGGGAAGAAAGCGACACACCTCCTCCGGGATTCACCTTCACCAGCTGGTGCCCCACCCACAAGAAAGAACTGCCCTGCGCTTCTACACAGCCTAAACCCAAAAAATTACTGCCGGGATCGATTCCGAGCACCCTCATGCCCTAAAGATAGCATAGGGACAAACGCCCGCTCAAAGGGCCTTATCGTAGAGGCGGAAAGTTTTATAAGGACCCTTTTTCGCAAAACTCTCGATGGCGGAAATCATTTCGCGATTGTCTTCCAGGATCCAACTCATCTCGCTCTGGCCATGCAGGCCGAGTCTGATAGCGGCCAGGTAAGCTTCCACATAAAACACAGAAGCCAGGCCCGACCTGCGAAACTCAGGAACCACGCCCAGCGTGATCACTCGCACCCGGTTGATCTTTTTGGCCTTCGGGCGGATTCCGCTCAATAGCTTGAAGATTCCGAATGGCAGCAATTTGCCGCTCGGGATCTCTTTCAGAACCTGATTGATGTCCGGCAAGCTGAGCGAGAATCCGATAGGACGGCCGTCCACGAATCCTAATTGGCAGAATTCGGGCCAAATTACGTCCTTGAGCTGCTTGGCCATATGCTTGAATTCAAGCTCATCCATGGGGACAAAGCCCCAGTTCTTCTCCCAAGCGGCATTGTAAATCTCGCGGATGTACATCACTTCCTTCTGGAAGTTCTTCATATCGATCGGCCGGATCTCCACCCGGCCGCGTTCTTTCACTTTTTGCGCGATCTTCGTTACGCGTGGATCAAAATCGCCAGGATTCATATCGAAGGCGTATAGATCCTTCGCTTTCGCATACTTCTGCCCTTCGATCAGATCCACATAATAGGGCGGGTTGTGGGTCATCATGAAATAGGGCTCCCGCTCAAAGCAGTTCACCACCAGGCCGCATTCATGATTCAAGCTGGGATTGGCCGGGCCCCGCGCCACTTTCATTCCCTTCTTCCGAAGCCAATCTTCGGCCACGGCGAAAAGCGCGTCGCTTACTTTCTTATCGTTTATGCTTTCAAAAAATCCCCAAAAGCCGGTCTTTTCCCCGTGAAACTCATTGTGCCGATCGTCCACGATGGCCGAAATCCGGCCTACGAGTTCATTTCCCCGGTAAGCGTTCCAGCACTGGATCACCGCATGCTTGTAGAAAGGATTCTTTTTCGTATCGAGATTGTCCTCCACGCTCATCCGCAACGGAGGAACCCACGAAGGATCGTTTTTATTCAGCGTCCAGGCAAGCTCAATGAAACGCTTGCGCTCTCTCTTGTTCTGGGAGGGCTCGAAGGCTACAAGACGGAGATCCGACATGGAAACCTCTTCGTAAGGGCAAAAAAACGGCTCTAGTTACTGCGGGCGAATGATACCGAACTCTTTACCCACCTGCGAGAACACGTCGAGAACGAAATCGAGGTCCTTTTCTTCGTGCGTGCTCATATAACTTGTACGGATCAAAGCGTAGCCCTTCGGAACCGCGGGAGAAACCACGGGAGTGGCGAACACCCCCAGCTCGTAAAGGCGCTTCACGAACATAAAGGCCTTCAGATCGTCGCCAATCAGGATCGGGATCACGGGAGTTTGGGAACCCATGGTATCAAACCCAAGGGCTTCGAATCCTGCCTTCATCTTTCGGGCGTTTTTCCAGAGCCGGTCTACCATGGTGGGCTCTTCCTGTATCAGCTTCACGCACTCGAGCACGGCTGCCACAGAGGCAGGAGGAAGAGAGGCGGAGAACATGAACGAGCGGCTCTTATGCTTGATGTAGTGGATCACGTCTTTGCTTCCAGCCACGTAGCCTCCGAGGGAAGCGAAAGACTTCGAAAAGGTGCCCATCACGATATCCACTTCGTTGTTCAGGCCGAAATGATGGGGGGTTCCCCTGCCGCCGGGGCCGAGCACTCCAAGAGCATGGGCGCAGTCGCAATAGGTGGCGGCGCCGTATTTTTTTGCCAGGCGAACCAATTCCGGAAGGTTGACGATCCTTCCGGTCATCGAGAAAACGCCGTCAAACACGATCAGCTTGCCGGGAATATGCTCATACTCTCGAAGCACGCGCTCGAGCTCCTGCATATCATTGTGACGATACTTGATGGTTTCACCGATGGCCGCGCTTTGGCCTTCCACGATCGAAGCGTGATTTTCCCGATCTGAGAAAATGATGTCTTTTCGGCCCACCAGGCTGGAGATCGATCCAAGGTTCGCCATGAAGCCAGTGGCATAAACAAGCACGGCTTCGCGCTGTAGAAATTTGGCAAGAGCGTCTTCCAACTGCTCGTGAAGATCCGTGTTTCCGTTAAGAAAGCGAGAGCCCGTGCAACCGGTTCCATACTTATCGATGGCCCTCTTCGCCGCTTCCACCACTCTCGGATGCTGGGTAAGGCCGAGGTAGTTATTGGAGCCCACCATCACTCTCTCTTTTCCTTCGGAAACCACCCGAGGCCCGGCTGCGCCCTCGAGAGCCCGAAAGAACGGATACACACCAGCCTGCTGCAGCATTTTGGCGTCCTGATAGGAGTGACACTTCTCAAAAAGTTCGGTCATTAAGCACTTACCTCTACTACCTGAATCGAAAGTCTTATTTTAGGCGCTCTGCCACGGATGGCGCAAGAATACTGCGTAACACACTACGCACCGCTTGACGTGTATCTCAAAACAAAGATTTAAACCATTGTTATCACAGCGAAAGATACCGCATGAAAGCTACGCACCCAGAACAGAAACCATGAAAAACACTCAAGTAATAGCACCTACCTGCCGAAAGGTAAAGCGAATGACCAAACCCCTGAGCCCCCTGGGACAAAGTATGGCCAGCCTATTTACGCCGGAAAGCGAGCGATTGGCCGCGGCCAGGAAGACAAAGGAATCCAGTCGAGCCCCCCAGCAGAATGGAATGCGCATTCCCGGTATGCCGGGAATCCAGAGCCATAAGTCTGGAGATTCACTGGGAAATCCTAACTCACCAGGATATGAGGCCTGGGGCAAGAAAGACCAGAACTCATCCCCATCACAGGAGCCCTCTGAAGCGAAGGGGCCTGCAGGCAAAGTGATAGAAGCCCCCTCTCAGGGCCCGGAAGTCATCCGCATCACCTCGGGTTGGGAGAAGCTTCTACTCGCCCAGAAAAAGCTCTGTGAAAAGGCCAAGAATCTATTCACCAGCCTGGAAGGCCGCCCGAAGTACGCAGCCTTAAAATCAGGAGGGCTCCTCGCCCTAAAGAGCCGAGGTTGCATTGTAGACTTGGATCTTCAGGAAACCGCGGAACAGATCGCGGAAGACGCCCATCGATCGGCCTCCGAGAAAAAACCTGCCTGAGCCGTTTTTGACTCCGGCCAGCTCTAGGGAATAGACTCTCTTAAATGGCAGCACGCTTCTCCTTCGGCAATATCGATCACGTGGCAATCATCGTCGAAGACATGCGCGAATCCATCGCGTTTTATAAACGCTGCTTCGGCTTCAAAGTGGAACGAGAATTTGGGAATACCGAACTCGGCATCCGCGCTACCGTGCTCAAAAAAGGCGATTCCAGGATCGAGCTCTTCCACTACCGCGACGACAAACCTGGATATGCGAAAAACATTCGCCGCCTCCATGGCGCAAAAGTTCCCAGGTCGTATTTTGAACCGGGCATTCGACATATCGCATTCCGCACAAGACAGTTCAACGGAGCGGTAGACCACCTCCGCAAACAGGGCCTCAATCCGTGGATCAAGCCCAAAACCGGATATAGTGGCGACTCTATTACTTTCTTCGAAGATCCCAACGGCATCATGCTTGAAGTGGTCTCTCCTCTTGGCCGAAGAAAAAATCGCAGGACCCCGGCCCGAACACGAAAGGCAAGGAAGTGAAAGCCCTTCGCCTTAGTGGGCCGCCGTCCCGATCCAAATCCGCCTCCTCCACCTGGAAAGACCCAAAAGTAATTCTCGAAAATGTTCCCAAGCCTGAGCCGAAACCAGGAGAGCTGCTGATCCGGGTTCGGTATTGCGGGCTTTGCGGAAGTGATTTCCATTTGGCAGAAGGTGCTTATCCAGGTCTCGCAGCCCTGCCCGTAACCCTTGGGCATGAGTTCAGCGGCACCGTGGAAGGATATGGCCCGGGTACGGACGCTGCCATCCAGGCACGCTTTCCGATCGGTGAACCAGTGACTGCCGAGGAAATGCAATGGTGCGGAAGCTGTGAACCGTGCAGGTCAGGACATGTGAATCATTGTGACCAGCTGGAAGAAATTGGATTCACTCTGGACGGGGCCCATGGGGAATACCTTTGCGTGAACGCGAAGTACTGCTGGTCGCTCTCGGAACTGAAAGAACGCGTCGGCGAAGAAAACGCATTCCGCCTTGGAGCGATGGTAGAGCCTTATAGCGTAGCTTTCCGGGCGCTATTCCAGGGAGCCCACGGAGGCCGCTGGCTCCCGGGCTCCAAGGTGCTGGTAATCGGCGCCGGACCGATAGGCCTTGCCACGGCTGATCTCGCGCTTATTGCGGGCGCCCTGGAAGTAAGTTTGATCGAACCTGTTCCGGCCCGGCGAGAGCTTGCAAGAAAACTCGGCGCAAAACTGGTGGTGGATACCTCCGAAGTAGGCCAGCTACACGGGCATTTTGATTGGATCGTGGACGCCGCCGGAGCAGCACCTCTCGTGCACGAGCTGGTAATCTCTCACTTATCCATCGGTGGTTCGGTTTGCTTGCTGGCCCGTACCGATGATCATCTTCCCATTCATCCCGAGTCACTCATCACGAAAAATGCCCGCATTTTCGGATCACAGGGCCATAGCGGAGAAGGCACGTTCGGGCGGGTAATACGCTTAATGAGCGGGAACCGCCTGCGTGCGCTCGATTTGATTGAAGGAGTGATTTCGCTGGAAGAAGCAGCCGAGAGACTTGAGCGCAAAGAACGCTGCGGGGGGAAGATTCTTGTACAACCCAGATAACTCAATGCAGGAAAACGCTTCACCAGTGGTCATTGGATTGCATCATGTTGCTGTAATTGTTTCTGATGTGGACAAGTCCATTGAATTCTATAGGAAGGTTTTTGAGTTTCCTGACCGGAAGCGCCTAACCGCAGCAGTCAGCGCGCATAGAGGAGCATGGTTCCAGCTTGGCCAACTGGAACTCCACCTGCAAGAACGGAAAGGCGAAACAGAAAAAACAGAACAGCATTTCGCACTACTCACAAATCAGTTCGAGGAAATCTGCAGAAGAGTGCGGGAATTCGGTGGTAAAGTGGAAGATGGCAAGCTTATAGAAGGCGTTTCCAAAAGGTGCTTCCTTTACGATCTGGACGAGAATCGAATCGAGCTGCTGCAGAAATGAGAGCGAACCCATTCGTAAAATACCTGGTCCTTCTGCTTTCCACTCTTTTCATCCTCCTGCGCCCGCATGGCACCCATGCCAAACCAAGCTACTCCTTCGGAGACGAGCCTCGCCGCTGCAAGGTGGATTCCGACTGTGCCATAATCATCGTTTCCTGCCACAAATGTGACTGGGCTGATTCCGTGAACAAAAAGAACCTTCGGGATAGCGAAAAAACAGTACGGACGTACTGCGAAAACTGGAGACGCAACCCGAACCGAGAGAAAGACTGCTCGAAAACAGACCCCGTCAAAAAGCGGGAAGCCGCTTGCGTGAACGGGCTATGTGAAGCTCATACATTTTTCGGCAAATAACGTCGCACGCTATTCGCACCTGCAATAGCTCCGAACTTCGGTTTCGCCCGTACGGGAATTAACCAGCGCGTCGGCATCCACCACCTCCACGAATCGAAGCCCTTTTTCCTTACAAATCTCAACGCAATCGAGCCGGGTTTTGCGCTGGCTCGAACAAGCCGAAGAAAAGATGAAAACAAACACTAATAGATAGTGTTTTCGATACTGCACCTGCAAATCTCCGTATTCTCCACCTGGCCTGTATCATCCATCCTGGAATTTCTGGAAATCACTCCCGAAAAAGCAAGCCCCTTCCGCTTGCACTCGTCGTAGCAATCAAGCCGAGTTTTCCCGGCAGAACAACCTGCCAAAGCCGCCAAAAGAGCCGGAAACACAAGGTAGAAACCGGCCTTCATTAAATCGCCCTTAAACAGAAAGCCTCAATGGCCCGACTATAAAAGCGAATCGCGCTTTGAAGATCATCCAGTCTCACTTTTTCATTAGGGCAGTTCGCTTCCGTCATTACGCCAGCACCGAAGGCGATAGCCTCGTAACCCTTTTCAGAAAAATGAGCAGCTTCTGTTGAACAGTTTCCGGGCTGTATCGCCGAAGCCAAACCCGCTCGCTGCATATCTGCCTGTAGGGTTGTCATAAACGTGGACGCAGGATCGGTAAAGAAGCGCTGGGTAGCATTCACCCTCCTGCAATCAAGAGACACCGCCTTGAAATTTCGGCCAATGGCCTGGATCCGGTTTTTAAAGTCGGTCTCAATTTCTTTTCTCGCCTCCGCCGAACCAAACTCGGGGAGCAGATTGAATTGAACGGTAAGTTCAAGCGAATCCCTCTCGTGAACCACGGAGCTGAGAAGCGCAAAAGAATGATCAGGGGCAAACGCTTCGTCCCTGACCGGAGCCATCGCTTCATTCATTGCCTGTACTTGCTCCAATACCTTGCGGAGGCAAAGATAGACTTCTTCCGGCAAAAGCTTTACCCCCCGATCGCCCGTGCCACCGAGGCGCATTTCAAATTGGCAATCGCGATTATTGGCGGATATCGAGCGAAATCGATCGCGGATAGCATCTAGATCCTTGGAGCGAATCACCACTCCTGCGGAAGCGGAATCAGGAGTTTTATTCAGGCTGCTCGTCCCGTGAATCGACATCAATTTGTTTTCAACCGGCGAATTCTTCAGGCTTTCGAGGAAGAATAGCACGTTTGCCAAGGCGTTTTTCGAAGCCAGTGGATGGCCACAATGCCGAGCCGTACTTCTGCTGGATACGAAAACCTTGGCATTGAACTCTTGCGCATCCCTTTCCACTGCTATGAATGATATTTTCAGCTGGAAGGTTAACTGTGCCTTTTCCGTATGCTGAAGTTTCAGCCCGGTGGGCCGCCCCACAATCACGTGCCGGGGATTCACCGCCCCGGACTGAATGAGATATCTGCATCCGGCAAGCACCGATTCGCCACCGCAGGTAGCGGCCACGTACAGGGGGCGCTGAAACCTGGACCGGGAAAATGACTCGGCCGCCGTGAGCATAGCCAGAAAATTCAGCTTTGAGTTTACTGCGCCAAGGCCACAAATCCATTCACCGTTGGCCTTCGGATGGAAAGGCTTCCCTGCAAGCTCGGTCCAATCAGAAGGATTGCCAGGGGCGCAGGTATCAACCGGGGCGGTGAGCAGCAATCCCTTTTTGGTACGAGAATCCACCAGATCGTCACCGAAGATCGCCAGTAGGTTATACTGCCGCTTGGCATGATCTTTGAGGGAATGAGGCACCTGCTGTAACACCAGCTTGGCGCCCGCCTGCTCAAAGATAGGAATGAGAAAGTTAATCGCCTCCTCATTGCCCTCTTCAGCAACGCTCTTGATTTCCAGAAACTTTAAAGCCTGATTCAGAAAGTCCATGGTGCTCCGCTTTGCAAGCCAAGATGATCATAATACAATCGTGCGAATGGCCATCCTAAAATTTTTCTTCCAGGCTACCTTGGCCAGTTATCTGACCCTTTGCTTTTTAACTCTGAAAGCGTCGGGATCGCCCGTGGAGGAGGCTGAAAAGCACTTTCAGGCGGGAGAGTGGGCCAAGTCGAGCCAGATCCTGAAAGAATCTCTAAAAGCGGAAAAAAATGCGGATTGGCCGGGAGAATTTTATTTCAATCTGGGAACCGCTCTTGCTCTGCAAGGAGCTCTTGGGGAAGCTTACGTGACGCTGATGCGCGCAGGCTTTTCCCAGCCCTTCGACGGAGATATCCGGCATCATATCCGGAAGGTAGAGCAGGCATTACCCAATAATGCCAAACTGATCCGCCCCTCCCTCTGGTTTTCTTTCTGGCCTCATTTCGCGCGAACTATTCCCTGGCAAGCCTGGTTGCTGGTTGCTTTGATTGGCAGCGCAATTTCGATCTGGCTGATCGGCAGGGCGGAATGGCCCACGATTTCGGGAACCGCGTTCCTGGCCACTCTTCTCTACGCGATCTGCCTGCTTTCGTGGATGCAGTCCAGGCTCCCGGTAGCGGGCGCAACGAGCATTATCCGAGTGAAAAGTGGGCCGGGAAACACTTATACCGACATTACCACCCTGGAACCAGGTGCCCTGGTAAATGAAGACGGCAAAAGGGACGGCTGGATAAAGATAAGGTTCAAAAAAGGGAACCTCGAGGAGACCGTCGGGTGGGTGGAACCCGGCGGCCTGCTCGAAGTACGTTAGCAGGGACCTTTGAAAGGTGGACCCAGAGAACCCAGTCGCTATTGCGCCTTGGTTCTCTTGGAGATCACAACACTCTCCACAGTTCTTCCGGCGGAGTCAGTTGCAATCACCTGGAAGAAGTAAGTGGTATCGGGGTTAAGGCCGCTTACTCCAACCACGTGGGTTTCGAGATTTTCCGTCACATTCAGCGTTTGGTGAGTGAGATCCTCGGCACTCAGCCCAACCTTGATCACAGCAGTAGTTTCAGCTCCAGGAGTCTGCCAGATCAGGTTTGCCTGGTCAGAAGTGGTGGTGCCGTCGAATCCAACTATTACCCAGTTCGAAGGAGGCACTACCACATCATCCTTCATGGTACGAATGGCTATCACATCCGACTGCTGCACCTGCCCCCGGTCATCGCTCGCTACCACCATGAAGTAGTAGATGGTGTCCGGTATCAGATGATCCACGATCACGGAGTGGCTGGTGGCAACCCCGCCGCTATTTACTTCACCAGTTACCGAATCCAGTGTAGCTCCCCAAAGGATCTTTCCAGAGGTGGCGTATTGATCGGTATTCCAGTTGAGAGTAACAGCGTTCTTGGTTGCGGTGCCGGCGAAGTTGCTTATCGCCCACGTAGGAAGAGGAATCTGGGCTGTACGGATTGCTACCACTTCACTTCGCTTTTCGATTCCTTCCTCGTCGGTGCTTGAGGCCTGGAAGTAATAGAGAGTATCTGGGTTCAAACCAGCCACTTGAAGGGCATGAGCCTGCCCATTGGCAGGGTCAGCCACTTGACCGGTAAGCCCCGCCTCCGACTCTCCCCAGTAAACTCTTCCACTGGTATTGTATCCGTTTGTATTCCAACTCAGGCTCACCGTGGTTTGCGTGCTCTGGCCAACAAATCCGGAGATCTCCCAATCATCGGCGGTACGGATCAGAATCACGTTACTGGTCTTCTCCGAAATCCCATCGGTATTTACCGCCTGGAAATAGTAGTTGCTACCGGGATTCAGCCCGGTGATGGTTACGGCATGGTTCAATCCAGGTCCGGCACTCGAAATCTCCTGCCCAAGTGCCCCAGGAGAAGAACCGAAGCGTACTTTCCCATTGGTCACTTGATCCGGGGTGCTCCAGGTCAAGTTGGCCACGTTACGGGAAGCAGATCCTTTGAATCCTACAATTCCCCAGTCTGGTTGAGTACGCAGTGAAATCACTTCCGAACGCTTTTCAAGACCGAACTCATCGCTCGAGGCGGCTTGGAAGTAGTAGACGGTATCGGGATCAAGGCCCGTCACATCTATGCCATGCTCCTTGGCCACCACGGTTTCCGCTCCGTATTGGCTCAGGTTAGCAGCGTCCAATCCTATATAGAGCCTTCCCTTGGTGGCGTACTCAGAGGTAGTCCAGTGAAGGCTAGCAGAAGTTCTGGCCGCGGTTCCGCCGAAATCCGATATACTCCAGTCAGGCAGAGTGCGGAAACTCCTAACCTCACTTCTTTTCTCCTGGCCGAATTCGTCCCAGCTAATGGCCTGAAAGTGATAAACCGTATTCGGGCTCAAGTTGCTCGCGGTAACCACGTGGTTGGTACTTACCCCGCTGGAAGCCACGGTATTCAACATATTGGCAGGGTCTGCACCCCAGATCACTTTACCGCTGGTAGCATACTCGGCTGTCGACCAGGAAAGGCCCACAGAGAACCGGGCAGGCGTGCCGTTGAAGCCCGTGAGATTCCAGTCCACGCGGCCATCGGGTTCGCAATGGCGCACTTCAATATGGCTATTTTGGGAACCAGCGTTCTCCAGATAAACCGAGTTGAGGGCTACTCGATATTCGTGGGTCACGAGGGCGCCGTCAACCGTAGCCAGCACCGTGGCCGGATCCACTTTATCCGCAGGCTTTGAAAGGGGAAACTCATGCTGGAGCTCAAGGCTCTCCCGGATCACCTTACCGCACCGAGCAAGCCCGTCAGCTTTGTCGGCCTGTATGCTGAAAAGCACGCCCTTGGTTTTCTCCACCATCTCCATGTATCCGTATCCGAGGGAGTCGTAGAGGCATTTAGAGTTTTTGGAATTTCGGGTGAAAAGATCTTCTTTGGTAATGTTCACGAAGGCATGAGTCTTCACCGGCATATCGCCCTTCAACTGCTTCATGGCGTTGAAGGTTACTTCCAGATTGATTCCTTTTTTATCGTAGTAGTCCCGCTTGATTCCGTCTTCGAATGAGGCATCACACCGAGGGGGAAGGCCGGGTGCCTGCGGTTCTGGAAACGGAAAGCCAATCTCATGCTCGTCACTCATGAAAATCACGGACAATGCCGCATCGGGGCGGAAGAATCCGAGCTTCTGGTTGGCTACAGCTTTAGTCGTTACAGCATGATAGAGGCTGTGAAAGCTAGCTTCCCCGGAACCAGAGTCGCTCACTTCCATCCCTTTGTTAAACATTCCGAACAGAAGAGTGGAGATCTGGGAAGTGTTGTATTTGCTATTATCCAGCACTGCCGAGTATCCGGCAGGGGCATATAACTTACCTTTCCAACTGCCCACATCGGCAAGCAACACCGCGTACCTAACGCTGGTTTCTGAAGGAAGCTCTTTTACAAGACTCTGAATATTAGTGGCAACCCGCTCCCAGTCGTCCTTCATGGAACCGGAATGGTCCATGACAAAGAGAATATCCACTTTCTTGATCTGCTGCTCACCACCGCCTTGTTGGGTGAATTTATCTATGGTGCAAACCCGGTTCGGCAAATCAGGAAATACATAAGTATCCGTCTGAGTAGAGGTGCTGGTGGATGTGGAGGTAGTCGTGCTTGTGGAAGTGCTGTCGCAGTTCTTCTTGTTTTTGTCGTGATGTTCGTCGTCTTCGCCATGGCCGGGATTCCCGGAATTTTTCTCGTGTCCTTTGCCCTTATGGGAACTCTCCTCATCACAATGATCAGGGCCTGAATCCTCGGCAGGCTTGTCCCCATTCGGTAAGCAACCGGCAAGTAAAAGCACTGCACATAAAGAAACTACTTTTGCGCACCACTGAAGTTCTCTGGAGAGGGTTCTGCTTGTGCTCATACGAGATTCCTTCTTGAAGTCCCGACAAAAATTTATCGCAAGACAACTTTGTTCAGAGTTCTTAACTTTTAGAATAAGCTCACAGACCAATTCAGTCAAGAAAGGTCGGATAAAGGAGGCAATTTCACCCTGCACAACCCGATGCGTAATGGTAAGCCTTTGATTACGAAGGAAATACGGATGAATTTACGAGCACTCTCCCTGTATCCCATTAGAGGCACCCTCCTAACCACCCTATTGGCCGCTCTTTGCGTGCTTGGAACTAGCTGCAGTTCTGAGATCATTGATAGCGATAGCCCACCGGAGAAGCAGTATGCCGAGGGTGAAAGGCTGTTAAAAAAAGAGCGATTTATTGAAGCCGTAGAACGATTCCGGATTCTGAAGAGCCGTTTTCCCTACAGCAAGTATGCCGCCCTGGCCACGCTTCGGATCGGCGATTCCTACTACCAGGAGGAAAGCTATATAGAGGCCGCAAGCTCTTATAAGATTTTTCGGGAGCTTTACCCCAAGCATGAATTCGCAGCCTACGCCTTGCGAAGGATCGGGGATTCTTTCTATGAACAGATGCCCTCGAGTATCGACCGCGATTTGGAGCCTGCCCATTCCGGAATCAAGGCCTATACCCAACTCCTGAGGGATTACCCCTCTTCCGATTATAAGGGCGACGCCGAAAAACGAGTAAGAGAGTTGAGAGGCAAGCTTGCTGAGAAAGAAGAGTATATCGGCGAATTTTATTTCAAGCGGGAATTATACAGCTCAGCCGCACCTCGCTTCGCGGTGTTGGTAGACACCTATTCCGATTACGGCTTCAACAAAGACGCCCTTTATCGCCTTGCCTTCTCCTATGAGCGCATGGGCGAGTATACCAAAGCCACAGAAGCACTCGATCGGCTTGATCGCGAGTTTCCGGACGGCAAAGATGACGGAAACCGGAAGAACCTCCGCCGCCTGATCTCGCTTGCCACGTCGGAGAGATCCGAGTGAATACAATCGACGATGCAAAAAAACTCCTCCGCGACGGCCACAGCGCCGCTGCCATGGATATACTGCTCGATTTGGATTATGCAGGGCTCGCCACTGCTGAAAGCCAATATCTGATTGGCACCGTTTTGCATCGTGAGAATCGCTTTGCGGAAGCCGTAGACCGGTTCAAGCGATCTCTCCAGCTTGATCCGCACTTTACTGATTCCGCTATCAGCCTATCCATCATTTACAACGATACCGGACACTACCAGGAGGGCGCTGCCGTTTTTGAACAAGCGGAGAAATCGGCATTTCGCCAGAGTCCGGCCACTCCAACCCCGAGTATCGTTTTGGCCAGAGAAATTTCCCAAAAGCACCTTGATCTGGGCAATCTCTATCGCAAGCTTCAACGGTTCGACGAAGCCGCCAATGAATATTTAAAAGCCTCCAGAGTAGATCCGGAAAACTTTGAAGCTCGCATTCTGCTCGCAAAAACCCATGGCCAGCGAGGCCAGATGAAGCAGGCTCAGATAGAGCTAGAAAGCCTGGTACGCCAGCACCCGGAACACGTCCCGGCCCGGGTACACTTAGCCCTGCTCTACTATGCTCTTGGCAATGTCGTAGATGCTCAGATCGAACTTCACGAGGCCCATCTTAAAGATCCAGGCAACCAGCAAGTGAAGATGTATATGGACATGACCCGGCAGGCCACGGAGTCGACCCTGTAAAACCAGTCCATTACTTTCCTATCCCAAGCCTTCCGAGATC
>CAZTCD010000077.1:0-2681 GCA_964612065.1 uncultured Bdellovibrionales bacterium | reverse complement strand
GAGTCGACCCTGTAAAACCAGTCCATTACTTTCCTATCCCAAGCCTTCCGAGATCGAAACCAATTTGCTGTCCCAAAAGAGGCTGTGCGCCTATCTTTTCGCATGCCGAATGCTCTGCAACCGCGCTCGACCGTACCTCTCCATTCTCTATTGAATACCGTTTCTTTGCGCGGGTTCCAAGAATTCGCAGTAGGTCTTCCAGCTGTATATTGAATTCGCTCCGGTTTTGGCGCATTTCCCTTACCAGAGCATGAATTTCCGCTGCTACCAATCCCCGGTGCCGATCAGCTGGCACCATTCTTTGCATAGAATCCCAAACAGTGCGGCCAAGCCAAACATATTCCTCTGGGGAAAGCTCTCGCGCGAAGGAAATACCTCGATCATCCGGCCGCTCCGATTCAGCACTTGCCTCTAAAGCGTTTATAGCTCCAGCCACCAATATGAGAGTTAAAACAAATGCCCCAAGCTCTAGGCCTGCCAATCTTCTCATTCTTCCTTTCCGAACGATAGGGAACTGACGCCTTCTGCTTTTAGACTAAACAACACCGCAAACCTAATTAATTTTATTTAATTCGGATGCTCAACTCGCCAAGCCGTCGATAGTTCGGGCATTTTCCCGCTAAAGTTTTCCACCCAGAACTCCGAAAGGAACTGGCAAAACTGAGCATGGAAAAGGGGCGAAATGGAGAACAAAAAATCCAGCTGGTCGTGGGTCGTCGGGGTGCTTCTCCTTTCACTCTCCCTCTTTTCCGCCGTTCTCGCAAAAGCAGAAGAGCCAGAAGAGAGCATCAAAAGCTCCCTGAATGAACTATTTGATGAAGGCACGCTATCAGGGGACAAACAGGAGAGATGCCGGGAATCGATAGCCAAAGCCAGAAGCTCCGGATTTGAAGAGAGGAGCGAGGAAGAGCTGATGCAGGTCTGCCTGTCCATGCCGGCAAACCACGATACCGACTGTGGCTTCCCCTTCACCACAGAGGAATACTATGTGGTGGAGAACCAGCAGTGCGTAAGCAAGCTTGCCGGCAAGAGCCTCATGCACGCGCAGGCCAGAAAAGTGGAAGCGCGTGAACGAACAGCCTCGTTTTATGATCCTTATATAACCGGCTCCGAACCAGGGGATGGTGAACCGGACGAAATCGGCACTGGAAGCGCCCAATAATCGGCACTCCGAAAACAAAAAGAGCCACCCCAAGGGTGGCTCTTCTATTTCAGGAAATAACCTGCAGGCTTAAAGCGCTACCACTTCTACTTTTGAAGAAGCGTGCTTCAGCGAAAGAGCAGCTGCCACGGGCTCTTCCGTCTTCTTTGACTTTCCGGCAGCAGGAGCACTCATCATCACCGCCAGTAATTCGCGGTACATGGAAAATTTAACAGAGTATTCGTTTTCCTGAAGCACAACCTGGCGCGCCTGACGGCTGGCGGAATTGATCACGATCGGAGCTTTCAGATTCGCGCTCATAGAGGAAACATCCGCAGGAATGGTCAGAATGCAATAAACGAGAGTGTCTTTTTTATTTTCCGCATCGATGCGAAGCGATCTGAGCTCGTTCGCCGAAAGCCGGACCTTGTAATCTGCCTTAAACAGCTTAGGTTCTAAAATGGGGAAAGCCACCTCGGCCGCATCCGCGGACTGTAACCAGAGAATCAAAGTTTCATCCGCCGGATCTACGATGAAGAACCTCTTCAGGTGCTCGAATCCAAGCAAACCATCAGAAAACTCCATAATATCGGTGTCAGCCACGTCGACTACACCAAAACGGCTGGTACTTACCTTCATTTCTGAATCCCCCCATGGACCCGACACATCGGGTCACACCTTTTATTGTAAACGAGGGATTCTTAGGTGCAAAAGATTTTGATGGGAGGCGAAAGAAAAAAAGCGAACCCAAAAACCCTTAGGAATTCTTCCCTTCGGGCTTGCCGGAGCTACCCCTCTTAAGCATAGCGGCCACCTCGGAAACAGACTTGGGCGAAACGTCCGCGGCCTCTTTATTCGAGGTCTGAATGGCTTCGTATACTTCCTGGCGGTGGATTTTGGTTTCTTTTGGGGCCTGGATACCAAGACGAACCTGTTTGCCCTTGATTTGGACCACCATGATTTTGATGTGGTCATCGATGGCGATCGACTCGCCTAATTTCCTGGTCAAAACGAGCATGCTGAAAGCTCCTCACATCCCTGTAGGTATTCGTCCTAAGGGGGATGTACTACCCGATTTCACAGGGGGTAGCAATGGACTACTTTAAAAATTCCAGCAAGGTAGGCTGGATGAGCTTGTTCGAAGCCTGCAGGCTGGCACGCAGCACGCTCTCTTCGCGCGCCATGTCTGAGACCACCTGAATCACGTCGGCGTCCTCGATCCCCGACTGCAACTCCGCGTTAAACACGTTCTTTTTCCCCATGTTTGCGATCGCGGAATCGATGCCGGCCGTGCGCGCGCCCACCTGCGCGCGAGTGGTGATCACCCGGTTCGAGATACGGTCGAGGGGCTCGAGAGTGGAGCGGATCTGGTCGACATCGTTCGTCATGAGGCCGACGCGAAGGGCTTCGAGGGTATCGAAGAGATTCTCTCCGCCCATTTGTGTCGTGGGCCGCTTCATAGCCAATTCTGGCTGCTCGCCCCCGTCCTCACCGGCGGCCCCCTGCACGGCCTGGGCACCGGGCGCAGCCTTCGGCGCTC
>CAZTCD010000076.1:0-19009 GCA_964612065.1 uncultured Bdellovibrionales bacterium | reverse complement strand
CCCCACTCCCGCAAACGAATTCATACCCGGCCACAGGAGCAGGCCAACGGAGCTCCTCGCCCTCCCCGTTTACAGAAAAAGGGCTTTCCTGCTCTCTCGCCTTCGCTCCCGATTTCGCCACACCGGCCGCAAGCCCTGTAAGGCGAATCTCGAGATTCTCACTGAACTGGAGCGCTTCAAGCCCTTCCGCCAAAGGGGCGGCACAGGAATCGGGAGCCACAAGAAAGAAGCGATCCGGCGCGAGCCGCAAAAGATCAAACTGGGCCCGCATCAGGCTGCGGCCCGTGAGCAGGCAGCCCGCCTTGCCTTGCCCCGCCCCAAGGAGCTTCACGGAACCGGCAGTAACCCGGTGAAGAAAATCCGCGCTATCCGGCCCTTTCACTTCCACGATCTTCATTTTCTCAGCCCCTCATCAGCTCCGGATAAATTGAAGCACCTCAGCCAGCCCCCAGCCCAATCCATATACCGGATAGGCCAGTGCATAGAGAAAAAACACGGAAATCCAGGTTATCGGGATACCCACCGCACTGCGGGATAGAAGCTTATCCAAAAAACCGTGCGCCAGGGTCAGGAGGCCGAAAGTAAGCCCCAGAAAGAATGCCGACTCTATCGTGGCCGGATAATGCACCCAAGGAATCAGGGTGGTGCCCACAGAAAAAGTGAGGAAAAGGGCCGAAAGGCCGGCAGCCCTGGCAGGCATCCGTCGCGCCAGCACCACGGAAAGAGGCATATAAATATAATCTACGTAATACTCCCAAACCCAGGAGTGAAAGCGCCTCCAGTATTCTGGCAGGCTGCGCGCCAGCCAGGGGGCCCGGAAATCCGGCGCCACGCTCCTGCCGTTCATGCTGAGCAGGCCGGCCACGATATAGCTCACGCGCGATTTCTCCAGATAAGATATCGCGAACAAAGCCGGCCCGAGCAACAGAAGCTCCCACCAGCGGAAAGAGACCAAGCCGGACCTGTAGTGCCCCTCCAGCCAGGGGATCGCGTAAGAAGCGAGAACGGTAAAAATCCAGGCGTGCAAAAAACCCCTCAGCACCCAAAGCATCGAGCGGCTGAAAGGCGTATGGGCCGGCTGCATACGATCGAAGGTAAGATGGGCGGCGTGCATCGGGCTCAGCCAGAAGGCCGGGCTGAGAAAATACTCCATCGTGCAGAAAAACGTGGGTCGCTCTTTGCGAATGCCGGAGGCAATCGACCAGGAAATCATCCGGAAAAGAGCAAAGCCCGAGAGCAGATGAAGGGAGAATCGAAAATTCACGAGCCGCTCGGTCATGCCTGGGTGCAGTAGAGAGCCATCGTGCCCAAAGAGCACCAGAGGAAGAGCCACTAGGAGCACAATCAGCAGAAATCGCCTGGCTAGCCTCGAAGCCACCCAAAGCCCGGCCGCTCCCGCCACCAGGAGCATTCCGAGCTCGGGCACCCCCTGCAGGGCACAGAAGTAAACGAGGCCTCCGCTCCAGAGGAACAGCCGCGCCTTGGGCGCCATTTCCAGGCCGGAGCGGGCCAGAAGAACGTCCACCAAACACACCAGCATCCAAAGAGGAAGGGCATCGGCCTTCAGGGGAAAAACCCAAAGGAAAGCAAAGGCTCCATTCGCCGTTCCCAGGAACGCGAGCAAGAGCGCAGTTGCAAAAAAGCTCCCTAGAATCTGCCGTTTAGGCATCTTCCTACGCTAGCTTTCCCGGCCTTCCGAGGCAAGCAATCAACTCGACAAAATTGAGCAAAGTCTATAAGTTAGACGCAATGAACACGGAGCATTTTGAAAGCCGCAAAGCCGATCACCTTCGGCTCGCGCTCGACCCTGCCATGGAAGCAGTGGGAGAGAGCGGCTTCGATCGCATCCGCCTGCCGCACGAGGCCCTGCCGGAAATCAATTTCCGCGAGATCAATCTCGCCACCGCATTCTTCGGCTATGATGCTGCGAGCCCTTTTTTCGTGAGCTCGATGACAGCAGGCCACCAGAACGGCGAAGCCCTGAACCTCACCCTCGCCCGCGTAGCCTCTGCCCGCCGCTGGCCGATGGGCCTGGGCTCGCAGAGAAGAGAACTCACCGATCCTTCCGCCCGCAGCGAGTGGAAGCGTTTGCGCCGGCTAGCCCCGAACGGTTTTTTCCTCTCCAACCTCGGCCTCTCTCAATTGATCGTGACCAAACCGGCCAAGGTGCTGGAACTGGTGGACGCACTTGAAGCAGGCGCCCTCATCGTTCACACCAATCCCATGCAAGAGGCCCTGCAGCCCGAAGGCACGCCGGATTTCAAAGGCGGCCTGCGCGCGATCGAGAGGATCTGCAAGGAAAGCCCGGTGCCCGTGGTGCTCAAGGAAACGGGCTGCGGTTTTTCCAAGGAAACCCTCAAAAGAGTTTCATCCATCGGCCTCGCGGCCATTGATCTCTCCGGTTATGGCGGCACTCATTGGGGACGGATCGAGGGCGGCCGCGCTCCCCTCAAGAGCACGCAACAGCTGGCAGCCCAGACGTTCCGCGGCTGGGGCATCTCCACCGTGGATAGCCTCGAAGCCGCGCTCTCCGTAAAAACCAAGGCAGAGATCTGGGCCAGTGGCGGCATTCGCTCCGGCCTCGATGGAGCGAAAGCCATCGCCATGGGCGCGCGCAAAGTAGGCTTTGCCAAGCCCGCGCTCGAAGCAGCCCTTCAGGGCGAAACCGCTCTCGACGCCTGGATGCAACGGATGGAATTCGAATTGAAGGTAGCCTTGTTCTGCGCCGGTTACTCCAGCCCGGCAGGCCTGAGGAAAGGAAAACGATGGCAGAAAATCTAGAGCAGCTGTTTCAGGGTTTCTCCAAGCTCTCCCGCGAGGAGAGGCTCGACCGCCTGAAAACCATGAGCCACCTCTCCGATGAAGACCTCGATGTGCTCGATGGCACGGCCCCCTTCCGCCTGGATCTGGCCGAGCATTTCATCGAAAACCTCATCGGCTATTTCCCGATGCCTCTCGGCCTCGCCGCCTACTTCCGCATCGATGGCCGCGATGTGCCCGTGCCCATGGCGATCGAGGAGACTTCCGTGGTGGCGGCCTGCTCGGCCACCGCCAAATGGATCCGCTCGCACGACGGAGGAGAGATCGTCACCTCCACGGAAGGCCGCCTCATCATCGGACAGATTCAGATCCCGAAGGTGGATTGCTCCGATCACGTGCTGAAGGTGTTGCAGGATAAAGAAGAAGAATTGCTCAGCATCGCCAATTCCGTAGTGCCTGGCCTCGTACACCGGGGAGGAGGCGTACGGAGCTTGCAAGTGCGCCGCCTGAACCGGGACGACGGGCAGGAGATGCTCGTGATCCACGTGCATATGGATCCCTGCGATGCCATGGGCGCCAATCTGATCAATCAGGTTTGCGAAGCGCTGAAGCCCTTCCTCGCCGCATGGACTGGAGAAAAGATCGGCCTCTGCGTTCTTTCCAATCTGGTAGACACCTACCTCACCCGCGCCGAAGTGCGTATCCCCGGCATCGATCCCGCCGTGGGCCAGGGCATCGAGGAAGCTTCCATTTTCGCGGAAACCGACCCCTACAGGGCCGCCACCCACAATAAAGGAGTGATGAACGGAATCGATCCCGTGCTCATCGCCACCGGCAATGATTGGCGGGCCGTGGAAGCAGGCGTTCATGCCTATTGCGCGCGCAGCGGGCACTACCAGCCGGTTACCAAGTGGCGCATGGAAGGCAGCACCCTGGTAGGCCGTTTCGAAGCCCCTCTCGTGGTAGGCACAGTGGGCGGAGTTACCAAGCTCCACCCAACTGCGCAGGTTTGCTTGCGCATCCTCGGAGTGAAGCACAGCCATGAGCTATCCCGCGTGATCGCGGCCGTGGGCATCGTGCAAAACCTCGGAGCGCTTCGCGCGCTTTCCACCGTAGGCATCGTGAAGGGGCATATGAGCCTGCACGCCACGAACCTCGCGATCGCAGCTGGAGCTCAGCCAAGCGAGATGGCTTTGCTGCGCGAAAAGCTGCTCGGCGCTCTGAAAATCGAGAAGACCATCACCATGACCCGGGCCCGCGAGCTGCTCGATGTGCTGCGTGGCTTTAAACAAAGCCCGTGAGCCTTCGCGCCTTTCCCAGCAAAACTTTCCTGCTAGGAGAATACGCTGTGCTCCAGGGTGGGCGTGCTCTGCTGCTCGGCCATCCGCCTTATTTCCGCGCCTCCTGGGAAAGCGCCGGCGGCTCCCCGAATCCCTTTCATTCCGATAGCCCGGCCGGAAAATGGCTGGCAAAAAATCCTGCGAGCGGAGGCCTCAGCCCCCGCTTCTCCGATCCCCACGAAGGCAAGGGCGGCTTCGGAGGCTCCGGCGCGGAATTTCTCTCGGCCTGGTGCCTCGGCCAGGAAATTCCTGCCGCCGAATCCCCGAGAGCGATCTTCAGCTGGAATGCCTGGGAGGCGTATAAAGAAATCGGTGGTTCCGGCAGCGGGGCCGATATTCTCACCCAGGCTTTCGGGGTGGACAGAGCCGATGCCTTTTTCCTTCTGGCTGATATCTCGGCCAAAACGGTGCGGGAAATTTTCCCGGCGAAAATGGGAGGGGAAATCTCTCTTTTTCACACCGGAAAAAAACTGCCCACCCACGAACAGAAAACTCCGCAGAACCTTCCTCTCGCCGAGCTCGAAGAGATTCTTTCCTCGGCCCTGGAAAGCCTTGAAGGTGCTCTCTTCCAAAGCTTTGCCTCCGCTCTGAGCGCCTTCGGCGATAAGCTCGCCTCGCTGGGATTGCTGGCGGGGCATTCCGCGCAAGCCCTCGCCTCGGTGCGCTCTATCTCCAAGGTATGCGGCGCAAAAGGATGCGGCGCGATGGGGGCCGACGTGATTCTGGTGGCCCATCAGGGAGCGGATCTCGCGGAATGGGCCAGCGCAAATTCATTGGCGCTGATAGGAACATTCCCGGTATAGATGGAACTATGTGGAAAGCTTCGGCCCCTTCGAATATCGCTCTGATCAAATATATGGGAAAGGAAAGCGCGGAAGCGGGCCGTAACCAGGCAGTGAACCCTTCCCTTTCCATGACGATCTCAGCCTTCCGCACCTCGGTGGAAGTCGAGCGCCTGGGAGACTCGGGCGAAGACCGCTGGTCCCTGCTTCCGGGATCCTCCCCCTTGCGGGAAGAAAGCGCCAAACGCTTCCTGGATTTTTTCACCAGGATCAAAGAGGAGCAGGAAGTAAAAGGCTCGTTTCTGGTGCGCTCCGGAAATAACTTTCCTTCCGATGCGGGTCTCGCCAGCTCCGCTTCGAGCTTTGCGGCCCTCACCATGGCGGCCTGCACGGCTTTTGCGGATTTGAAAAAGACTCCTCCCCTCCCCATGGAACAACAGGCGATGATCAGTCGAACCGGGTCGGGCTCCTCCTGCCGTTCTTTTTTCGGTCCCTGGTGCGCCTGGGAGGGCTCCCAGATCGGCACCGTGCCTTCCCGGCTTCCCGAGCTCGTGGATCTCGTGGCCGTGATGGACACAGGATACAAAAAGGTATCTAGCTCGGAAGCCCACAAGCGGGTGCAAACCAGCCCGCTCTACGAGGGCCGGCCGGGCCGGGCGAGAGCCAGGCAGGAGGCGATCAAAAAAGCTCTGGCCGCCGGTGATTACGCGAAGACCGCGGAAATTTCCTGGGCCGAGCTCTGGGACATGCACTCCCTCTTCCATACTTCGAATGTCCCGTTTTTCTATCTCTCTTCGGTTTCCATGGCCGTGCTTCGCTGGGCCGAAGAACGGTGGGAGAAAAAAGGCCACGGCCCCATCACCACGGTAGACGCCGGCCCCAACGTGCACCTGCTGGTGCCTGCCGCGGAGAAAGACGAGTTCCGCCGGGAGATTGAGGCCATCGGCTCGCTTACCGTGCTGGAGAGCCCGGCATGAGCGAGAGTTCGCCCCAGGAACCGCAGCAACAGCCCACGAGTTTCCGGGCTCACGGAAAATGCATCCTCGCCGGTGAGCATAGCGTGGTGCGCGGCGGAGAAGCCCTGGTCCTTCCCCTTCGATCTTGCGGCCTGGATCTCGAGTGGTCCCCCTCGCCCGACGGAAAATTCCATGTGAAGGCGGGCGCCTTCGCAGCCCCCTTTCGAGACTCTCTCAACCGGGCTCTGGATATCACCAATTTTTCCCTTCCTCACGCGGGTTACCGGGTGAAGATCGAAAGCAATATCCCGGTGCAGGCGGGCCTCGGCTCCTCGGCTGCCCTGGCCGTTTCCGTGGTGCGATTCCTTCAGGCGGAGGGCGCAAAGATCAGCCAGCCCTTTGCCCTCGCTCTGGAGATTGAAAACCTCTTCCACGGGAACTCAAGCGGCATCGACGTAGCCTGCGTGCTTGCCTCGGCTCCCATCCGCTATTCCCGCTCGGCTCCTCCTCAGGACCTTTGCCTCGCCTGGAGGCCTCATCTTTACCTTTTTGATACCGGCCAGAGATCTGCCACCAAGGATTGCGTGGAAAAAGTGGCTTCGGCCAAACGGAAAGACCTGGACGAAAGGATGGGGGAAGCCGTGCGCAGAGTGAAAAGCGCGCTTCTTTCGGAGCAGGCAGACCGGGTGGAAGAGCTCGCGCAAGCCCTCGCTCTGGCCAACAGCTGCTTCGAGGAATGGGGGCTGGCTGCCGACCCCGCTCAGGGGGAGATGCTGAAAGGAAAGGGCGCGCTTGCCTGGAAGCCCACCGGCTCCGGTGGCGGCGGATTCCTTCTTACCCTTTGGGGTGAGGCCCCTCCGGCTGATCTTCCCCTGATCCCGGTCTGGAGCTGAGGAGTTTCGCGGCTTCAGGCGGGAGGATTCTTCAGCACTTCTTTCAGAGCCGCCTCGTTATAGTCTCCGGCAGGCATCAAAACCTTGAGGATGGTTCTTTCTTTCAAGCGGGTGAGCAGGCCCACCCCTCTCACTCCCTTTTCAAAAGTGAGTTTGAGGAGAAAACCCCCGGGAATATCTCGCCCCGCCTGCTCCACGTGCACCTGTTGCAGCTTCCCCATATCGGCCCGTATCTTGGTGAGCTCGGCCGTGAGTGGATCGGCGCTGGTTTTGAGGTATTCCGGGTCGTAAGCGCTACGGCCCACTTCCGTGCTCAAAGGTGTGGAGTGGCCAAAATCCTCGAGAAAATCCAGCACGGAATCCGGTATCGAAGCCGGTAGTAAGGCGATCTGCTGGTTTAAATTCAATGTGCGTTCGGCCATCTGCCTATTAGTTTACGTTTGGTTTTCAGGAATGAGAAGCCCTATGCCTCTAACTAGGGTAGCTGTAAAAACTTTTGTCAGCTGTATATTTTTCTAACACCCCCGCCCCCCGCCCTGCCCGAGAACAGCCCCCTTGGCCGGTACGGCCCTTGCTCTTCTTCAGGCAGAGGGAAAATGGGAACTTTCACCGTCCTGATCAGCCTTCTTCTCAGCCCCTCGGCCATCGCCGAGGAAGACGGCCTTCCCGCGGCCCTCGATCCCGGCTTCAGCCAACCGGCCCAGCTAAGCCAACCTGTGGAATTCAGCCACCCCGTGGAATTCAGCCGCCCGGTAGACGGCAGCGCCTTGGAAGCTCCCGAAGACGACTCAGAATGGCATCCGCCTCCCGGCTACGATCAGCCCACGAAGAAGGCCCCCCCTCCCCGCTTTGATCTCTCCCATCACCAACGCACCCGAAAGTACCTCAACTCCCTCTGCCGGCTCGAACCCGTGGCGAAGGAGGAAAGCAGCCATGCCCGGATCCAGGGAATGCGCCTCAGCCGATCCGCTCCCCGCAACAAGCAGGGATCCCTGCGATTGTTGCTGGAAAATTATGTAGACTCTTTCCGCTTTGAGGCCGAATGCGAAACCCGCCGCGCCCGCAATCCGAAGGCCTGTGACACAAACGAGCGGATCCACAAATGGCAGGGCAGCCATGAAGCGTGGAAGCAGGCGAAGGCGAAGAAATCCAGCCTGCTGAAATCCCAGCTCGAGCACAGGAAACGGGCCATGGATGTGCTGAAAACGGAATTCTATGAATTCCGCGACGCCTCACAGCTGAACGGCAAGCCGGAATCCAGAGCCCAGGCCGAAAAAATCCTGCTCACGCTGCGAAACGAATCCAGCTGCGGCACCAGAGCCGTGGAAACGCGCTAAGCGGCGCTCGGGCGTCAGAAATAGTGATAGAGCTGAATCGCCCCTTCGCGGTAGCCTCTGGCCACTTCCGACTGGAAGCGTATCTCCCAAAGCCGATGTAGTTCCTGGCTGAAGCCGAGGCGCGCGTTTCTTTCGGGCACCTCGCTTCCCATCAGCCGCCAGCGCCACTCCCCTTCCAGCAAAATCCGTGCTCCGCGCCAGAGTTCAGTGAAGATTCCTCCTCCGGGCCCAGCTCCCCAGCGCCAGCCGCGGTCGAAAACAGACCCGCCTTCGAGCTTGGTATCGAGGCTGGAAAACACCAGCAAAGGGCCGAGCAAAATCCCGTAGCCGAATCCGCCCTCGAGGCCACCCCTCAGGCAGCGCCAGGCACTGCAGTGGTATTCCTTCGCACGGGCGGCCCCTGCCCGGAAATGCCAGGCCGTTCGGGGGATCCATTGCTCGGCAGGAGCCACGGAGCGCAGGCGGAGAAGGTCGAAGCGCTCGAGGAATACGCTGCCGTCCTCAGCGCGCACACGAAGATCGCCCATCGAAAGTTCGCTGAAGCTTTCATAGCCGTGAGGGTTGGCCAGCAAATCATGAAGCGTGCCCCGGTATTGGAGCTCAAAGAAGCCTTGGGCGCGGTTCTTTCCATAGGCCAGCCCCACGCGCGAGGACGGATGGCCAAGCTCCGGAGGGAGCTCCGTGGAGAAGTCCGGCTGAAATGCGCTTTTGCCATACTTCATCCGGGCCCGCAGCAAGCGCCCTTCCACCTCGGGCCTCGTCTGTTCCTTTTCATTGCGGTACCGCCAGAGCTCGTAGGCGGAGTCGAGCAGGAGCGTTTCCCTTCCCTCAGGTAGATCCGTTTCCTCCCCCTCGGCCAGTGTTTCCACCTTCTTTTTTTCTTCGCCGCTCAGCTGCTCCCGGAATGCGCGAAGGCGTCGGTAGCGGGAGGGCCGGTAACGGGCAGGCCCGAGCCACCCCTGCCGGTCGAGCACGCGGATGGTGTCCACCGGCACCGTCCAGAAGGGAAAGCCGGCAAGAAGGTTAGAGCCCGGCCGCAACACCTCGAGCAGCTCGAGCAGATAGAAGGAGCAATTCCTGCGCAGGAAGAAATAGGGAAAATCGATCTCCCGCAACTCCCAGGCGTGAGCCACGAGCAGGCGGAGCTCCGGCTCGCTCAGCTTCAAGGGATAGATCCAGAAATCGCGGTTCTCCACGAAATTGTATTCTTTCACCTTCATATAGAAGGGAGCCGTGGCGTAGTTGCCGGGAAAGCCGCCCGTGAGGCCGAGCCACACATAAGGCAGCCCCACCGTGCTTCCCGTGCGGGCGCCGTAGTTCAGGGTATAGTCGAGAAGGTCTTCCCCTTCTGTTTTCCCGGCACGCACGAACTTCATCAGGGTGTGCCCGTACATCGAAGAAGGGCTGTTCATGAAAGCCGCCGCGAACACGAGCTCGGCGCCCTTGGCGTTTACGGCCTGCCGCCAACGCTCCCAGCGGTCGCAGATCTCTCCCTTGCCGCTCGGTTCTCGGCCCAGATAAATCGCACGAGCAGGAAAGCGGCAGGCGGCTTCGTCGGGGAGGCGCGCAAAATATTCCCTGGTGGCCAGAAGCTCCGCGTCAGCGTTCGCGTGGCCATCAGGCGACAAAAAAAAGGGCGAACCTTCAGCAACACTCGAAGATCCGCCTTGAAAATGCAGCAACGCTTCCCAGGCAGGGTCCGCCGCCAGGGCCTGGGCCGAAAAAAGAAAAAGCAAAGCCGCGATCATGGGAGCTGAGAGGCTACCATCGATCGCGGCTCTTCGGAACTTAGCCTTTGCAGCTTACCGATTCAGCAGCCACCGCTTGGTCGATGGTGCGGGAAGCGGCTTCCGGGCTCGATCCCATCACATCTGCCTGATGCTTACGCAGCGCGCGATTGAAAGCTTCCGTATCCGAGCTTTCACGGCAACCGTAGAGGCTGGCGAGGGAGCTCAGATAGTCGCCACCGCCCGCGCTGAGGTCTCGGCGGATGTCAGCATAGTTGGCTTCCACGAAAGCGTCCTTTTCACGAGCGGCCGAGGCCACGCCGTCTTCGGTGCAGTTCGAGGTGCCGAAGGTGATGCCGAAGGTTTGGAAGCCGGTGCCGTTCAGAAAGGCCGCGCCCACCTGGGCCCATTTCGTGGTGTCCTGGATCGCGAGCGATCCGAGGCCGCAACCGGCCATATTATGGCCGCCGCTGCTGGGAGCGGAATAGGCCTGCTGCGCACGCTGCTGGCGTCTCGGAGCTGCTTCTACGGTGGTGGCTGCAAGTACGGCCGCGCTAATCACAAAAAAAACGGATGCTTTCATCGTCTCTCCTTCCGCCCTAGGGCGCTTTGAACTGGTTAACTCAGAAATTGTAGCGAATGCTTGAGCGCGAACAAGGCATATTTTGCTCCTCCCCTTCCTTTATGATTTGATGAAGATCGAATCGTACTGTTCAGCGGCGCCGCAGCATGACCTAAACTGCCCCAATTGTGAATCCCATGGAACAAAAGCCCGCCCTTCCCACCTTGAGCTATCTTTTGCCCAAACCGGGGCAGCCGCTCATCCATCGCGATCTATCGTGGATCCAATTCAATGATCGCGTGCTCGCCGAAGCCCGCTCCCGCTCGAATCCCGTACTCTCCCGGCTGAAATTTCTTTCGATTTCCTCGTCGAATCTTGACGAATTTTTCATGATCCGCTTCGCTTCCTTGCTGCGCTCGCTATCCGCCACCAAAATCGAAGAGAACCGCGAGAGCCTGGCGAGGGTGCACGCCACCGTGCTGGAAAGCGTGCGAAAATTCGGGGTGCGCCAAGCCCGCACGCTGGAAATCCTAAAAAAGGCCGGGGTGCAATACAGGGTTTACCTTCACACCAAAACGGCCAAGGGCAGCCCGGCCTTTGAGGCAGGGCGCGAAATCTTCAATTCCCGCATTTTCCCCCAGCTGGCCCTCCGCGACGGCTTCACCTACCAGAGCCTGCTCGAACTGCAGAACCTGCAGATGCTCGTGCACATCAATCGCGACCTGTGGTTTACCGTGCCCAGAAATCTTCCGCCCGTTTTTTCCCAGATCGACGAAACAAAAGACAGGATGGATGTTTTCTTCCTCGATGAGCTCCTGCTCTCCCACCTCGACTCCATGATTCCCGTGAAAGACAAACCGGGGATCCTCCGCCTCACCCGCGATGCCGACTTCAACCTCGACCTCCCCGACGGAGACACCGCCAGCATTCCCGACCTGATCCGGAAGAACATCTCCACAAGAGACAAAGGCCGCCTGGTGCGCCTGCAATGGGCCGGAAACTTCCCCAAGGATTTCCTCGCCGAAGCCTGCGACCAGCTCAAGATCGACCTCCGCCAGTGCTTTCGGGCCCCGATCACGCTCTGCCTGCAGGGCCTTTTCGGTTTCGTGCTGGGAGTGCCGGATCGCCTCGGACGCCGCACCGGATTCCAGAATCCCCACCTCAAAACGGCCATCCCCGGCCCCTTCAAAGAGGAGAGAAGGAAAGATCTCTTCCAGGCCCTGGGAAGCATCGATTTTCTCTTCCACCAGCCCTACGATTCCTTCGACGCCTTCATCAACTGGCTAAAAACCGCGGCCGAAGACCCGAACGTGACCCAGATCGAGCAGACCATTTACCGCACCGATTCCGATCTTCGAATCGTGGATCAGCTGAAGCGGGCGGCAGAAGCCAAAAAGAAAGTGAAGGTGGTGCTCGAGCTCCGGGCCCGCTTCGACGAAAGCAACAACCTCCGTGTGGCGGAAGAGCTTTCCAAGGCCGGTTGCGAAGTGAAATTCGGATTCGGCAACCTCAAGCTGCACGCCAAAGTTACGCTGGTTACCCGCCGCGAAGGGGAAAAGCTGGTGCGCTACACCCACCTCTCCACCGGAAACTACAACGCCAAAACGGCCCGGCAGTATACGGATATCTCGATTTTCACGGGACATCCCGAAATCGGCGAAGACGCCCGCCACTTCTTCGATTCTGTTTACAAAAAAGAAGTGCCCTCCGGATTCCGCCAGCTCGTGATCGCCCCCACCAAGCTGCACCCCCGTATGCGCACCCTCATCAAAGCCGAAACCGAGGCGGCCAAAGCAGGCAAACCCGCCAGGATCTTCGCCAAGGTGAACGCACTGGTGGACGAAAAGATCATCGAAGACCTTTACCAGGCCTCACAGGCCGGCGTGCAGGTGGATCTCATCGTGCGGGGAGCCTGCTCTTTGATACCGGGAGTAAAGGGCCTCTCGGAAAACATCCGCGTGATCTCCATCGTGGATCGCTTCCTCGAGCACAGCCGCATCTACTGGTTCCAGAACAGCGCCGTGATGTACCTTTCCAGCGCCGATTGGATGCCCCGGAATTTTTTCTCTCGGCTCGAGATCGCCTTTCCCGTGCTGGATCCGCGCCTGTATAAGTTCATGACCGAGGTGCTCATCCCGGGTTACCTGCGCGATAACACCAGAGCCCGGCGCCTCACCTCGAGGGGAGTGTGGTCAAAGGTTTCCAGTAACCTGCCGGCCCACAGGGCCCAGTGGTATTTCGAGGAGCTGGCCGTGAGCCACTACAAAACCACGCCCCTCTACGACAAGCAGCTCTTCCAGAAAAAAAGCTGAAGCGCCCCAGCGCTATCTTCCCGTGCGCTCCAGCACCAGCTTCCGGCGGAAAACGCTTTCGAAAAGCTTTTTCTTCCGCTCCATCATGAGCTGCTCGATTCCTTCCGTGGCTTTCCCGGAGAAAACGATCCTCACCTCTTTTTTGGTGATCCCCACCCTCTTGATCCGGATGGCGGCCCGGTTTCCGATATCGAGGGCGTCGATCACCCGGGCGAGAGCCAGCAGCCGCTGGTAGGGCACGGCCGCTTTGCGGTCACGCGCGGAACTCCCCAAGGCTTTGCCCTCCCCTTTTCCGCCGGCGATCTCGAGGCAGAGACGGGCGATAAAATCGTGCTCCCAGCTGTCCATGGAAGGGAAATCGAGGTGCTTCACGATATAGTGGGAATGCTTGGCGCGGTCGCCATAGCTGATCGCCTGTCCGCAGTGGCGGAGGAGAATGGTGGAAAGCAGATAAATCCGCCAGTTCGCGCCCAGGCCGTGCACCGGGCGCAGGCGGGTGAAGAGATTCTCCGTGAGGGCGGCCATGTGCTCGAGGTGCTTCGGGTCGGCGCCAAAGCGGGTGGCGTGCACGAAAAGATCGTCCCGGTGCAGCTCCAGCAGGGAGCTTTTGTGGCTTCGGGCCAGGCGCACCTCCTCGTGGATGATCCCGTCGCGGAGGGAAAATTCCGTGGTTTGTATTCTTTTGGCCCCGAGCGCCCTTGCGGCCTCTTCCAGAAGCACGGCACCAGCGAGGATCATGTCCACGCGCTTGCTTTCCATTCCCTCGATTTCCAGCAGCTGGGTGGTGGTCATCTCCGCCATTTCCTCCACCAGGCCGGAAAGATCCGCCACGGAAAAGGAATCGGCCTTCTTGCCGTCGAGAATCCTGGCCAGCGCCCGTACCGTGCCCGAGGAGCCGATGATGGTATCGCAGCCCGGCCATTTTTCGGCCCGCATCTTCTCGCAAAGGATATTGAAAGCGTAATCGCGCATCTGCCGCACGGAAGATTCCCGGGGCGGGCTGCGCTTGAGAAACACCTGCTGCAGGCGGGCAGTGCCGAGAGCGAAGCTCTCCCCCTTCACCACTTTTTCCCCTCGGCAAACGCTGATCTCGGTGGATCCTCCGCCGATATCCACGAGAGCGAACCTTCCCTTGGGCACGTTCTCGTTGGTCAGCACGCCTTGCGCGATCAGCTTGGCTTCCTCTTTTCCGGAAATCACGCGGATCTCGATACCGGTATTCTCGCGCACCCGGGCCACCAATTCCGTGGCATCGGCCGCTTCCCGCAATGCGCTGGTGCCAAAAGCCACGATCCGCCGCACGCGCAGGCCTTCGGCGATCTCGCGGAAGTGCTCCATCGCCTCCACCGTGCGCCCAATGGCCGCAGGATCCATCTTGCCCTTCAGGAACACCCCTTGGCCCAGGCGAATCATCAGCTTCTCGCGGTGCAACAGCTTGGAGTGGCCGCTTAGGGCCATGGAATGCACGTCGAAGCGTACCGAATTCGTGCCGAGATCAATAATAGCCACTCTCATGGTTCTCATTTTTATCCTGCGGAAGGCGGATAGTTCCAGAAAAATTCAGCCGGGAGTATGCTCTTTAAGATGAGAAAAATCCTGCTCAGCACCTTATTCATCCCGCCTCTGATCCTTTACCTGTTGTTTATGAACGTGCTGCAGATGCTTTCGCTGCTGCTGCTTCCCTTTTCCGGCACGGCTTTTCGGTTTGTGAACCGCCAATGCGCCCGTTCCTGGTTCAACTTCCTGGCCTTCACTCTGGAACGCATTGCCGGAGTGCGCTTCGAGATCTCTGGCGATCCTTTGCCGGAGCGGGAAAACGCTTTCGTGATCTCCAACCACCAGAGTGGCTGCGACATTCCGGCCCTGATCGTGCTCGCCAGCCATTACGGGCGCACCGGGGATCTGAAATGGTTCGTGAAAGACCCGATCAAATGGGTTCCGGGCGTAGGCTGGGGCATGCTGTTCCTCGATTGCATTTTCGTGAAGCGCAACTGGACAGCCGATAAAGATAAAATCCTCGCCACCTTTGAACGCCTTCGCAAAAACAAGGTGCCCTTCTGGATCCTGAGCTTCGTGGAAGGCACCCGTCTCACCCCCGCCAAGCTCCAGCGCTCCCAGGACTATTGCCGCACGGCCGGCCTGCCGGTGCTTTCCCACCTCATGACCCCTCGCACCCGCGGCTTCGAGGCCACTCTCGAAGGCCTCGGCTCGCTCACCGATGCCGTATACGACATCACGCTGGCTTTTGAAGGCTATCCGGTGGGGAAAGTGCCGGGGCTCAGGGCGCTCTTTTACGGCAGCATGGATAAAGTTCATATTCACGTGAAGCGAATCCCGGCCGCGCAGCTGCCGGCCTCCCGCGAAGAAAAAATCCGCTGGGTGAACGATTGCTTTCTGGAAAAAGACCAGAGGCTCGCGCGCTTCAGGGAAACCGGGCGGCTCGCCTAGCGTTGCTTACGGTAGGGGCACCAGCCCACTCGCGGCCCCACTAAAGAGGGAAAATCCCGGCAGGTTTGCGGCCGCTTCTCGTATACCGTGCACCTTCGGTCGGCTCCGAGAAAAAGGCAGTCGCCGCCGGCCGTTTGCTCCAGCAGGAACAAACCCGTGGCCGCCCGGAAGCTTCGCACCACCCCTTCCCTCACCAGGCGCTTTCCGAGCCGTTTGGGCGCGTTAGCTTCGTCTTCCGTGGCCAGGCCGAGGCGCACCAGATCAGGCGCTTTCACTTCGAGGGGCAGCTTGCAGCAAACCGCCTGGCAGGTAGAACAAGACGATTCCCGGTAAGGCAGCCAGGTAGAAGGGCGGTCCTGATTCACTGAGCTCATGGCCCGAGCTTACCAGGCCTCCGGATCCGTGTGAATCCACTCCGGCTCCGCACCTTCTCCTTCAAAAAAAAGCCGAAAATTCCGATCCCTATCTTCAGAATGAAGCTGAAATACAAGCTCTTCCTCTCTCTCTTTCCGCCGATCGCGATGCTTTTCGTGGGCCTGTTCTATTACCTCGGCCAACGGGAGCAATCCGCGCGCGAGGAGGGCCTGAACCGCTACTTCGAGGTGGCCTCCGCAAATCTCGGTGAGCTGCTCAGCCAGCAGGATGAATCCAATCGTCTCAGCGCGGCCCTGGTTTCCAAGGATGCCGGCTGGGCGGAAATTCAGGCTTCCACGGAAAAAGAAGGAGTGGCGGCTTTGCTGGCCACCTTGCAGCGAAAGGCAAACCTGGAGCTGCTGGCCTTCATCGGCCCCGACGGGCAGGCCCGAGAAGGCTCCTGGGCCGGCAACCGCTGGACCATGGACGACGTAAAAGCAGGCTTGCTCGGCTATTTCCAGAGAGGCGGCGGCCTGAAAAAATTCAACGGCTTTCTCGTGCTCGGAGGGAAGCTGTTCGCGGTGGCACTGGCTCCCGTTTCTGTGGCTGAATCCACCGGCTATGTGGCCGTGGGATCGCAGGTAACCCTGAGCCGCCTGCAGCGGGTGAGCGACAAACTCGAGATCGCCGTGGCCGGGGCGGAAGGAAATTGGGCCGGCGGCATCGCCGGCGAACAGAAAGACTGGCTGGCATTGAACAATCTCAGCGACGAGGTGGGCCCCGTATCCCTGAATCAGGGGGAGTACTTCGGAAAATCAGTGAAGCCGGATTCCGATTTCCCGCATATACGCGTGGGCTTGCTCGCTCCCGCCACGCTTTTCCGTAACCGGAGCTCAATGCTCTCGAGCCTGCTTCTTTCCTCCCTGATCCTGCTGCTGCTGCTCGTGGCCTCGGTTTCCTTTCTGGTTTCCCGCTCTGTCAGCGTGCCTCTCGATCTACTGGCCAAGGCGGCACGGGATCTGAGCACCGGCTCCGTGGCCAATACTCCGAGCTATCTCACCGAAAGGCGGGATGAGGTGGGGCAAGTGGCCAACAGCTTCAGCCTCATCGCCCGCTCCCACTCCGAGGAACTGAAGCTCAAGGAAAAGGCGCTGATGAAGCTCGAGAAGTACCAGGGCCAGCTTCTCGATCTGAACCGGCGGCTGGCCAAGAAGCTTTTCGAGAACAAAGTGATGCTTCTCCTCTGGAGAGAGCAGGAAAAATCGGAAGACACGAAAGACTTTCTCTCCCGGGTTCTTGAGGAAATGCTGCAGGGCCTGCCCTTTCACTATGGCTGCATCATCATCCGTCCCCTGGCCCAGATCGGGCCGGAGGTGATCCTGGCCAGGATCGAAAGGCAGAAAACGGGAAAAGAGGAAATCTCCGTTACCGATATCCTTGAGCGCTCCGACCGCACCCTCTGGCTGAGCAGCCTTTCTCCCGAGCTGAAGGAGTTCCTGCTGAAGATGAACCAGGACAGCGTGAAAGACAGCCGCCTCCTGCAGGAGGCGATCACGGCCAGCATCGAACCCGAAACGCCCGTGCAGAATCTCTCCGTGGTGAGCCTCCCCCTCCAGCAAGGGAGCCAGCATATGGGCTCCATGCACCTCATTACGGAAAACGACAAATTCTCCCTCAACGCTTCCGACGAGGAATTCCTCGTGTCGATGGCGGCCCAGGTGAGCGCCGCTCTCGACAACCGCTCCCTGCAATTCGCCACCCGCATGGATCCCCTCACCCGCCTGTACAACCGCGGCTACCTGAACGATCGCCTGCGCGAGGAAATGACCCGCACCTCCCGCACCAACCGCCCTTTCACGCTGATGATTCTCGATATCGATCACTTCAAGAAAGTGAACGATAGCTATGGCCACCAGGCGGGCGACGAGGTGCTCGTGGGCATTTCCGCTCTCCTCAAACGAAGCTGCCGTGCGAGCGATGCCATCTGCCGCTACGGAGGAGAAGAGATCGCCCTGATCCTGGCCGATACCCCGATCGCCGGAGCGAAAATTTTTGCGGAGAACATCCGCAAGACGATCGAAAGCGAAAACTTCCCCATTCCGGACGGAAAAACGATCCGGGTCACAGCTAGCATGGGTCTCGCCGAATTCCCCGGCCAGGCCGGAAGCATTCAGGAGCTGATCAAGCACGCCGACGACGCTCTATATAAAGCAAAACGGGAAGGCAGAAACCTCTGGAGAGCCTTCAGCGCCTGATTCGCCCTCCAATACACTGGACGCATCGGTTTCCCGGGGTTATAAAACCGCATGCCGTCGAAAGAAATCTCCCGGCTTATGGCCGGTTTCCGCCAGTTCAAAGAAAAATTCTATAATGGAGAGAACTCCACCTACTCCCGGCTTCAAACGGGGCAAGGACCCAAAACCCTGATCATCGGCTGCAGCGATTCCCGGGTGGATCCGGCGATCCTCGGATCGGCCGGTCCTGGTGAGCTGTTTATCGTGAGAAACGTGGCGAATCTCGTTCCTCCTTATGAAGTGGGAGGCGGCCGCCATGGTGTTTCCGCGGCCATCGAATTCGCCGTGGTGAACTTGATGGTGGAAAACGTGATCATTCTCGGCCATCGGCAGTGCGGAGGAATCCGTGCCTTGCTGTTTCCCAAGGAAACGAGGGCCGGCGGATTTGTGCAGGAATGGATGAAAGTGGCTGAACCGGCAAAAGCCAGAGCCATATCGATGGCGCCCAATAGCGATGAGCTCACGCTCTGGAGGCAGGCCGAGCTCGAGAGCATCCGCACCTCGATCGAGAACCTCCGCTCCTTCCCTTTCGTGGCGGATGCCGTAAAATCCCGGAACCTGCAGATTCTCGGAATCTACTTCGACCTCGAAAGAGGCGAGCTGCTTGAGCTCGATGAACCCAGCGGGCAGTTTCGCACTTTGCCTCTGTAGCCGCCGCATCGCACCGTTTTTCCTTATCCGGCGTAGAAATCCCATGAAATATTCAAGGTGTTTCCCGGCAGATACAGTTGTGGGATTTCCCCCCCCCTCATAGAATAGAAGTTGGGGGTAATCTTTGAGCTTTCGGCTACCGAATCTCCTACCTTCCGCGAAAAGCGGGGAGGCGAAGAGAAAGCGCGCGCGTGCGCGCTTCAGGGCCATTTGTGCCTTCCCCGGAGGCTATCAAGCCGGAAACGCCGTGCTTCAGGTGGTGTTCATCCTCTCCATCCTCACCATCGGCGTTTATATCATCTCCGACCGCATCCAAACCCACCGCAATGTGGTGCTGCAATCGGGCTCGGTGATTCAGGCCCGCTTCGCCCTGCACAGCATGGTGGACTATATCTACTATGCCGTTCAGCGCCGCTATTGCCTGAACGATAACCTGCTTAACGAACCCGGCTGCGAGCTGAAATACGGCGTGAACGCGAAGTATGGCCGCAGCCTGGAGCGGGTTCTGATGAGCTCCGAGCAGGCGGAAAACGTAAAGCTCATGGTGAACGGAGCCCCGGCCTGCCCTACCTGCGTTCCGGCCCATCCCGCGA
>CAZTCD010000075.1:0-19024 GCA_964612065.1 uncultured Bdellovibrionales bacterium | reverse complement strand
GGCTGAGGTGCCATGGCGGGAGCAGCTGCTCCTGCTGCAGTTACAGCCTGATTAGCAGTGTCAGCAAATGCCTTAGCTTCGAAAAAAATCATGATTGCTCCTCTTCAGATACTTCCTTGCTTTTAGCATAGCTCTTGTAAAATTCGGCTCGGAAATCGGAGAATTTGCGCGCCGCAATAGCCTCACGCATTTTCTCCATTAATTTGAGATAGTAATGCAGGTTATGAATCGTATTGAGCCTCGAAGAAAGTATCTCCCCTGACACAAAAAGATGCCGCAAGTAGGCTCTGCTAAAATTCAAGCACGTGTAACAATTGCAGTTCGGATCCAACGGAGACGAATCTCCAGTGAACTTGGAATTCTTTATATGCACCTTTCCCTGCGAGGTAAAAAGAGTTCCGTTTCTTGCATTTCTTGTAGGCATTACACAGTCGAATATGTCCACTCCCCGGCCTACTGCCTCAACCAGATCTTGAGGCGTGCCGACCCCCATCAAATACCGAACCTTATGCTTAGGTAAAAGAGGCACGGACACATCCAAAATCTTGTACATCAAATCGGGCGGCTCACCCACCGAAAGTCCACCGATAGCCCAGCCTTCGAAATCCACGTCCTTAAGGGACTCGTAATGCTCCTGCCTTAAATCCGGATACATGCCCCCCTGAAGAATTCCAAACAAGCCTTGATGCTCTTTTAGTGGAACGGCTCGGCTTCGCTTTTCCCAAGCAGTTGTAAGCCTCATGCTTTTTACAACTTCATCTTTGGTGGCCGGATGTTTAACGCACTCATCAAAGGCCATCACAATATCACTGCCAAGAGCCCGCTGAATCTCCATTGAGATTTCTGGAGAGATAAAGTGGCGACTACCGTCAAGATGACTGCTGAATTCAACACCATCAGGAGTAACCTTGCGTAGCCCAGAAAGGCTCATCACCTGAAAACCACCACTATCTGTCAGAATGGCGCCTTCCCATCCCATGAAACGATGTAGTCCGCCAAGCTCTTCTATTAACTTGTGACCTGGCCGAATGAATAGATGATAGGCATTCCCTAAAATAATTTTTGCCCCTATTGTCTTTAAATCCTCAGGCGTCAACGACTTTACTGTGGCCGCAGTACCAACCGGCATGAACATAGGCGTGGAAAATCTTCCGTGCTGAGTATGCAACTCACCAAGCCGAGCCTCACCATCACTATCCAAAAGTTTGAAAAAAACTGGTTTCATCTAAAGCTCACAATACCAACATGCAATCGCCATAGGAGAAAAAACGATACTTCGCCTCCACTGCTTTGGAATATGCTTCGAGGAGTAGATCACGACTTCCAACGAAAGCAGAAAGCATCACAACCAGTGACGACTTCGGCTGATGAAAGTTGGTAAACATCGTATTTACGATTTTGAATTCTTCACCAGGTCTCAAAAAAAGGTCAGTAACCCCATCAAATCCTCTCGCAGCACTCTCTAATGCACGAACACTCGTGGTTCCTACAGCAATCACTCTTTTCCCGGAGTCACGAACCTTCGAGAGAGATGAAAGTACCCCATCGGCAATGCTGAAACTCTCTTCGTGCATTTTATGGGAATCAATATCTTCCACTTTGATTGGCTGAAAAGTCCCCAACCCAACATGAAGAGTTACAAATTCGATCGCCACCCCAAGTTCGCGAATTCGGGCTAGCGTTGCGTCCGTGAAATGCAGTCCTGCAGTAGGAGCCGCTACTGATCCGGGGTCACCCGCATATACGGTTTGATATCGACCCACATCAAGTCCATCGGCATCTCTTTTGATATAGGGGGGAAGTGGCATTTTACCCAATTTGTCGATCCAAAAATCTATCCTTCCATCGTAAGCCGTAAGTTCCGTCAAATAGGTAATACCGTCCGGCAATTTTTCTACTATCTTAGCCGATAGCCCCCCTCCAAAATCGACTTCGAGTCCAACTTTGGACGAGGCAGTAGCTTTTACCAAACACTCGAAACGGCCCTCCGCTAATTTACGCAGGAGAAAAATCTCAACTCTTCCTCCGGTCGGTCGTTGGCCAATAAGTCTCGCCTTTATCACCCGGCTTTGATTGAAGGCCATTGAATCACCAGAACTTAAGTATTCAGGAAGATCCAAAAATCGTCGATGCTCCACTCTTCCAGTCTTTCGGCAAAGCACCATCATCCGGGAAGCTGTTCTCTCTTCAAGCGGTCGCTGAGCAATAAGCTCCTCTGGAACTTTAAAATCAAATTCGCTGAGTTTCATTTTTTAAGAAATGGCAAAAGTTTCAATGCGAGAGCTTTTGTAACCACTCCAACTCCCTTCGGAGTCCAATGAGCATCACGATCAAAGTACAAAGTTTCTTTTTCAGGATGCTCCATTATCACTGGGAAGCTGTTGAAAAATGAAACCCCGATTCTTACCGAAAATTTCCGAATCAATTCAACCGCCCTCGGGTTTGAAGCACACGCCCAGGAATAGTCCCGGCGATTTCTTTCATCCAAAGAGCGAACAAAGGAAATATTCTGTGGCTGCGTTGCATAGTTTTTTATCAAATAACCAGGTGGGTACATATGAATAAACAATCTACCACCTACAGCCTCTATTCTGGACTTAAGCTCAATCACGTGCCTCGCTATCACTTCCACAGTTTTCCTACACCCGCTCATTCCCGATTCCTCTAAGTCAGCGGCTGGCACCAGTTCTTTGCCTGCGATCAACATGTCCATGATCGGCTGAACACGATTTCGTCTTTCAGCAAGACTCCATTGATTGAGCTCCTGGTGAAGAAATCTAAGCAGGGCGGACTTATTTGAATAAACGAACCCCAAACTCCATGTCGGAAAAATCTCTCTGCCAGGGAAAGTGGCTGGATTACCTGCGGCATCATACTCAGCAATCTGCAGATAATATGGATCGTCATTAAAGTCAGTGAAATCAAGATTCAATAAAACAACCTTAGGACTGAGATTTAAAAAGTACTTATCGAAGTACTTGGTATAAAGCGCGGGAGAAAAGCCAAGAGTACCACCATTCAATACCTGCCATCTTTCTGCGCCCCTTGCAGTAAGAGCATGCTCAAGTTGCGATGGAAAGGTGTCGTCCTCTGAGAGTCCGAAGCCTTCGGTATAGGAATCCCCGATTACTACTATGGTATGCTTACCTTCGATTGGCTCATGCCCTCGATAACCCAATGAATTTATCTTATAGGTCACATCCGTGGCAGTTTTCAGGGCAGACGCCAGCGCAATCCCCTCACAATTTCGATGAAACACATGATTGAGTACCGGATCACCCGCAATGCAGGGATAATTCGCCGGCTGGGCTTCCAGAAAACCCACGTTTCTTAGGTATATCTCGAACGTAAATCCCAAGAGGATCAAGGTGACTAACGCCACAATAGCCACCCTGATCAAGAGCCAAAGAATCCTATTTCCGCGTGTCATTTCCACTTGTTACGATGAATCTATGGAAAAAGTAAACCTGAACTTAGGGCCCTTAGCCCCGTCTGACTAATGGCACTTCCGCGAGTGAAATTATGGCAAATCGCCATGATCCTGTCTTTATTAAGTGGGAGTCACTTACCAATCGGACTAGTCGCAATGCCACCCAGCTTATTTAGAATTCTATGAGCTCGATTCAGAAGCTCCCACTGAATCATTCCGAGCGTGTTCTCCTTGGCCCAGTTAAAATGAAACACCTCGTCCTTGTTGTTTCTCTGGGGCAATCCAAAATCAATTTCATATTTCGCCCATCTCGCAGCAATCCCGGAATACCACGCAGCGAGCTTTTCTGAGTCATCCTTGCGCCCCTCGGATTCGCGTAAAATACGCTCTCCCAATTCTCGCTTCAGCGTGTATATCGGCCACCCCATGGAGTCTTTTAAATACTTGGCTGATGCACTTACTACTCGAGGATCCGACTCCGTAGCCGCTGGATAATCGAGCATCGCCATCTCGTTCCCATAAAACCGAAGCGCTTTTACATTAGAAGGCTGGCCTTTCTCGAGCGCTACATACTCTGTCGAAAGCACTATCCCGTGATAAACTCCTTCGATACTCGCTCTCTGAGACAGCACATTTGCCAACGCTGATGCTGAATTTTGATCTTTTACCGGCCTAGAAAAAATCTGTTCTTGCATCTCAAGGACAAGCCACCGGTGAAATGCCAGCTTTTCTCGAGGAGACATCATTTTCACATTAGTAGGCTCTGCAGCTCGATTAGACTCTTCCTTTCTCATCTGAGCTGCGGGCCTCATCCAATCAGTCCAATTGCAGGAGGAGAGAGAACAAAAAATAAAAAAGACAGGCAATGCGGTTCGCAGTGCCTGTCCAATGCTTGATTGCTTAAATCTCATGAAGCGAATCAAGTTCCTCGGCTACCAGAGCCTCTAGTAGAGGAGCTGGAAGCCGCCTTAGCAGTCCTCTTTCCACCGGCCTTCGCTTCGCGAGCTGGCTTTGCCGGACGTGCCGCGGCCTTAGCTTTTGCGGCCTCTTTAGCTTTTGCCTTCTGTTCAGCTTTTGCCTTTTTCTTCTCGTCCTTAGTCTTTTCGGCAGGAAGAACGTAGTCCACGAACTCCAGAACAGCCATATCAGCAGCATCACCACGTCGGGTTTCAGCTAGCTTAAGAACACGAGTGTAGCCACCTTGGCGATCCTTAAAGCGTGGAGCAAGTGTACCAAAAAGCTTTTCTACAGCGTCCTTACTTCTCAAAAACGAGAATACATTACGCCGATCATGCTCTCTTCCACTCTTACCTTTGGTAATTAGACGCTCGACCACGCGACGCAGTTCCTTTGCTTTTGGCAAAGTTGTTTCAATACGCTCATGTTGAATCAAGCTGTTTGCAGCATTTGCAAACATCGCCAGACGATGGGTCGTCTTTTTACCGAGTTTTCTGTAGCCAACACCGTGATACATAACCTTCTCCTGGTGGACTCAAAGCATAGCTTTGACTTCCACCGAAATTCCTTACTCTAAATCATCATTACCAAGGTCGTCGTCACCCTCGTCCATGCCAGTATCCACCCGAGCAGGAGCGGGAGCTCCCCCAGCAGTAATGGCAGGAGGCACGAATCCATCGAGCTTCATTCCAAGATGTAGGCCCATGCTGGCCAAAATCTCTTTGATCTCGTTGAGTGATTTTCGTCCAAAATTCTTGGTTCGAAGCATCTCAGCCTCGGTCTTCTGCACCAATTCGTAAATATACTTTATGTTGGCATTTTGCAGGCAGTTCGCACTACGAACAGATAGCTCGAGCTCATCAACGGTTCGATACAGGTTGGGATTGAAGCTCTCTTGCTTGGCAGTTTGCTCTTCAGGAAGAGGCTCTTCCTCCTCTTGGAAGTTCAAGAAAACCGTCATCTGATCACGAATAATCTTCGAACTCAGAGCCACTGCGTCTTCGGGGCGCACAGAACCGTCTGTCCAAACCTCAAGCTGCAACTTATCAAAATCAGTCCGCTGACCAACGCGGGCCTGCGTAACTGTATAATTCACCTTACGAACAGGAGAAAAAATAGAGTCGATTGCGATCCAGCCAATCGGCAAATCTTCGTTCTTGTTATTTTCAGCAGGAACAAAGCCACGACCGGTTTTTACCAGCATCTCAGCTTTAAACTTGCCTTCTTTTCCAAGGGAGCAAATACGGTGACTTGGGTTCAACACCTCTACCAAACCACCAGTGCTGATATCGCCGGCACGTAGGATGCCTTCGCCATCTTTCTCAATCGTGATTGTAAATTGATTAGCCGAGGTAAGTGCCTTCAAGCGAATCTCTTTAATATTGAGAATAACTTCAGTCACGTCTTCCGCGATATCAGCCATCGTAGAGAACTCGTGCTGTACACCGTGGATGCGAATCGCCGCAACCGCTGTACCCTGGAGAGAACCAAGAAGTACACGGCGAAGCGAGTTGCCAAGCGTAGTTCCAAATCCACGCTCCAAAGGACGCGCTACAAACTTGGCATAGGTAGGGGTCACGGAACCCGTGTCCACTTCCAGTGCGCGAGGCTTAATAAGATCGCGCCAATTTTTCTGCATATTCGGAATCATCAGGATGCCCCCTTAATTAAAAACTCAATTCCGTGAAAATTATTTGGAGTACAATTCAACAACCATTCGCTCTTCCACAGGGATAGTTACATCCTCTCTGGTCGGCAGATCTTTAATGGTGGCTTTAAAAGCAGCCTTATCCACGTCAATCCACTGCGGTGATTCACGATTCTTCGAGGATTCCAACGAGGCAAGAATCGAAGTAATCTTCTGACTCTTATCTCCGAGGGTTACAGTATCGCCCTTTTTCACAGAATAAGCCGGGATATCAACGCGCTTTCCGTTCACCAGCACGTGTCCGTGGCGAACCACCAAGCGAGCCTGGGTTCGGCTACCACCAAGCCCCATCCGGTATGCCACGTTATCCAAACGACGCTCGAGAAGGGACAGGAGATTGCTTCCGGTAACACCCTTCATTCTCTCAGCGCGCTCGAAATATGCTCTGAATTGCTTCTCAACGAGCCCGTAAAGACGCTTCATCTTCTGCTTTTCGCGAAGCTGAAGAGCATATTCAGAAAACTTAATGCGGCCGTGTCCGTGTTGCCCTGGGGGATAAGCCCGGCGCTCGAAAGCACACTTCTCAGTGAGGCAACGCTCACTTTTGAGGAAAAGCTTTTGATTTTCCCGGCGGCAAATTCTGCAAACTGGTCCTGTATTACGAGCCATTTCTATCCTCTATCAAACGCGGCGGCGCTTGGGCGGCCGGCAGCCATTATGTGGAATTGGGGTGGTGTCTTTAATTTGAGATACTCGCACGCCAGCCGACTGAATGGCTCGCAGCGCGGATTCACGGCCTGCTCCAGGCCCCTTAACTTCAACAGTCACAGTGCGAAGCCCATGCTCCATAGCCTTTCGAACGGCATCTTCTGCAGCAACCTGGGCGGCAAAAGGGGTATTCTTTCGGCTTCCGCGGAAGCCTTTAGCACCGGCACTAGACCAAGCGATTACCGCACCAGTAGCGTCTGCCACGGATACGATCGTATTGTTGAATGTGGCGGCAATATAAACAATTCCATTGGCCACATTCTTTTTGCCCTTCTTCTTGCGAACCGCAGTGGCTTCGCCAGCTGCAGGAGCAGTTGCTGCCGCCGGAGCTGCCGCTGCTGCTTCCTCTTGGGCTTTTACTTGCTGATCAGACATCACAGACCCTTTCCAGATATAAATTCAAAAAGTTTACTTCATCGTCTTCACGGACTTTTTGCCCGCGATAGCGACGGCCTTACCCTTACGGGTTCGAGCATTAGAGTGAGTGCGCTGTCCACGAACAGGCAAACCACGACGATGGCGAAGGCCACGATAGCAACCAAGATCCACAAGTCGCTTAATGTTCAACGTGATCTCTCTGCGAAGGTCGCCCTCCACCTTGTACGATCTCTCGAGAACTTCACGAATGTTCGCAACATCACCCTCGGTAAGCTCATCGGAATTCTTTTCGCCAGAAACTTTGGCCTCATCAAGAATCCGCTTAGAGAGCGAACGTCCAATTCCGTAAATGGAGGTTAAAGCGAACTCCATTTTTTTATTTCTAGGAAGATCAACACCTGCAATACGAGCCATCTCAAATACTCCTAATCAGCCTTGACGCTGTTTGTGTCGAGCATCAGCGCTGCAAATCACTCGCACCACGCCCTTACGCCGAACCACTTTGCACTTTACACAAATTTTCTTTACGGACGCCCTGACTTTCATCTTCAACTCCAAAACCTAAACAAAAACCATTTGGCTAAACAAAATTTCTCACTAAGGACATTCCATGCTGGGATCAACGAATCGTCCTTTTTGATGAACGCTCTTCGTTTTCGCCCCAGGCCCCCTAACCCATTGAAAATGCTTGAATTTTCAGGTTAATAAGACCGCTGACCCGCCAAGGTGATAGCACTCCTCCGTACCATGGCGAATATCCCTTAATCAATGGGTTTTTACCCTTCTCACGCTCTCCCTATAGACGCCAGAATACGTTCCAATACCGCGGCCTCTGGACCTTCCGCGTTCACTTCACGCAAACGGCCCTTAGCTCTATAAAAGTCTTCAACCGGCTTGGTGGAAGCTAAAAACGTCTCTAAACGCGTTTCAACCACCTCAGGCTTGTCATCATCCCGCTTAACCACGGGCGCACCGCAAACATCACAAATTCCAGGCTTTACCGGCGGCTTCGACCGCTCATGGTAGCTTGCCGCACAATTCGAGCAGACAAGCCGTCCAGAAAGGCGTTCAATGAGCTCCTTCCGATTAACTCTAAAACTGACTACATGCTCTAAGACCAGGCTTTGGGCCCTCAGCATAGAATCTAAAGCTTCGGCCTGGGCCACTGTGCGAGGAAAACCGTCGAGCATGAATCCCGACTTACAGTCCGGCGCACCAATTCGATCTCGAATAAGTCCGATAATAAGGTCGTCAGAAACCAACTCTCCCTTATTCATCGACTCTTTGGCCTTAAGTCCAAGATCGGACCCCTGCTTGATTGCTTCTCGCAACATATCGCCCGTGGAAAGCTGGGGCATGCCCAACCTTTCTACTAAGACTTTAGCTTGCGTGCCCTTTCCAGATCCAGGAGGGCCAAAGAGCGCAAAAATCATCAAGCTCCCTTACGCCCTTTCATGCGCATATTGCCCATAAAAGTATCGTAATGCCGGCTCAGCAAATGAGATTCAACCTGAGCAAGGGTATCCATTGCAACCCCTACCAAAATCAAAACGCTAGTGCCGCCGATGTAAAATGGTATCTTTAAAGAATTTCCAAGGACCGTAGGAAGCACACAAATCGCTGAGATATAAACTGCGCCCAGCACAGTAATTCGCACCAATACGTAGTCGATAAATTCGGCCGTTTTTTCTCCAGGACGAATCCCAGGAATAAACGCACCATATTTACGAAGATTGTCTGCTACATCCTCAGTTTTAAAAGTCACTGCAGTATAGAAGAAGCAGAAGAAAACGATCAATGCTACGAAAAGTACATCATGCACTATACCCTGCTGGAGAGTGTCGCGAAGACGAACCATCAAGGGCGTCTGAAACAGCGTTGTAACTGTTGCAGGAAGCATGATCAGAGAAGAGGCAAAAATCGGTGGAATTACACCTGATGTATTAATCTTCAGCGGAAGATGTGTGCTCTGCCCGCCGTACATTTTCCTTCCAACCACTCTCTTAGCGTACTGAATAGGGATGCGGCGCTGTCCCCTTTCCATGAAGATAATCACGAAAAATACGCCAAAGATAATCCCGCCAAGAAGCGCTAGCTGCATCAACGACAAGGAATTGGTCTTAAACATGTTCCAAGCACTTGCGATTCCAGGAGGAATACTAGAGGCGATACCCGCGAAAATTATAAGAGAGATACCGTTTCCAATCCCACGCTCGGTAATTTGCTCACCAAGCCACATCAAAAACATGGTGCCACCAAGAAGAGTAACCATGGTCAATAGACGGAAAGCCAATCCCGGCTCATAAACAACCGGAGCTCCGCCGGGCATATTTTCAAGACCAACGGCGATCCCATATCCCTGTACAAGACAAAGAGCGGCCGTAGCGTAACGGGTATACTGGTTTAACTTCTTTTGACCTGACTCTCCTTCTTTCTGAAGAGCTGCAAGAGAGGGGTAAACCACTGTCAAAAGCTGAAAGATAATAGACGCTGAAATGTAAGGCATTACGCCAAGCGCCATCACCGAAAAGCGCTCGAGGGCGCCTCCCGAAAACATATTAAACCAGCCAAATAACGTGCCAGACTGCTTGGAAAAGAAAGCCTGGAGAGCGTCAGAATTCACTCCCGGCGTAGGGATATGAACTCCAACTCGGTAAACTGCTAATGCGAAAAGTGTATAGAGGATCTTTTTCCGTAGTTCAGGAATCTTGAAGAGACCATCAGCCCCGGACATCAATCACCTCCGGTTTTCCACCGGCCTTTTCAATTTTAGCTTTTGCACTCTCGCTAAATTTATGAGCTTTTACCGTGATAGCTTTGGTAAGCTCGCCTACACCGAGCACCTTAAGGAAAGGCTCAGTTCCTTTTACAATCCCAGCCGCCCGTAGCGATTCAGGAGAGGCTTCTTTCAGACCAGAAGTCTCGAGATCACTCAAGCTAACAATCGCATATTCTTTGCGAGCGAAATTATGGAAACCACGCTTCGGAATGCGGCGAATCATCGGGGTTTGGCCACCTTCATAACCAATTCGACGGCCACCACCTTTTCGAGCCAAGAGACCCTTATGACCCTTACCGGAGGTATCACCCTTACCGCTACCAGCACCACGACCAAGTCGCTTGTTTCTACGAGATGCTCCGCGAGCGCCTTTTAATTCTTCAAGACGAATCATGACTTCTCCTACTCTTCCCGAACCACTTCCACCAGGTGAATGACTTTCTTGATCATTCCACGAATAGCGGGTGTGTTTTCTAGCGTGCGCTCATCACGAAGCCGACGCAAGCCGAGGCCGCGAACCGTATCGATCTGATCCTTTGGGCAGCCGATAGTGCTTCTTTTATAGCGAATCGTAATGCTTTTCTTAGCCATAGTTATCCTTCCGATCTCCCCTTAGAGGATCTCAGCCAGCGGTTTATTTCTGGCCGCGGCGATAGAGTCAAACTCACGCAAGCGCTTTAGTCCATCCATCGTAGCCTTAACAACGTTATGGGGATTTCGGCTTCGTAGCGTTTTAGTGCGTACGTTTTGAAGACCAGCTGCTTCAAGGATCCCGCGTACGGTTGCAGAAGCAATTACGCCAGTACCTTCAACCGCCGGCTTCAGCAAGATGCGGCCGGAACAGAACTTTCCGATCACATCATGCGGAATCGACTTAGCTTCCGAAGTAATCGGAACCTTAATCATATTCTTCTTGGCCTGCTTTGATGCTTTCTTAATGGCTTCAGGAACTTCGTTCGCCTTGCCAAGCCCAATGCCTACGCGACCCTGACGATCACCAGCCACCACAAGCGCTGAAAAGCTGAAACGGCGACCGCCCTTTACCACTTTCGCAACACGGTTAATGTAGAGGACTTTTTCCTCGTACTGATTCCCATCCGCGTCTGCATTGCCGCGTCTGTTATCCCTGTCTCTGTTGTCTCTGTTGTCTTGCAATCGAGCCTCCGAGAAAACCAATTAAAACTTCAGGCCGCCCTTGCGGGCTCCATCGGCAAATGCTTTCACTTTGCCGTGATAAAGATAACCAGCGCGATCAAAAACCACCTTTGCAATTTTTGAATCGCCGGCCTTTTTGGCCATTGCCTCACCCAGAGACGAAATGCCTTCCAGGGTGTTTTTAACTTTGCCCTTCAACTCCTTGGAGTTGGTGGCCACTGAAAGCAATGTTTTGCCAGAATCATCGTTAATGATCTGTGCATAAAAAGCAGTATTGCTACGGAAAATCGCCAAGCGAGGACGCTCAGAAGTTCCCTTAACCTTGAAGCTAATCCTTCGCTTTCGACGAAGCCGGTTGCGAAGAGATTCCGGGGTTTTTTTACTTACCTTTTTCACAAATACTCCTTACTTCGCGCCCGCAGCGCCAGCAGCCTTACCTGCCTTGCGACGAACAAATTCACCGGCATATCGAATGCCCTTACCTTGATAAGGTTCCACCGGCTTAAGACCACGAATCTGGGATGCCACTGCTCCTACAAGCTGCTTGTCGGCCCCAGAAATTGAAATCTTGGTATTGGCATCAACCTTTGCCGAAATTCCAGTAGGAAGGGCGAAGCTAACAGGATGGGAAAAGCCGAGGGTAAGATTGAGTGCCTGGCCTTGAACAGCAGCACGATAACCTACTCCATTAATTTCAAGGCCCTTCGTATAACCCGCATGAACCCCGTGCACACAGTTGGCGAGAAGGGTTCGAGTCAAGCCGTGTAATGCTGCCGCGCCTTCTACGGAATCATCTCGCGTAACATTGATATGATCGCCTTCAACTTTAACGATTACGCCAGTAGGAACCTTATGGGCCAGTTTCCCCTTGGGTCCTTCAAAGCTGTAGACGCCGTCCTTTGCCGATACTTTTACACCGGCAGGAATCTTAATCGGCTGCTTACCAATTCTCGACATATCTCACTCCTACCAAACCGAACAAAGGAGCTCGCCACCCACTCTGCTCTTTTTGGCCTCTCGGCCGGTCATAACACCCTTGGGGGTGGAAAGGATCACCACTCCAGCGCCATTCAATACACGCGGAATCTCATCAACACCTACGTATCGACGAAGGCCTGGCTTACTTTCGCGCTTGATACCGGTGATGGCTTTTTTGCCAGGCTCCGATTTCAAGTAAATGCGAAGAAAATGTTTGTTATCTGCCCGCACAAGACGAAAGTTTTTAATAAACCCTTCGTCTTTCAAAACACGAGCGATGTTAGCCTTCAAACGAGACACAGGGGCTTCCACTGTGTCCAGGCCGGCCATGCTGGCGTTCCGGATACGGGTCAAGAGGTCTGCTACAGGATCGGTATACATCTTTCGATCTCCCTAAATTCCAATTAGAAGCTAGACTTCGTCACGCCGGGCAATTGCCCAGTGAGTGCGAGTTTGCGGAAACAAATACGACACATATTGAACTTCCGCATAAAAGCGCGAGGACGACCACAAAGTGGGCAGCGGTTCTTGTGCCGCACCTTGAACTTGGGCGCTTTCTTCATTTTTTCTAGTTTGCACTTCTTAGACATTCAATAGCTCCTACTTCCGGAAAGGCATGCCGAGTTCAGTCAAAAGCATGCGCGCCGATTCATTATCTTTTGCAGTAGTTACAAAGGTGATGTTTAGACCACGAGCCTTATCAACCTTATCAAAGTTGATTTCCGGAAAAATGATCTGCTCTTTAAGACCAAACGTGTAATTGCCTCGGCCATCAAACGACTTAGTGCTGATTCCCCTGAAGTCACGAACGCGAGGAAGAGCTACGTTGATCAAGCGATCCATAAACTCATACATACGCTTGTTGCGAAGAGTTACCATGGCACCGAGAGGAATTCCTTTACGGAGCTTGAAAGCCGCGATTGCTTTCTTCGCGCGAGTGGGAACCGGCTTTTGTCCGGTGATCATCGCAAGCTCAGCAGTCAGATTATCCAGGATCTTGGGGTTAGCAACTGCATCCTTGGTTACAGAGTTCACCACAATCCGAGTGATCTTCGGGCATTCCATAGGGTTCTTAAGATCCAGCTTCTTCATGAGAGCAGGAACCACCTTTTCCTCATACTGCTTTCGCAGGCGAGGAAAACGATTGGGAAAGGGCGAACTTGGGTCGTGAACTTCAAAAAGCTGCCCTACAGCCCCTCTCTTCTTGCCGGAACCTTCTTTTTTAGGGGCCTTTGGGGCCGCCTTAGCTTCGTTTTTCTTTTCTTCAGCCATGTTCTACTTTCCTAAAAATTAAAGCACTTCAGGTGCAAGCGAGATGATCTTGGTATAACCAGCCCCACGCAATTCGCGGGCTATTGGCCCAAAGATACGGGTTCCAACCGGCTCTTTCTGGGCATTCACAAGAACTGCTGCGTTATCGTCAAAGCGAATGTATGAGCCATCAACGCGACGAATTTCTTTCTTCGTACGCACGATTACGGCTTTTACTACATCACCCTTTTTTACTTTAGAGCCGGTGTCGGCATCCTTAACGGTGGCTACGATGATGTCTCCGATCGATGCGTATCGACGACGAGTACCGCCCAGTACTCGAATGCACTGGATGGCCCGGGCGCCGGAGTTATCGGCTACGTCAAGATTTGATTCTTGCTGGATCATTTTTCGCTCCTAATTCCTTTACCTATACGCCGGACGCTTTGCGTACGACTTCCTTGAGCGCGTATCGCTTGTCTTTGCTGATCGGCTTCGTAGCAACAACGGTAACCAGGTCACCAATATTTGCAGCGTTAGCCTCGTCATGCGCCTTAATCTTCTTGGTTCTTGTGATGAACTTTCCATATTTAGTATGGCGCTTGCGACGATCAAGCTTAACTACGATCGTCTTCTGCATCTTATTGCTAATCACAATGCCAGTTTCTTCGCGCTTCGGCGTAAGTGCTGCGGCAGTTTTAGTATTCTCGGTCATAAACTCTCTTACCTTTCCGTTCTCTATGCCTTAGCAGTGAGCGCAGTTTTTACACGAGCGAGCTCTTTTCGAGCAATGCCCATCATGGCAGTGCTGGCCAACTGGCCAGTCTTAAACTGCATACGAAGCTGGAAGATATGCTCCTCAAGCTCACGAACCTTTGCCTGAAGCTCTTTAGCGCCCAGGCCGCTAATTTCCTTTTTCTGTTTGGAAATACGGTGAGCCATTATTTATCCCCTTCTGCGGCTGTCTTCTTCTGAGGCACAGCATTGAATTTAGAGATGATCTTAGTTTTTAGAGGAAGCTTATAATTTGCCATTCGCATAGCTTGAGTAGCTTCTTCTTTGGTCACTCCTTTGATTTCATAAAGAACGCGACCCGGCTTAATTACGGATACCCAATCTTCCACGTTACCCTTACCGCTACCCATCCGCGTTTCAGCAGCTTTCTTGGTGCGGGGCTTATCCGGGAAAATCCGGATCCACATCTGTCCACCCTTTTTGGTGTATTTGGATACGGCAATACGAGCGGCTTCGATTTGGCGAGCGGTTATATATCCGCACTCCGTTGCCTGAAGTCCATAATCGCCGTGCAGAAGGGTACCACCACGTAGGGCTTTGCCCGCCATGTGACCTTTCTGTTGTTTACGCCATTTTACTCTTTTTGGGGCTAGCACTTGCTACTCCTGTTTCTCTAAGCGTTGGCCGGAGCGTTGCTCTCAGCACCTTTTGCGGTTTTACGGAGAGGAACATCACCTTTGTAAATCCAAGTTTTAATACCGATGATCCCGTAGGTAGTGGTGGCCTCAGCGGTACCGTAATCGATATCCGCGCGAAGCGTGTGAAGGGGAATACTGCCTTCGCTGTACCCTTCTGTACGAGCGATCTCAGCGCCGCCCAAACGACCAGAACAGCGCACCTTGATTCCACGCACGCCCATTTTAATCGCAGTAGCCATTGCCTTCTTCATGGCTCGTCGAAAAGCCACGCGTTTCTCAAGTTGAGCGGCAATCGATTCAGACACGAGAGTCGAATCAATCTCAGGCTTGCGCACTTCAAGAATATTCAACAGAAGTTCGTTCTTCGTTAATCCAGCCACTTCAGAACGAAGTTGGTCTACACCCGATCCCTTTTTGCCGATGATAAGACCAGGGCGAGCACTATAGATGTTCACCTTAACTTTATTAGCAGCACGCTCGATCTCAATCTTAGCGATTCCGGCCTGGAAGAGCTTTTTCTTAAGCACTTTCCGAATCTTCAGGTCTTCATGCAGAAGATCCTGATAGTTTTTCTTGGCATACCAGCGGGAATCCCAGGTACGAGTAACGCCTAAACGAAATCCAATTGGGTTTGTCTTCTGGCCCATCGCTTACCTTTCCTCGAGAACCACAGAGATGTGGCTCGTCTTCTTCAAAATTCTCATTCCCTGGCCCTTTGCACGCGATGCATAGCGCTTAAGAGTGGGGCCTTGATCAACGCAGAGTTTCTTAACGAAAAGATTATCCACGTCGATTCGACCCTTTTGCTCAGCATTCGCCACAGCGCTTTCAAGAACCGTGGAGATAGCCTTAGCGGTACGCTTACGGGAGCTGAACTTCAGTATCGTAAGTGCTTCATTGATCGATTTACCTCGAACAAGATCCGACACAAGTCGAACCTTTCGGGGGGTGATCATTATATGCCGTGCTGTTGCTTTAGACTGCATAGATCCTCACTACTTCCCCGCAGGAGCGGCGGCGGCAGCTTCCTTCTTATCGGCAGGTGTGTGACCAGCGAAGGTTCGCGTGGGAGCGAATTCGCCAAGCTTATGGCCTACCATGTTTTCTGTGACATAAACCGGGATGAACTTCTTGCCGTTATGAACAGCGAACGTCATCGTCACCATCTCAGGGGTGATCATCGAACGTCGCGACCAAGTTTTGATCGCCTTCTTATCGTTGGAAGCCTTCGCTTTCTCCACTTTGTCCATTACGTGGTAGTCAACGAAAGGCCCTTTTCTTAATGAGCGTCCCATTCTCCAACTCTCCTTAGCGACGGCGCTTCACAATGAAGCTGTCCGTACGTTTGTTATTCCTGGTCTTAAGGCCCTTGGTGTACCAACCCCAAGGTGAGCGAGGCAGTCCACCGGAGGCTTTTCCTTCACCACCACCCATTGGGTGATCGATCGGGTTCATAGAAACACCGCGGTTAGTGGGACGAATGCCCATCTTGCGTGCACGCCCTGCTTTGCCCAAAGTAATGTTCTCATGCTCGGTATTGCCGATCTGGCCAATAGTGGCGCGGCAATCAAGTAGAACGCGTCGCACTTCACCCGAAGGCATGCGGATCTGACCATATTCACCTTCTCTTCCGAGCACCTGTGCATATGCACCAGCCGACCGAACCATCTGTCCCCCTTTACCGGGACGGAGCTCGATATTGTGAACCAGCGTACCAACAGGAATATTCTTCAAGGTGAGAGTATTTCCGGGCTTAATATCGGCATCATCAGAAGCGATTACAGAATCGCCTACATTTAGATTCAATGGCGCCAGGATGTAACGCTTTTCACCATCTACGTACTGCAGAAGAGCAATAAATGCAGTTCTGTTAGGATCGTATTCAAGAGCTACGACCTTTGCAGGAATTCCTGTCTTATCTCTTTTGAAATCGATAATTCTGTAGTGCTGACGCACGCCACCGCCATGATGGCGAGTGGTGATACGGCCATGATTATTACGGCCTGCATGCTTCTGCTTCGATTCAAGAAGGCTTTTTTCAGGTGCTTTTTTCGTAAGCATGCTGAAATCAGCAGTCGTCAAGTATCTTCTTGACGGTGTAATCGGGCGGTATGTCTTAACTGGCATTTCGCTACCTTTCCTTGTTCAACAGTTTTTCAGCCGTCTGCGGGCTATACCTACTGTTTAAACTCCCTTAAAAAATTCGATTTTCTCACCCTGCTTGAGCGTAACAACTGCCTTTTTCCAGGAGTTGGACTTCTCGTTACCACGCTTGGTGCGATACACCTTGCCGGGAACGATCGTCGTATTTACGCTTGCAACTTTAACTTTAAAAAAGCGCTCCACTGCAGCCTTTACTTCGGTCTTGGTGGCGCCAAGAGCTACTTCAAACGCAACTTGGTTAGACGTTTCCGCCTGAGTGGTGCTCTTTTCGCTAAGAACTGGTCTTTTAATCACATCAACGTTGGCCATGCTTCACCTTACGCTTTGGACTTAGCCCGTTTGTCGCCGGCGAGACGTTCTGCCAACGACTGCGCAGCCTGTTTGGAAAGAACGAGCCACTCGTGGTTAACCACGTCGTAAACGTTCACACCCTCAGTGCGCAGATATTTGTGCTTCTCGAGATTGCGCGAAGCGAGCTCAAGATTCTTGTTTTCACTATCAACGATCAATGCTTTGCCGAGCCCAAAAGTACCGAGCACAGATGCCACGTCTTTGGTCTTGGGTTTAGCGATCTTGATATCATCGATCACGATGAGGCGCTCACTTCCAAGCTTATCGGAAAGCGCCGACCGCATTGCAGCCTGCGCCATCTTCTTGGGGAATGCCTTGAAATAAGACCGTGGCTTCGGCCCAAAGCTTTCACCACCACCCGGCATAAGCGGGGAGCGGCTGGAGCCCTGACGAGCATTACCAGTTCCTTTTTGGCGGAAGGGTTTTTTACCACCACCGCGAACTTCAGCTTTTGTTTTCGTGGAAGCGGTACCGCGGCGGCGACCAGCAAGCTGAGTTACAACAGCTTGATGAATGATAGCGCTGCTAACTTCCACACCGAATACAGAGTCAGGCAGATCGATCTCTCCAACTTCCTGCTTCTTAAGATTGAAAACTTTTACCTTTGCCATTGTTTGTCCCTATTCCTTACTTGGCAGCCTTGGCCTTGGTAACGGCCTTCTTCTTCATTGCTTTGGTGATACGTACCACCCAGCTCTTGGATCCCGGAACAGCACCCTGGATCAAAAGAAGCTTGGTTTCAGGATCGTAAGACACCACTTTCAAATTCTGGAGAGTCTTGGTGTCCATACCAAGGTGCTTGGCCATCTTGTGGCCAGGAAAAACGCGGCCTGGATCGGCGCGATTACCAATGGATCCTGGAACGCGATGGGAAACGGAGTGACCATGCGTGGCAGGCTGACCACCGAAATTCCACACCTTCACGACACCCTGGAATCCTTTACCCTTAGAAGTTCCTTGAACATCAATAAAGGTACCAGGAGCCAGAAAGTCAGTGCTCACAGTGGCACCAACGGAAAGTGCTCCGTCTTCCTTCGGAAGGCGAAACTCTTCCACATGGTAAAAGCCAGGGGCACCAGCCTTTTGAAAGTGCCCCTTCTCTGCCTTATTTACTCTCTGGGCCTTCTTTGCTTTGAAACCAAGTTGAACGCTTGAGTAGCCTTCTTTAGCAACAGTCTTCACCTGAGTGATTACAGTTGAATCTTTAAGGCTAACAACCGTGACCGGAATGGAGCGGCCCGCTTCATCAAAAATGCGGGTCATGCCAGTCTTGGTGCCATAGATTACAGGTATCGCTGCGGTTGCAGCGCCCTGAGATTCCGTAGCTTGATTTTCCACTTTATTCTCGCTCATAAATCACTCCAACGTTCGCTTAGGACTTGATCTCCACATCGACGCCTGCCGAGAGATCGAGCTTCATCAGCGAATCTACTGTCTGCTGGGTGGGCTCAAGAATGTCGATAAGGCGTTTGTGGGTTCTAACTTCAAACTGCTCACGCGACTTCTTATCGATATGCGGAGAGCGAAGCACAGTATACTTATTGATCACCGTTGGCAGAGGAATCGGGCCAGCAACTTTGGCTCCGGTCTGCTTAGCTGTGTTCACGATTTCCCATACGGATTGATCGAGAACGCGATGATCGAATGCTTTCAACTTAATACGGATTTTCGTTTCCATTACTCAATGATCTCCGAAACTACGCCGGCGCCTACGGTACGGCCACCTTCACGGA
>CAZTCD010000074.1:5065-19264 GCA_964612065.1 uncultured Bdellovibrionales bacterium | reverse complement strand
GCTTGCCTGAAAAAGCCGGTGGACCTAAACCATCTGCTCCAGGTGGCACATCAGTTCGCTTCTCCGGCCGAATCCAGGCTGGAGGCGGTGGGAAGCTAATCAGCTCTCTGCGCCACCCATCCATGCAGGTCAACCAATAGGGCCACTCACCCGGTGGACATCATCCCGCTCGAGATGCCCGTGGCCGTTTCCCGGAAGAGCACGTAGTCCTCCTCCTCGATCGCCAGCACTTGCAGCAAGTTCAGCGGATGAATCATCGGTGCCCGCAGGCGAATGCTGGCGCCCAGCCAAGGCTTGAACCACAAGGGGTTCGCGCTGCCGCTCAGAAAATGCACCATCTCCGCCACGGCCGAGAGCTCATCGGAGAAACGTTCATAGAAGCGGTCGCAAAGAGAGGCCTCGAGACCGGACGAATCAAGATAGATCCTCCACAAAGGCAGCTCCACCTTGGCGAGGGTAAACGCCAGCGCTTTCACGAAGGAGCGAAACACCGGCTCTCTCTCGAAATCCCGCTTCAGTGCCTCTTTTTCCACATCGTTCAAGGTACGCCAGGCGCTCCCTATCCCCCACCACGTTTGAAACATCACGCGCACCTGCGTCCAGCAGAGCACCCAGGGGATCGCGCGCAGGCCGGCCACGGAAATCTCGGTGGTTCTCCTCGAGGGGCGGGATCCGATCTTCAGAGCGGAAAGATGCTCGTAGGGGGTGGAGCGGCCCACGAGACGGAGAAAATCCCTGTCGTGAATCATCTCCTGATAGGAAGCGGAAGCCAGCTCAGCGAGGCGAAAAAGCTGAGGGGAAGAGGGCGCGCTCGGCGTGCGGTGCAAGCCTTCCGCGGCGGAGAGCGCGATTCTTTCGATCTGGCCGCGCGCGATCGCGGGGCTGGAGAGAGAGCGTTCCACCATCTCTCCCTGCACGGTTACCTTATAGGTGCGCAAGGCGGATTTCGGCCACCAGGCCAGCTGATCAGCCACGGATCCGCCGCCCCGGTCCACCGAGCCGCCCGATCCCTGAAAAAACACCACCTGCACTCCATTGGTGTCACATTCCGCTTCGAGCTTATGCATGGCGCGCGCGATGGCCACGCGGCTCGCGAGCACGCCACCCTGCTTGGAAGAGTCGGAATACCCCACCATGATTTCCAACCGATCGGCCCAGGCCCCGGTAAGAGCCGCACCCAATCGGGGATGCGCGATCAAGGCTCGCACGATTTCCACGGAGCGGCCCAAGCTCTCTCCGGTTTCAAAAAGCGGGATCACCGGAAGCGCGGGCGTGCGAAAGGCGGCCCGAACCAGCTCTTCCGCCCGGGCCAGGTGCTCCACCTTCTCCGTCATGCTCACGATCATTCCCCGGGCATACCAGCGGGCATCGCCGCCGCGGGCGAACTGCGCCAGGCGCGAGAGCATCCTTTCGATGGCCATCTTCCGCCCTTTGCCGGGCCGGCCCTCGACTTTTTCTCCCATCAGCACGTCGCTGGACTCGCGCAGCTCCAAGGGCACCACCAGGCCCGGGAATACGTGGAAAAGGCGTTTTCCTTCGAGCAGGGAAGGATGCAGCACCCGGATCTTCGCCTCGTAGGCCCCGCAGAGCTTGTGAAACACAGCCTTCGCTTGAGCTACGTTTTTGCCGTCGCCCACTCTCACTTTGCGAACTTTCGAAAGCGCGGCTTTCACTCCACGGATCTCGCGCGCCAGCATCTTGCCCGGCAGAAGATCCAGAGTGCCCTCCACATCGCCGATCAAGGTGAGAGCATGGCGAAGCAGGGCATCGCGCGCGAGCTGCAGGCTATCGGTCATGGCCTTTTCATCCACGCCGGGATGCCCGTCCTTATCGCCTCCCACCCAGGTGCGGAGGTAAACGGGCACCACCTCACCGCTCGCCGCAAGCAGAGCTCGCAGAATTCCCGGGCGAAGAGCGGTTTGGTAAATATGGGCCGCTTCGTCTTTCACGCGAGGGGCGCGCTCCCGGGTGGGAGTGGCGTGCCAGGCGATCTCGAGCTCATGCAGGAGATGATCGCGCCAGAGCTCCGCCGGGGTATCGCGTTTCAGCACATTGGTGAGAAGATTCTGGATCCGCTGGAACACTTTGATGTTCTCGGGAGAGCGGGCCTCCGTAGGATGGGCGGTGAGCACGTAAACGAGGGAATCCGGTCCGCCTTCGATCGCCTTCTGGCGCTTGCCGCTATCAAGGCGGTATCCCCGGTAAGCATTCTCGCAGGCGTTCATCAGCTCAAGGAAGAGAGTAAAGGAGCGGGCCACGTCACGCCGGCCTTCCTTGTTCAAGGCACGCAGGCTCTTCAGCTCCCGTCTCAGCTGAGCCACCACCTCGTTGGGGGCTTTGTCGCGAAGGTCGGCCATCGATACGCGAAGCTTTTCCACCACCTGGAATAAAGGCCTGCCTGCCTCCCTCTCGATCACCCGGCCCAGTAAGGCTCCGCTTTCGCGAACCAGGAGGCGGAGGTTGGAGGGAAGCGCATCTTCTGTTGGGAGGATCTGGGTAGGCATCGGATTTCTTATACCTCGAAAAGCGGCCCTTCGGGCTCCCGATCCGGGCTGTAATTCGCTTTTCTTTTCCAATACTTATGGGGCATTTTCCCCGAAAACTCAGGGTCGGCCGCATTTACCCAGTTTTTCCGGAGAGTTAGGGCATTTTCAGCAACAATTAACGCGCCGTCGATATACCATGAAAGTACGGTGACAGAGGAAGCAGCCAAACCAACTGCCTCGTCAAAAAACGTTCTCGTTTTTTTCGGCAGCCCTGAAATTTCAGAACTCCTTCGCTTCTCCCTGGAGAGCCGATTTCATTGCCAGGTAACGGCATTCAATACCGCCGCCGACACCGTGATTTCCTTCAAATCCAGCAGCTACGATTTAGCCGTGCTCGATCATTCCCTGGCGGAAGGAATGCTGGTGTTCGAGCAGGTGCTCGGGGCGAAAATTCCTTATGTGCTTCATCACCCGGACGGCAAGAGCCCTGAAATCCGCGGGCCGAAGATCAAAGCATACAAAGAACACGAGCTCCTGCCGGCCGTGCAGAAAGCTCTCGTTGAAATTCAGGCCACACCCAGGAGCGTGGAGGCCCCTCTCGGCACACCGCCCTTCACACCGATGAGCATCTCGCTGCTTCGAAAAACCAACCCGCAGGCCTCCGACCTTTTCATCCGCCTTTCCGCCCTGAAGTACGTGAAGATCGTGAATGCGGGGGATTCCTTTTCCGCCGACGACGAAGACAAATACAAGGTGCGGAAAAAGCTCAACAGCTTCTTCGTGCGAAACGATTCCGTGGAAGCCGTGGTGGGTAAAGTGAATGGCCTGCTTGAGGATATGCTCAAAAAGCCGCGCCCCAAGGAGGAAGTGAAAACCACCTCGGTGGATGCGGTCGAAGTGATGCACGAGCTGGTGAAGGAAGTGGGCTTTACGCCCGAAGTGCAGAAGCTGGTGAAGAACAATATGAATCTCGTGGTGAAGGAAATGGCCGAAACCCCTTCCCTGGCCGCCGTGCTGAAAAACATGGAGATCAACAAGGAGAAGTACATCGCGGCTCATTCTCAGATGGTGGCCGAAGTGAGCTGCGCCATCGCGATCGCGATGGAATGGGGTTCCGATATGAGCCTGAAAAAGCTGGCAATGGCTTCCCTGCTCCACGATATGTGCATCGACGACAATCATCTTTGCGCCGTGAAAGACCTCAAGGAGCTGAACGACAGAAAAGAGGAGTTCGACCAGGCCAAGCAGAAGGAATACCAGGATCACCCCAGAAAAGCCGCGCTGCTGATCCAGGGAATGAAGGAGGTTCCGGCCGATGTGGACAAGATCGTGTATCAGCACCACGAGCTTCCGAGGAGCACCGGATTTCCCGAGGCCGTTGGGCACACCCATATTCATCCGCTCGCGGCCTGCCTGATCATAGGGCACGATCTCGTGGACTGGATCATCGATCACCAGGGGCAGAAAGTGGACATGGAAGCCTTCTTCGCGGCCCACGACGAAAAATTCCAGCAGGGGCAGTTCAAAAAAATCATGAAAGTGGTGAGGGATCTGAAGATCTGAGTATCCACGGGCCGCCCTGCCCGGGGCTGATTGCCCCCGCCACCCCCTCTGGCCGCCCGAATTCCGCCCCTCAACCTGGTACGCACTCTGCAGCCGATTCTCCGGCCAAAACATTTCGGAGGATTAGCCATGAAGCTCACGAGTTCCGCATTTTCCTACCAGCAGAATATTCCCGGGGAGCATACCGGAGAAGGCATCGATCTATCCCCTCCACTTGCCTGGAGTGAGGTGCCGGAGAAAACCAAAGGCTTCGCCTTGATTTGCGAGGATCCCGACGCACCTCCGTCTTCCGCCCGGAACCACCCTTACGTGCACTGGCTGATCTACAACATACCTGGCGAAACCCGCTCGCTCCCGGCCGGCCTGGCGAGAAGGGGATTTCTCGACCTTCCGGTTACGGCCGCCCAGGGCATCAATTCCTTCGGGAACACGGGGTGGAACGGCCCGATGCCGCCCCAGGGCCACGGCCTTCACCACTATGAGTTCAAGCTCTTCGCACTCGACCGCCGCCTTTATCTGCCCACCGGGCTGAGCCGCACCGAGCTCATGAACCGCCTGGAAGGCAGGATCCTCGAGAGCGCGAAACTGGTGGGTACCTATGAGAGAAGAGAGCTGGAAAAAGAAGCTGGCTGAGCTGTTTTGATCAGAGCTTGATCAGGGCCGGTTCAAGGGCGGGAAATCGAAACGGACACCACTTCTTCCTCGAGCCGAACAGCGTCGATAAGGTCGAGGTCACAGCCTCCGCCCTCTCCGTCGTCTTCGCCCAGGAAGTTGTCGTACTGGTTGTAAAAACGGACGACGGTGGAAAATCGCACGATGATGTCCTCATTCCCTTTCACCGCGAGAAAGCGGTAAGGGCCTACCCTCTGGCCGGCCAGGGCGGGAATCATCCTTCCGCTGATCCTGCGGCCCAAACCCAAGCGGGGAAACTCCACCTCGGCCAGGATGGCGCGGATATCAGGACGGCTGCGAAGCAGAGGGAGAACATCTTCGTAATAATTTACGCTGCCATCAGCGAAAGCCTGGGTGGAAAAAAACAAGGCCAGGATTCCGGCCAGCAGAAATCGAATACGAGGCTGTGGAAGACGGATCGGCAGATTCACGGTCGCGGTACCTTTCCTTCTATTTCTATATCGATCTGTTTTCTATGTCGATCTGTATAAAGCAAAGGCCGTTCCAGCGCACGTTTTGATTGGGATAGTTTTTTGGGGAGACGTGGCGCCGGTAAAAATTCATGCGGAGGTAAATCGTCCCACAGCATGGACGTTATGCCTACCGTGTATTCCGTCCTCAGGTTCCGCAGAAAGTCTGATAACCCAATCCTTTGCCGGGAGCCGGCTCACGATAGCCTATGTGAGAGAGATGATCCTCGAACGGCTCACGAATCGCTTCGAGCAGCTTTTCCACTGGAGAAAGATCACTGCCCTCGGCGGCCGAAGCAGCCGCCAGAGCTTCCTCCACCTTGTGGTTTCGCGGGATCAGATCGGGATTGTGCGCCCGCATCTTCTCACGGGATTCCTCTTCCGAATGAGGTTGCCGCAGCAGGCGCGCTCTCCAGCGGCCATGCCATTCGTGGAAGCCCGTGTCCTGAAAAGGAAGAGAAGAGGGCTCCGGCTCCTTCGAAAGAGCACGGAAGGTATTGGTGAAATCGGCCTCGTTTTTCTCCATCCACCGCAGGAGCGATTCGACAAGCGCGAAATCGTCGGCCTCCTCGGTGAGCAAACCCAGCTTCGACCGCATCCCGCGCAGCCAGGCCTTTTCATAAGCGGGAAGAAAGCCTTCCACGGCTTCTTTGGCCTTGGCAACCGCCTCCGGCTCCGAGGAATCGAGGAGCGGAAGCAGGGATTCGGCAAATCTCGCGAGATTCCAGGCGGCGATCCTCGGCTGATTGCCGTAAGCATAGCGCCCGTTCCTGTCGATCGAAGAGAATACGGTGGAGGGAGAGTAATGGTCCATGAAGGCGCAGGGGCCGTAATCAATGGTTTCGCCGGAGATGGCCATATTGTCGGTATTCATCACTCCGTGAATGAAGCCCAGGTTCATCCACCGGGCAATCAAACTCGCCTGCCGGGCAATCACGGCCTGCAGAAAAGCCAGGTATTTTTCCGGAGAGGCATCCAGCTCGGGATAATGCCGGCGGATGGTGTAATCGGCCAGGGTACGGAGGGCCTGCCGCTCGCTTTCGTTATCAGGCTGCTCGCTCACGCGGGCCGCGTATACGAAAGTGCCCACGCGAATGTGGCTCGCAGCCACACGAGTGAGCACGGCCCCCGGCAGAACCTCTTCGCGATACACCGGCTCGCCCGTTTCCACCACGGCCAGGCTTCTCGTGGTGGGAACGCCGAGGGCATGCATGGCTTCGGAGATGATGTATTCGCGCAGCATCGGCCCAAGCGCAGCGCGGCCATCGCCTCGCCGGGAGAAAGGTGTGGGGCCGGATCCTTTGAGTTGAATGTCCACGCGGGCGCCCTCGGGGGTAAGATGCTCGCCGAGGAGATGGGCCCGGCCGTCCCCCAGCATATTCAGGTGGCCGAACTGGTGCCCGGCATAAGCCTGGGCGATAGAATCGGCTCCCGGAGGAGTTTCGTTTCCGGAAAACCAGGCCACGCCCTCTTCTCCGGAAAGAGCGGCGGGATCGAGGCCAAGCTCTTTGGCGAGCTTGCGATTGAGAAGCGCGATCTTCGGCCGGCTCACGGGCGTGGGATTCAGGCGAGAGAAAAAAATCTCGGGAAGGCGGGCATAGGAATTGTCGAATCGCCAATGGGCGTCTGAAGCACTCACTCCATAAAAAGTAATCGAAACCCCGTTAAATGAAAACGGCAATGCCTCCCTGGTATCGACCATACGCGTCTACCGGAAATTCGTTCCATCCATCTTTGCTTCAATCTGGGGATACTGTAAAAAATCAAAACCATGAGCAACCAGGAACTGAGCGATCTGAAAAAACAACCCGGCATCCCGAATTGGAGACTACAACTCGCGGAATGGGTGGAATCGTCCCGGGTTCAAATCCTCATCATTTCCGTGATCCTTGTGAATGCCCTGGTGCTCGGAATGGAAACCTCTACCCGGATCATGTCGGAATGGGGCGCACTCATTCTCGCCGCCGACAAAGCCTGCCTGTTCATTTTTGTTTCGGAACTGATGGTGAAGATTATCGCCTACCAAGGGAGGTTTTGGAGAAGCTCCTGGAATCTTTTCGATCTCGTGGTGATTCTCGTTGCCCTGGTTCCAGGCGCTGGGCCGTGGGCAGTGCTCCGCACCCTGCGCGTGTTGCGGGTATTGCGACTGCTCACGGTAATTCCGTCTCTCCGCAAGGTTGTGGCGGCCTTTCTCCATTCCATTCCCGGCCTTACCGGGGTAGCGGCCGTGATGCTTATCTTTTTCTATACTGCCGCCGTTTTGGCCACCCGCTTGTTTGGCCAAACCCATCCCGACTGGTTCGGCTCACTCGGGAAAAGCCTCTATACGCTCTTTCAAATCATGACTCTCGAAAGCTGGTCGATGGGTATCGTGCGGCCGGTAATGGAAACATATTCCCTGGCCTGGCTCTTCTTCGTTCCCTTCATCATCATCGCAACCTTCACGATCCTAAACCTCTTTATAGGTATCATCGTATCCACCATGCAGGAGCTGTCTCTTCCACCCAAGCCGGATCCTGCGGGAACCGATCTCTCAGCATTGATCGCAAGAATGGAGGGAGACCTGGCTGCGATAAGAGAGAAAATCGAAAAGAACAATCCGGCCTGATGCAGCCCCAAACACCCCAGTTCTACCGACTCCCCCTGGATACACCCGCAATTTAGCGCACCATTTTTCTGCCCATTGGCCGATAAGAGGGCATGAGCATCGACAGATACGTCAAAGACGAGCACGGCTTCCGCAAATACGTGGAGCTGATGGAAACCATGCCCACTGCCAAACGGCAATCGATGATGAGCGCAGCCAAAGCGGAAAATCCCCTCTTTGTGGAAACGGCGGAAAAATACGTGATCACCTTCGATCGCATCTGCCGCCTGCCCGATATGGAACTCACCGAGTTGCTCTCGTCCACGGAACTCAAACCCGAGGAGATCGCCACCGCTGTTCTTTCGCTGGAAGACGAAGGCCTCAAAGCCAATATCCTGAAGCAGCTTCCGCGCAATCGCTCCCTTCTCGTGAACAATGAACTGAAAGACGCACCTCCGCCGAAGCCTTTCGATATCGGCGCCGCACGCCTGAAATTCATCCAGCAAACGCGCGAGCTGGAAAAGGCCGGAAAGCTGGAATCGCTGCAGATCCCCCGCTTCAACCGCGACCACTTCAAGAAAACCGCCTGAGCGAAATCGACGTTATTGATCGCTCCAGGTTAACAATCGTAATCCAAACGTTACTATCCGCGGCCTCCTTCGCCCGCTAGAACGGATGCATGTCCGCAGCTCGCGGATTCATCCAACGAGAAGGAGTAACCATGCATCTCAGGCACCGCTATCTATTGCCTTTCGCCCTCTCGCTCGCCCTCGCCCAGAACGCGACGGCAGCGTTCGAGGCCACCGAATGGGGCACATTCACCTCCCTGGTAGGGAGCAACGGAATCACGCAAAACGGGATGTACCACGAAGACGAACCGCTGCCTTCCTTTGTGCATGGATTCGGCGTGACCCTGCGCGATCTCGTGCCGCCCACCCAACCTGTCCCACCTCGCCGCCCCTGCCGGAGCAAGGGATGCTTCGGAGACGAGTTCTTCGAACAGAACCAGATCACGCAGAAGATGGAAACCCCGGTGATCTATTTCTACTCCGACCAGCAGCGCAGAGTAAGCGTGAACGTGCGCTTCCCGGAAGGCGTGGTAACGGAAACCTATCCCGCTCCCGTGAGCACGAGCCCTTCCTCGGGCTCTATCCGGGAAGCGGCCAACGGCAACACCACCTTTCTGGTGGACGTACTGCCCACCAAAAACGATCCGCTGCCCACGGTGGAGCCGGGAAACATCTACGGCCACGCCAGGGCGGTGGATGCGAACACAGTTCAATCCGGATTCGAGAAGGAGCGCTTCATCTTCTATCGCGGCATCGGGCGCTTTCAGCCGAGGCTTGGCTTGCGAAGCGAGAGAGGAGAACTCAGCCTGAACATCCGCGCCACGCGTGACCGGCCGAGCGCGATCTTCCTCGTGCACGTGAACGAGAGCGGCGACGGGCAGATGATCGGCGTGCATCACTACTACGGAAGGGCTCATGTGGGCAGGGAAGAGATCAACAGGCTCTCCACGCACACGCTCTCCCGCCAGGAGGGAGTGCTGCGGGGAGGAGAGATGAGCTCGGCCTTGATCACTTCGCTCGTGCAGTCCGGCCTGAAACAGGATGAGGCCACGGCCATGATCCGCACCTGGGAGAATGGCTACCTTCGCGTGCCTGGCTTGCGCCTGCTCTATGTGCTTCCGCGCGCGGAAGTAGACGAGATCCTGCCTCTGCAGATCACTCCGGCTCCAGATCGCCTGGCGAGAGTGTTCGTGGGAAGGATCGAGGTGCTGCTCGACACGGAAGAGAGCCGCATCCTGGATCAGGTGCTGCAGCAGGGTGAAAGGTTCGAGCCCGCCAGCCTCGGCCGATTCGCGGAACCGATGCTGCGAAGAGTGCGGGAGGTGTACCTGGCCGGTGAGGAGCAAGACTACCGGATGGTGCTGACCTTGAACAACCTGGTTCGCAAAGCCGCCAAGGCGGAATGAGCGACCGATTGAAAAGGCAAAAGCCCTGAAGGCGATGGCCTTCAGGGCTTTTCTTCATTACAAGCGTTGGATCAGTGAGCCTGGCAGAGGCCCTGGGCTCTCAAGGCACCGCAGTTCATCTGGTAGGTAGGAAATCCGAATTCCTCCTGGTAGCTGCCGTTACCGATTTTGTGAGCAGCGCATTTGCGATCGCCGTTGATGCGTCCGCCGAAATTGCCGAGCACCACATTGCTGTTGGGGCGAAGCTGGCAGCAAACGCGGAAGCTGGCCCGGGCCGTGAGCCTCTGGCTCTGCGGGATCGGAATGATTCCCTGGTAGTTGAGCTTGGCGCCCGAACGGCTGCTGCCTTCCAAGATGGAATTGCACGCGGCAGGGATCAGGTTGTTATGGCGGTTAGCCCACATGGCAGAGATACAGCTGTTGAGAGCAGCACGAGCGCGTTCGCGGCACTTATCGGCCTGGATTGCATTGGCGCAGGTTCCACGGCCGGTGATCGAGGCGATAGGAATAAAGCGATTCGGGCCTTGGTCTTTGATCAGGAACTCTACGGAGGCCTGGCAGTGGCGGGCAATATCGGCACTGGCGGTTTGGGTGAACAGGGATCCCGCTACGATAGCGGCGCTAAGAAAGATTCGGTGCAACATCTTGGTTCCTCTGGGTTTTTCGTGGGTTTTTTGTGGTCTCAGCCTCTTAGACGAAGCGAGAGATGATTGCAATGACGGCTTCGAGCCTATTGTGCGCGGCTAATGGTTGATCCCCATTGAGCCCCTTTGATTACAGTTAGTTAGAGATCTTGCCCCGCAGCGGGCCTTCGAGGAAAAGCATCTGATTTTCAGGCAGATATCCCAGGCATTGGCGGCACCAACCATTAACCGTGCACGATAAAAACTTTTCCAATTCGCGAACCTAGGCCCAGCCACCTTCGCATCTTCCTACTCGCCCCCAGCCCAGCCAGGGATTAATATGCCGCGTTATGAGAGCGCTTTTCACCGTGATAGGGCTGCTCTTGCCCGCCATTTCCCTTTGCGCCGAATCCCTTCCGGATTTTGCTTCCGTATATTCCGGATCTCGACTTTCCCCGGAAGAAATCACCCGCCGCGAGTCCATCTTTCTTTCGGCCAGCCGAACTCCCGTGATGATCGTAGACGCCACCACGGATCTCCTCCATCCCGATCTCTACTATCGCATCGATCCCCGCAGCCCCGGCTTCCTCTCCCCGGATTTTTTCCGCGAGCTAAGAGATCTCCGTTCCCGCCCAGCCGAGGATCCCACCCACGATAAATACCGCTCGCACGGATCGATGGTTTCCTCGATCGCCCTGCGAAACAGCGACGCCTACTCTCTCTTCGCCGTGCCGAACGCCCCCGAAAGAAACGAAAGCAACGCGGATTTCTTTCCCAAAATCTCCCAGCTGATCCGAAAACACTCCATCCGCTTCGCTAACCTGAGCTTCGACATCGCCGGCCCCGAGGAGGACCCTTCCGAGGTGCCCATGCCCGGCAATGAAGCACGCGATCTTCGCCCTGCGCTTCGTCTCCTGCTGGAAGAGAATCCCCGCACTCTATTCACCGTGGTTTCCGGCAACGATGGCCTGGGCTTCGGAGTGGGATACGATCTCGGAGACCGCGATTTCTCTCCCTTGATGCCCCAGATGGCCTGCCTCCCCAACGTGCTCGTGATCGCGGCCCTCGATACCGATAAGCTCGAGCTATCCGGATATCCGCGCTATCGCCTGGCCCCCTTCAGCAACTATGGCGAAAGGTATGTGGACATCGCCGCTCCGGGAGTGCAGCTTTGCGGCGCACGCACGGGTGGTGGCACCATCTGCGCGAACGGCACCAGCTTCGCTTCCCCCTTCACGCTGAACCAGGGCGTGCTCCGCGTGCATCACGCCAACCCGGGCCTCAGCCCTCTTCACATCCGCGAGATCCTGCTCAAAACGGCCTACATACCGGCTGGCCGCCCTCTTCCCGTGCGCAGCGGCGGCATTCTCTATCCCGAACGCGCGGTAACCGCCGCCGGGCTGATGAAGGCGCAGCCCCATCTCAGCGCCGAGCAGGCTGCTCTTCGTGCGCGCAGGCTGGTGCCCGTTCCTCCGGGCGAAGCCAGCGAGGCGGAAGCCAAAGCTCTTTGGAAAATACGAAAGCCGATAGGAAAGGACAACCCATGCAAACCGTGATTCTGCTGATCAGCGCTCTCCTGAGCCCCGGCCAGGCTTCAGCCGCCACTCTGCCCGAGGGCAGGTTTCAGATGGCCAGCGCGAGAGCGTGCTCCACTTCCGATACTTACGAGGATCCTTTTTTCGCCCGGTTTGTCACTTCCTTTTCCTGGGAGCTTGAGGCGGGCACGATTACGGAGCGCATCTCAATGTATGATCCGGAAAAGGACTTCAAGTGCGAGGCCGAGCTGGAATATAAAACCACCGAGCTCCCCCGGGAAGAAGGCCCGCTTCCCTTCCTGCCGAGATTGCGCCTCGAGCAAAGCGGATTCCGCTCGAGCTGCTTGCGGCAGGGAGTGCGTCCTACAACGATTGAGCTCCACTATCTTGCTTATCCCGATTTTCTGGAGATCTATGAACCCGTGACAGATCCGGGGAACGCTCCCTGCCCGCTCGGCACCCATATCATCACGCAGTTCAAAAGAGTTTCCCCCTAGTTCTTTCCATTCACTCCCACTTTCAACGATTAGAGGATTTTATGAAAACGCTCTTCCTTACCATCAGCCTTCTCGCACTCACCCCCAGCTCCCAGGCATCGGAAAAATGGGAGTGTTACCTGAACACCTGCCGCTATATGGGCCCCCAGGGAGTGGCCTGCTTCATGGGGCGCTTCTATGCGGTAGCAAAAACCGAAGCAGAGGCGATTACTGCCGCGCGCAAATCCTGCAGCAAAACCACCGGCTATCCCAACACCTGCAACTACGGCGGCTGCAAGAAACTCTAAGCCTGCTTCTCTGAGGCTGCCTTCAACCAGTTGACGTATGCGGCCCCAGCCCGCATCGTAATCTCCATGAGTGTTTCCAGCGAAACATTGAAAGCTTGGGAGATCCTTTCCAGGAAATTGAGTGGCTGGCTCGAGGCCGCCGTGGCCCTCCTGCCCAATCTCATCGTGGCCTCCCTGGTGATGTTCGCCTTCTGGCTGCTGGCCGGAATGGCCTTCAACCTGGTAAGCCGCCTCCTCCGCCGCAGCTCAGAGAGCGGTACTGTCACACGGCTTCTTGCCAGCTCCGTGAGAACGCTGATCCTTTTCTTCGGCCTTTTCACCACCCTCGGCATCCTGAATCTCGACAAAACCGTGGCCTCGCTCCTCGCCGGCGCCGGCGTGATCGGCTTGGCGATCGGCTTTGCTTTTCAGGAAATCGCAGCCAATTTTTTCTCAGGCATTCTGATCGCCTTCCGGAAGCCTTATCGCGATGGGGATCTCGTGGAGGTGGAAGGCATCATGGGCGTGGTGAGTGATATCAACCTGCGCACCACCAATGTGCTCACCTTCGCGGGAAGCCTCGCCCTCATCCCCAATAAAGACATGTTCACCAAAGTGGTGGTGAACTACACCCGCACCCCCGACCGCCGCGTGGATCTCGACGTGGGAATCTCCTATGGCGATGATCTCCGCAAAGTGGAACGGGTGGTGCGCGCGGCAGTGGAAGGCATCCAAGGCAGGCTGCCCGGGCGACCCACGGAATTTTTCTTTACCGGATTCGGCGATAGCTCCATCAATTTCCAGGTTCGTTTCTGGATCGAATTCCGTCGGCAGATGGATTTCCTGCAGGCCCGCCACGAAGCCATTCTGAGAGTGAAGGAAGCCTTCGACCGGGAAGACATCACGATCCCCTTCCCCATCCGCACCCTCGATTTCGGTATCAAAGGCGGCGAGCCCCTCAGCAAGGTGCTTTCGGGCGCCCCGCGCTGAGAACGCTCAAGGGCAGCTTTTTCCCCAGGTATTGGCCTTTACATCGGTGATTCCGAGATGCAGGCCGAGGTTTCCGTAATATCCCAAGGCGTTCAAGCGCCCTTCTTTGCGGAAATCACAGAGCAGCCGGTGCGCCTTTTCCATATCGTCTAAAGTGGCGAACCGCACATCTACGGCAGTGCCGAGCGGATGCCGGATCTTCACCCCACCCACGTTCTTATTGTAAGGCTCGGGGCGCCACCAATTGTATATCTGAGCCACCTTCACACCGAGGCCTTCGAGATCCCGCACGATTTGGGCGGCCTTGATAGCATTGCTCCAGGTTTTCTCGTCGGGATGGATCAGGCGGTGCGGCTGCTTTTCTCCATAGGTGCAGAAGAACGTTTCCTGGCTGTCGGGGTTGGGCCGGGTGAGCTGCTCGCACCAGGGGGAATCACCGGTGGATTCATGACAGAGCTTGAGAAAATCCGCTTCTCGCTCATTGCCTTTATTCACCAACGCCAGCTGTTCGGCCGTGGCTTTCTTGCACTTGATC
>CAZTCD010000074.1:0-5055 GCA_964612065.1 uncultured Bdellovibrionales bacterium | reverse complement strand
AACCGCGCCCCTCAGCGACCTCGGGAGCTGATCCCCGCGTACTGACGCGGGGCCGATGCCGGCCCGTCGACGTCGGAGGGGGCAGACGCTTTCGGCGCGGGATTCGGAGCGGGCTTTGGCTCGGGCTTGGTGACTGTTTCAAAATGATCCGAATCGGCTTCCTCTCCGCAATGGTCGCCGATATGGAAGGGATAATCGGAATAATCAATGGCGTACTCATCGGCCAGGGCCGGAAGAGCAACGAGAGCCGCAAGTATCGTGAATACAGGCTTCTGCATAACCAATCCCGCTCCTCCTTTCAGCTCCCGTCAGTTCCCGGTGGTTTAGTGCCCGATCACCAAGGCGCCAGCGCATTCCAATGTGCGCACCACTTTGCCGGTGCCGGTTTCCACGGCGTTTTTCGACCAGAAAAAGGTGCGGCCGCCGAGGTCCATGGTGAGCAGTTCGGTGGAGGCCACTCCATCATTGAAATTGTAGGTATCGGTGCGGGCCACCCAGCGGTTTTGGGCCAGGAAAACCGGGGTAGGTATCCCGTTCCGGTCCGTGAGGAGGCCTTTTTGGTCCTCGCAGGTGGAAAGGGTGTAAGTGCTGCGGAAAGTGAACTTGGAACATCCCTCGGAGATCTGCTCCGAGGGCTGGAAATAGATTTCCTGCTTGGCACAGTTTTCCGCAGCGGCCGAATGCACAGGCAGCAAAACCGGAGAGAGGAGAGCGAGGCTGGTGGCTTTAACAAAAAATTTGAGGTTCACGATGATTCTCCGGATAGAAGCGCGGGCCTAAAATTCCACAGGCTCGCAGGTTACCAGTGCCTGGCCACTTTCGAGGCGGCGGGCCTGTTCGGTATTCAATCGCGGATGGCGTTCCCAGCGAACGGAGGTAACCATTGCGGCGCAGGTTTTTACCATCTCCGCCTCCGGGGCGGCTTGGATCTGTATGAATTCGAGCGGATAAGCCTTGGTCATGGCTTTACAGCCGCGAAAGAAAATCGATTTAGGATTGCAGTCAATGAAGCTGCATTCACAAACGTTCACTTTGAAAGCGTGAGCGCCAGGAGCGCCGGCGATCAAACCGAGACCGAGTACTACGAGTAAATTCAAAGCTCTCATGGGATTTTCCTCAACAGGCTGATCACGGTGCACTGCTTATAGACCATTTTAATCAACATTTCCAGATAAAAATCCCCTTTGAATTCAAAGCATTTAAAATGACACTGCGAGCAATCATTACCTTGAGGCCACCCGGGCTGGCGTGATAACGGCAATGCCTAAGAGGACCCCCTATGAAAATCTCATTGATCACTGCCCTGTTCGTATTTCTTTCCCCTTTAGCCCAGGCCGAAAGCCCGGAAGCCCCCGCCCACCTTACAAGATCCGGATACATCAACTGGCTCGAAGCCATCGGCACGCCCGTTAGCCCTTTCCTGGATCCAATGTTTGCCTGGCTGGAAGAACAAGACCGCATTTCCCTTCCACCCGAAGTGGTAAAGGATCCGCAGCGCCTTTTTGTTTCGGTAGACCGGCCCCTGGCGGAAACCATCAGCCTGGAGGACTCCGGCGAGATCGCAGAGAGCGTTACGATCGGCCTCGAGAGCTACGGCGTGGTGGACGCGCCCATCAGAACGGTGCTGGAGACGGTGCTTTTCCGCTCGGGTAAACCCGTAGGCCAAAAGGAAGGCACCACCTATCCCGTGAACTCCATCTTCAACTCCCGCCGGGAAACGATCCGTGAACGCTGGGGCGCGGATTCCTATTATATCACCAACCGCAAGACCGGAGGCGGGCTCGTTCGGGACCAGAACGACTCCTACTCCATGCTTGTGCGGGGCACCCCTGAAAAGGGCATCGTAGTCCTCAGCTCCTTTCTCGCCCCGGTGGGCCCGAGCGAAACCAAAAGCTCCCTCACCATCGTGCGCCTCAAGCTATTGCCGAACGGGAAAACCGATTACCGCATCAGCTCCCGCTTCATGGGCCAGAGCTATGGCTTCTTCGGAAAGGAAAACGGCCGGGCCAATTTCGGCTTCAACGTGAGCCGAATCCGGGCGGGCCAGCTCGAGTTCTACGGCCAGGTACGGGAACTGAAAGAGACAGGAAAGATCTCAGAGAGGCGATAGCTGGAATCGCCTGCTTTCCACCCGCGCCGACATCAGCGGGGAGGACAAGTGACCAATGCTTACCGCCGGCAGGCCCCTGAAGCGAAATAAGCCTGGAATAAAGCTTGCACCCGAGCGCACGTCCGAAGGTTCGGACCCTGGAAACAAGTATGATGTTTTAACCTTTGGCCTCGTGCCAGAAAGGCATTCCCGTGACCCTCCCAAAGACCCTCTTCTCGAGCCTTGCGCTCGCGATGTTTGTATTGCCATTGTCCGCTGAAGCCCGCCCCACGCACGGAACAGAAAAATCCCGCTCCTGCACTTCCCAGCTCCGCATCCTCGCCGAGCAGGTACGCGCTAGCTCCCCCGAAAGCTTTCTTCTCGACAGCCGGTTGCATCCGCGCCGGGGAGAAATCACCAGATGCTTCAATACCACCCACGAGGAATCCTACAATTCCCCACGCGCCATGTATGACTGGCTTAACCTGAGCGCGGCCCGGATCGATCAGGGCTTCTCGGCATTCGAGCCACAAGAGCAAAGAGTGGCCCTCGGCGCCCTCGAAGCCATGAATGCACGGGAGCACGCCTGCACCGTGCTGCATGCTTCCGAATCCGCGCGAACCAAGCTGCACGAGGCATTGAGCCAACTTGTGGGCGCGCGCATCTATGACAAAAACCAAGCCTCCTTCACTCCCGGCGGTTTATACGACCGCGTGAGAAACCTCGGCTTCCTCAAGGAGCGCTTCCAGACCGACTATATCGCCGCGCAGCCCGTGGCCCAGGATAGCGCCGAGAAGGCGGCTCAATGCCAGGCGGTGGCCAAGAAACGCCTGCAGATCGAAGCCACCTTCGCAAAAGCGGAAGAAGCCTGTGCCTCGCTGACCCAGGAAAAGCATGAGGTGTTCCGTGCCGCCCTGGAAAAGGAAAGCGCGCTCCACCAATCCTGCCGGAGGGCCAGAAGCGAGGCTAAATACCGCGCATGGAAGGAAGACATGGAAGACGATTTCGCCCTCTACCAGCTTCGCCAAGGCACAGGAAGCGCGCAGTAAGCACTGCATCCGCACCCATCGAAGGCTTAGGCGTCCATAAAGACCCTAGGCCTTTTTCACGAACTCCGACTTCAGGTTCATGGCCCCCACTCCGTCGATCTTGCAGGCGATGTCGTGCCCGTCATTGCCTTCCTGGATGCGGATGTTTCTCACCTTCGTTCCCACCTTCACCACGGCGGAAGATCCCTTCACCTTGAGATCCTTGATTACGGTCACCGAATCACCGTCGTTCAGCACATTGCCGTGCGCGTCTCTCACCACTTTCTGGGATGTTTCCGGAGAAGCTTCCTCCGGAGCGGCATCGGGATTCCATTCGTGCCCGCATTCGGGGCAAACCCAGAGGGAACCATCGGCATAGGTATTCTCAGACTTACATTGGGGGCAAACGGGATCCGCGGACATATTCTACGCCTTTCTTAAAAGCTCCGTTCAGACGCCCAGAGCAAACGATCTTGGAGTATCCCGTATATCATACTCCCGCCGGGCAACTCATTCACGAAAGGAAGCCACTCGCCCGCTTTCTCAGACGGGTTCCGGGGCCTGCCGAAGCGCCAGGTGCCGTTTCCGCTCCACCGCCGCCATCAAACTCTCGACACCGCAACCCGAAACGGATAGTTCTTAGGCGAGAGATGAAGCCAACGAAGCCTTCCAAAAAGTACCCCGGTTCCTTCCGGCACTCCCACGCCCCTGATTCCATCCGGCAGAGACTGCTGGCCGGCCACCGGCCCAGCCACTTGAAAGACACGGTGTATGGCGCGATCGACGGCACCATCACCACCTTCGCCGTGGTTTCCGGCGTGGAAGGAAGTGGATTGCCCAGGGTGGCGATTCTCATTCTCGGCGCGGCAAATCTCTTTGCCGACGGATTCTCGATGGCCTCCGGCAACTTCCTGAGCACCAAAACAGAGAATTCAGAGCGGGATCTTGCGCGGGAGTTCGAAGAGCACGAGGTGCAGAAGGATCCTGAGGCGGAAGCACGTGAAGTGCGGGAGATCCTGCGCCAGAAAGGCTACGAAGGAGAGCTCCTGGAAAGAAACATGGAGTTCATCCTGGCCCACCGCGACCGCTGGATCGACCTCATGCTCGCGGAAGAATACGGGATCGCAGGAAAGCCCAAGTTGGCCCTGCGCTCTTCGCTAGCCACCTTCTTCGCCTTCGTGCTCTTCGGGAGCATCCCGCTCCTGCCCTATGTGATTCAGATCCCGGAGCCTTTTTTCGCCGCCTGCGTGGCTACGGGGATTTCCTTCGTGCTGATCGGTGCGCTGAAAAGCCGCTGGACGATCGAGAGCGCCTGGATCGCGGCGGCAAAAACGCTGGGCGTGGGAGCGCTGGCCTCCGGCATCGCCTATGCGGTTGGCTATTTCCTCGGCGGGCTCACGGGAAGCCGTTGATTCCGGCTTGAGACTAATCCACCCGGATCGGACGCTGGAACTGGTGAAACACATTGTGCTTCTTCAGCTCTGTGACCAGGGCGTATTTTCCCTTTTCGCCCAGAACCATTTCCACCACGGCGCAGTTGTCGGGATTGGCCACGGCTTCGAACTCTTCCACGGTCCAGTGGAACCAGCGCATCAGGAAGAGGCGAATCGCCATACCGTGAGTGATCACCACCACATTTCCGGGAAAGCCGGATTTCAGGAAATCGCGGTGGAGAGTGTCGAAAAAAAGTGTCACGCGATCGTAAACATCGGCGCAGGATTCGCCGTCGGGAAAGCGAAAATAAAAGGTGCCATAAGCATCGCGCTCTTTATTGATCTCGGCTCCCTCTGCCTCGTCTCTCAGATGCCCCCATTCCTGCTCGCGAATGCGCGGGTCCTCGCGCCACTCGAACTGCGCGCGATCCAGCTGAGTACAGATATTCTCAAAAGTTTCTCTGGTGCGGAAAAAGGGCGAGACATAAAAGAAGGCGCGCTCTTC
>CAZTCD010000073.1:0-19272 GCA_964612065.1 uncultured Bdellovibrionales bacterium | reverse complement strand
ATCTTGCCTCCAAGGTGCAGGAGCGGGTGGCTAGAAGCTACCATGAAGCTCTTGCCAGGCTGGATACACCGGATCCTGATCCTGCCTTTAAAGGGCGGGGCGTGCCCGTGTATACCAGCAGAGCGAGAGAGGAGGCGCCTCCTGCGGTGAGGGCGGCCCTGGATTATCGTGAGCTGGCGGAAGAAAAATTAGCCGCAGTGAGAAGACGGGTGCTTTCGGGCAAGGCCGGTTTTGAGGAATATGAAAAAGAGGCGGCTGCCCTACCTCGGCTCGGAAAGAGCCTGCCCTCGGGAGATGAAGGCGCAAGGCGCCTGGCTCTTCTCCAGGAAGAAGAGAATCATCTGGCCCGCAAAGTGGCGAAGGTGGAGGCGGAGCTAGATGAGGCCAGGGAAGCCAAAGACGCTTCGTCAATTCGTGATGCCGCACTGGCGCTCCGGAATGCAGAGCTGGAGCATGCAGGATTTGCGGCGCTCGCTTTGGGCCAGGCGGAAGCAAGGATGAAAGCACTTCAGAGCGGCAAAGCCTCGGCAGGCCTCAAGGCTGCTCTCAGCAAGCTCGGTGAGCAGGATTTCCTTCGCCATCAAGCCAGTTTCCCCGGGAAAACGCTGGCTCAGGTGCTTGCGGATCCTGCGGAGTCGAAATATCTCGCTGCCCTCTCCCGCGCTGATGCCATCAATCAGGAGAAAGCCATCGCGGATGCAAGGGCTCGCTTGGAGCGCACGCTTGCCACCTATGTGGCCAAAGGCAACGGAGTTCAGGCGCGCCGTATGGCGGAAGCTCTGATCGCGGAAAACGGAGCCCGTCCGGGGGCGTTGAAGCTGGTGGATCGCGGCTGGCCCAAGGAGATGGTGGAGTCCTGTCCCCCGGCGATTTGCAAGCCGGCTCTCGATGTGAAAGAGGCGAAAATTTCTGATGGCTCTCTTTTGGCCCGGGAGGCAATGCTGGATAGTGAGCTCCCGCGGGCGGGGGCTCACAGCCGGAACGAAGCGGGCGCGTTGGTGGCCGAGTTGCCTCCTCAATCATCCAAGCTTTCCTTGAAAAAAGCAGAGTCTATGAAAACTCGCCTGGCTGCCGAAGCTGATGCGGCTGCGAAGGCAGGGGCAAGCCAGAAGGCGACCGCGGAACTCAAGGCGGCTCAGGCTGCGGTGGACGAAAAGGTGAGGGTGCTCCAGCGAGAAGCTGCGGTATTGGCGAAACCGGCCCCTCTCGATCCGGCTGAGTTAGCGGCCCGCAATTCCATGGTATCCGAAGTTACCCGTGTTCTTCGCACTATGAGCGAGGAAGAGCTTGCCGCCATTCATCCCAAGCTGGCCGGGCATTCCCAAAAGGGAGTGAGCGGTGGAAGCGAGAGGTTTCGCCTTTATAAGAGAAATTTCCAAGCCGAAATGGCCGAGTTGCCGCCGCTAGAAAGGGCAGAGGTTTTCGGTTCGATGCGCAAGGCGATTGCTGATCGCCCCGGGATGGGAGGCCTGAAGCGTTCGACCGCAACGGATGAGGCGCTCGCTTCCGCTTTCCGCAGGGGAGATGAGCTGGTGTCCAGGGGGGGTGAAACGGATCCGGCTGCCATGCGTGCCCTGTATAAGGACGCCAAGCTGGACAAGGACGAAGCGGCGCTGGCTGATGCTTTGGGCCTAGGCAAGGTTACCACCCCGAGTGCCCTGGAAAGGAGAGCCGAGATCGTGGCGGCCGAGCGCACTATCGATGATAAATTGAAAACAGCCGTAGCGGAGGCCAAGCCTTCCGCAAACCGGGCCCCGGCTTCCGTTCCCAAGAATCCCGAGAAGCTCGATGCCGCGGGAGTGGAAGATCTGATGCGCCGAGAGCTCGGAAAAGGATCGTTTGATAAAGCTGAGATCGACGGCTTTGCTTCGCAGGCCAAGCTGCTGGAGGAAGGCCGAAGCGAGGCGGAAATCTTCGGTCTAGCTTCGGCGATGAAGGGATTGAGGGGGAGTCCGGATCTCTATGAGTCGATGAAGATCAGCTATGCGGAAGCTTGGAAAGCCAAGCAAGCGAACCCCAAGCTCAAGCGGGAGCAGGCGATGCGAATAGGCGTAAAAAAGATGCTCGTTGATGCCGGCTTCAAAGACGAAATCGACGGGCCTGCCGGCATGCTGGAACGCACGATGGCGAGCCTGGCCTGTATGAGGCTTTAGTTCTGGATTTCGCAGATCGCTTTTCCGAGGCCTTTTATTTCTAGGCTCGCTTTGTTTTCACCGCGGGCTACCGCTTCGAGATCGTCAGTGTTGGTCAGGGAGAGAGCTACGTCTTTTCCGCAAAATCCGCCCCAGAACTTCGTTTTCGAAATCGATTCATCATCGATCAGAATCAGGGCGCAGCCATCGCTATTGGCCGCAGCGCTTCTTTCGAGGATCTCACCTGCTTCTTCGAACTGCACTTTGCAGAGGATGGAAGGCGCGGCGAAAGCGGATACGGAAGTGAGAGAGAGAAGGGCAACTATGGAGGCGTGAGTGAAGCGCATGGATCTTCCTTTCTAAGAAGCTCGTTTTTCAGGATCGCTTTTCACGGCTGCAAATCCAAATTCACAGAATATGCTCGAATTAGTTGCCAAAGCAGCTAAGCGAGCGGGTATTCTGTACCTAAATGATCAAATAAAGTCAACGGGAGGATTGCGGCTGTTTAGCGGCGGATCTCGCAGAAAGCGCTGCCGTAACCGTCGGCTACCAGCACCGCCCCTTTTTCTCCGCGGGCCATGGCATCTTGTCTTCCCGGATTCGTGAATTTCTGGAATTCCATCGTAACCACGTTTCCACAGGAGCCGCCCCAGAACTTCTTACTGATCGCAGGCGGACTGATCTCCACGTGGGTGCATCCTTGGCTGTCTTCGGAAGCGCTTCTTTCAAATACTTCTCCGTCTGGTTCGAATGAAACTTTGCAGTGAATCGTAACCGCCGCGAAGGAGGGGGCAGAGGAGAGGGCGAAGAGTGCAATAAGGGAGGCGCTAGCGAGCCGCATGGGTTTTTCCTTTCTAAAAGATCCGTTCCTCTTTTAGGCTGAAGTTCACAGATTTCATCAATTGAAGTTCACAGTTATAAATGTGACTGACGGGCGATACCTTATCTAAATAATCAAGAAATGTCAAAGTGCATGAAAGAAAGGGTGTTTTTCTCCTGACTCCCGAAGGGGAAACCCGACCTCAGCCCCCCCTTTATCATTCAAGAGACTCTCCCAATTGCCCGATAAGTAGCTGAATTCCTTCGGAGGTTTGGCTTCTTTCCATGTTCGCTCGGGCTTCGAACATTTTGGCTCTCGTTGCGCTCCTGATAGCGCTGGCGCCCGCGCACGCTCAGGCAGCGCCTCCTCCCTGGTGCGATAAGGAAGTATTCAACGAGATTGCGCTCAAGCGCCGAGGCCTTGCCGCTCCGTCCACCACCACGAATCCAAGCAAGATCGAGCCTCACCTTAACGCCAATCTCGAAAAGGTGAAGGAGAAGATCGCGCCCGCTCCTTCCTCCGCTCCACCCAGCTCCAGGCGCCTGCTCGGCCGCCTCTATGAGTGGGGGCGCCCATCTGCCCGGGATCGCATGGAAAAGGTGGTGGAGGAATTAAATAAAAATAATTTGCTAAGATATCGCGGTGCCGAAGCTCCAGCATTTGAGCGAACTCTTGCCGTTGCCCGCAATTCCTCCACGAAGGTAGACGAGCTCCCTCTGGCCCGGCAGGTGGAAGAGCTTTCAAACCTGGATCCGCCATCCTTTCGGAAAGCGATGGAAGAGAAGATCCGTCGCAACTGGGGCAAGCTCACTGCGGTAGCAGGCGACGAGCACCTCGGGCAGAGCGGATTCCTCGGGGCAAACAAAGCCACCTGGATATCCTACCGGCAATTTCTTCGGCAGCATAAAGGCGCCTTTGCTAGCCTGGTGCGCATGGGCGATGCCACCGATATCAGGGTGGCCGAGCAGATCTTCGAGCAGCATTTTGGGCGCGCACTCGAAACCTATATCAACGGTCTCCGGAAGGGTGAGGGGCTTGGATATAAATCTGAGCTCAGTGCGCTCGAGAATCTCAAATACAGCGGAAAGCTCACGGACGAAGAGCGCAGCGCCTTTTTCCGCAGCCATCCGGTAGCTGTGGAAAAGTTCACCGATCGGATCGCCGCCCTTCATGTAACCACCACCCGCCAGCTTGTGGAGGATGCCGGCTACCCTCGCGATATCTTCCTGGTGATAGGCAATCACGAGGTGCCCGGAGTGAAGAACGCCGCTGGCGTGCGTGCTTTCGTGCCGGAGCTGCATTCCCGCTATGTGGAAAAGCTCTCCTCCCGCTATGAACAATTGAGCCGGGAGCTGGGCACCCGTGGCCACGAAGTAAAATTCCATGCGCCGGTGGCTCGGAATCCGGATCATGTTTCCGAGATCGAGCTCAACGGGCGCACAGTTCGAGTTTCACATTATCTGCCTGATAGCCCGGAGCATGCTGCTGTAAATAAAGGCCTCAATGAGGTGCTAGGCACAGCACATCCGAAGTTCCAGGGGTTGCAGAAGTCGGAGCAGAAGCTGGCTCCGGGGAATACACAGTCAGCGGATGCTCACACCGCGAAGTTCGCTCTTCACACCAATTCCAATGGGGAGAGCTATACGCATCTTTACGGGCCCTCTCTCTCTCTCGACGGCCGCCCAGGAGGAATGGCTTACCTTATCGATCCCACTGGCTATGTAATTCCGATCGGCCAGTCGAAAAAGGGTGGCATGGAGATCGCGGCAGAAAATGCCTCTCTCCGCCTGAGAGCCGCCACGGAAAAAAATATCAGAGCCCGGGTGAATGATGCACTCGGATCCCTAAGTGAAAATCGAAAGGCCGACCAGGCACCTTTCCCGGCCTACGGGCCAGAAATCGATCGCGCGATGCGGGAAAAGGTGAGAACGCTCGAAGGCGAAATCAAGGAATTCGCCTTCGCCCGGCCCATCGGGGCGAAATCACGGGATCCGGAAGCCTGGAATGCCTATCTCGAGAAAGTGAAAGAAAGCGAAAAACAGGCGCAGGAAGTAAAAGCCTGGCTCATTCGCAATGTTTCCGACATCAGAAAAGAGAAGAGTTCCGATTGGGTGGTGGCGGATCAGGTGCAGGCCGAGTTAGCCCGAGTCGAGCGCCGGATCGAACTGCTGAAAAAGTTCGGCGACGATGCGGCCGAGGTGCCACCGGCTCCTTCTTCCGTAGAAGCGGTGGCAAAAAGTGGAGTTTCCAGAGCTTCTGCCGCCAATGTGCGGCGCACGGATGGTGTTTTCCAAACCGACATGGCTGGATTTTTTGCCGGCACCTTCGATCCTCCTCATATCGGCCACAAGGAAGCGATACGGCAGGCGATCGCGCAAGGCGGGCTGAAAGAAGTGCTCGTGCTCGTGAGGCCTCCGGGCTTTCTGAAGCCTAATGCGAGTGACTGGGCTCTTCGCATCAAGATGGCAGAGGAATTTTTCTCCGATATTCCCGAAGTGCGCTTTGCCTCTCCCGCTCTGATGGACGAGATGGGCCGTGCCTCCTACGTGGATTGGGTCGCCAGCCTTTCGGAAAAGAACAAATCCCGCACTCTGTATAGCGTGTTTGGGGATGATCTTCTGGAAACCGGCATTTTTCAGAACTTACAGCAGAAGAACGTGCGCTATCTGATGTTTGCCCGGGATTCCGCGGGAGACAGATCGAGAATTCGTGCTTTGGCTGATGCAGCCGGTGTAAGTGGCAAATATCGTATCCTCGAAAATCATGCGCCCGATGTTTCTTCCACCTATATCCGAGAGTCTATTCGCGCAGGCCGGGTGCCCGCCGAGATCGATCCCAGGGTGGCGGAGCTCTATCGCCACGGCCAGTGGAAGGCTCCGGATTATGTTCACGTTACGGACGGGGTTCTTCCGCCGGGAGACGGGCCTGTGGTGGTTTTTTCCGGCTCCTTTGATCCTCCCCATATAGGCCATTTGGAAGCACTCAAGCGAGCCATGGAGAAAGTGGGAGCAAAGCGAGCCATAGTTATCCCCGTGGCTCCGAAAGCGGATAAGCCGAATGCGACTCCCTGGCCACTTCGCCGCAAGATGGCCATGATCTCGATTGGAAAAGTGTCTGGGGCTCATTTTCCCAGTGCCGAGTTCGTGGAGGAGATGGGGGCCGCTCGCTACGCGCAGTGGATCCAGAATCTGGCGGAAAAAAATCCTTCCACTAGATTCTACAGCATGACGGGTGAGGATCTTCTCGGCCCCAAATTCCAAACCTACAATCTCCCGAACGTGGACTATCTGATTTCTGGCCGTGGCGATAGAAGCCTGGATGATCTGCTTGCCGCTGCCGATGCTTCCGGCATCAAGGGGCGTTATGAGGTGGTGCTAGAAACCGGTGTTCCTAATTCTTCCACGAAGCAGCGTGCAGAGCTCGCGGCAGGCCGTGTGCCCGAGGGCTTGGACCCCGATATTCTTCCCATCATCAAGGAAAACTTTCTCTTCCGGAATGAAGAAGGCAGAAGCTTGGCCTCTACCCGCTCTTCCGCCACAGTGGTGCGCGATTTCGATGATTGGGGGGATGGCGCGAAAGGAAATTACCTCCGCTATTCGGAAGCTCTCCATGAGCCTACAGCGGGCCTGAGCCCAAACAGCTATACCGCGCGCTTTCTGCGCGAGCAGGGGCAAGCGGAAGCCCGCCTGAGTGATCTTACGGTGAATAATCGCGAATTTGCGGGGCTTGCCGAGAGAAATAAACTCAGCTTTGAAGAGCTCAAAGCCCGTGTGGGGGAATGCCCGGGGGCTTCCACCGCTCCCACCTGCGAGGAGATTTTCGGCTCTTTCACTGAGGCCTACGCCAGGATGGATAAATCCAAGCGCCTTCAGGAGAAAGTGCAGGAGCTCTCTCGCCTTCCTATTCGCGGATCGATATCGGAGATCGGCGGTGGTCATGAATTTTCCTCCGCTTTAAGCCGCAATTCAGAGGGGAGGAATCTGCTTTCCTCCGTGCATTCGCCCTATTCCAGTGATGCCTCCAATCTTCGCTATGGCCGGCCGCCAGCTCCGGAAAATGGCCCAAGCTATACTACGAAGGCCCGTCTCGAGCAGCAGCTCCAAAGAGAATTTGCGCTCGCACCGAAAAGGGAAGATCGCCTTTCTTTCGTGCTCACCAACACTGCGCAAACCTCTCGTGAGAACGGCAAAGCCTGGATCGGATTCAAAGGCGAGCTTCCGAATGGCCGCGAGGCCGAAGTGAAGATGCAGGTGCAGCTGCTCGAAGGAAGTTCCCAGCAGCAGAAACAGAGCTTGGCCCTGATTCAGGCAAATCTCCTGAAATCAGTTTATTCGGGAAAGCAGGATCCAGCCCTTTTTGTGGAACGCCTTCTCGATGGGCTGCCTCCCGGTGCCGCGAGTGTCAGCCACCTTGATGGGGAAAGCCTTGGCCTGAGCTCTCGGGAACTTGTGAAATCGATGGGCGGAGATCGCGCCGCCAGCCAGTTGGTGCTTTATGATGCCAAGGCAAAATCTTTTCTCAGTGCTGATGAGCTTCAGGCCAAAGCGGTAGGGGCCGGAAGCAAAGAGCCGATTCGCCTGCAAGGCGGGCGCAAGGTAGTGGCAAGAACCGCAGATGATTTCCTCGCCGGGAAAAGTGCGAAAGGGGATGATCTGATCGCGATCACCCCTGCAGGGCAGGAAACGCGCACACTGCTCGACCGCACTGCCTTCGCGGAGCGCCGAGCCCCGAGCAAGGTTTCGGAAGTGGATCTCGGGCTCCCGGAAATCGACAGACGGGTGCGGGAACTGAATCTCTCCAGATCCGTGAAGATGTCCGTTTCCACCGTGGGAGATGATTTCGCACTCTCCGAGCGTTTCTTCTCCCAGCCCATGGCCCCCATTTTTCACTCCATGCACTCGAGAGATGATGCTGCGCTCGCCTTGAGGTACGGCAAAGATCTTCCTCCTCCGGGCGCTGAGCGGCTTCATCAGCAGATGGTTACGGAATTCGACTCCATCGTGGCGCGCCGGCCTCAGAGAAAATTCGGCCTGGCTAATCAGCTGGATGAGGAATCTGGGATTGCCTATCTGGGCCTTCGGGCCGAGGCGAAGCCCATGAGCTTGCCCGATGATTTTCTTTATCGCGTGAAGCTGAAGGATCTGGATCCGGAAACAGCCAGAGAAGTGATGGCGGATCTTTCCGTGAATCTCGCGCATTCGGCGTTCAAGAATCAGGAAGATCTGGCCCGCCTCGAAGGGGAGGCTCTGAAATCGAGGCTGATTGCCGGCGCGGCTGTGGATTCCAGCAAGGTGGAGGTTGAGAAGATTAATGTGGAACAGCTGAGCCGCCTCGGCCGGAGCAATGATACCCGCGTGCGCCATGATGTGCAGCTATCCGCGCAGGAAATCAGAAATGCCGTGCGCCTCGCGGCGGGTGATAAGAAGTCCAGAGCGGCTGTGCTCTCCCGCATCCAGGATCAGGCCACTCGACGGGCTCTGGCAGAGAGGGTGAGCGAGCGCACGGGCAAGAAATTGGGGCAGAGCGCGGCTTTGAAGCAAGCGATTGCCGAGGATTTCTGGTTTGTGCCAAGAGTGCGAGAGGAACTGTTTCGCGTGTTCCGAGAGGAATATCGGGCCAATGAAGCAATAGCCCGCGAATTCGCAGTGAAGGATTTGGCGCGGCCTTCGAGCCCGATCCGTGCTGCTATGAAGAGATTTGGAATTGGCGTGGAGGAAGAAAGGCTGGCCGAAGGCTATTCCGAAGCCCTTTCTCGCTTCCCGGGAGCAGAAAAGATATCGGTGGCCGGCCGCCGCGATGTGCTTCGGCAGCATGGCTGGCAGGATGATCAGATCGAGCGTTGCCTGGCTTCGGGCCTTTGCGGCGACACCTGGCGGGCGAGGGAAATGGCTGCCACGGAGCCCGCAATAGCACCGGTTAGGAAAGTTGCCTCAAGAGAGCTTGCCAGCACTCCTCCTTTCCGCGCTTCCTCCACCTATGTGAAAGAGATCAAGCCATTGACAGTGGCCCGGGATTCGGAGCTCTATAGCGAGCAGCAAATCAAAAATGCTTCGGCTCCACTCAAGGCCGCCTCTCTCTTCCGCAGCAAAGTGGAGAGAGATCTCTCTGATCTGCGTCGGCGGGTGCTCAATGGCGAAATCAGCCTCACGGAGTTCGAGCAGCGGGCCAAACCTTTCCGGCGATTGGATGCTTCGGTGGCGGCCAAGGTGGAAAACGTGAACGTGATGGATCTTCTTTCCGATGAGGAAAAGCTCCTCGCCCAGCGCCTCACTCTGGCAAATGCGGAGTTGAAGGCGGCCCGTGCTGCCCGTGATAGCGAGGCCATCTCTCGATTTTCTCTGGAAGAGGCGAAGCTCCGCGCTGAGCATGCTGCAGTGTCGGCTCGCTGGATCGGAGAGGAAATGGCCCGCAGCCGCGAGATCGCATCCAGCCAGGCGGCAGCGAGGGAAGCGAGGCGAAGAACCGTGCTGGGCTTTGATGAGAGCTTCTATGCACCCTATCGCGATCAATTTGGTGGCCGCACCTTTCAGGAAGTGGCCAAAGATTCCGCTTCCGCAAAGCGCCTGCGGGCTCTGGTGGCGAGAGATCTTGTATCTTCCCGCCGAGCACCCGCAGAGGCCAGGGCCAGTCTGGAGCGAGCCGTGGGAGCTCGCTTCACTCAAGCAAGCAGGAGTGAGGTGAAACAGCTTTCGGATGATCTCGCGGAGGCCATGGCCACCGGTGCACTTAAAAAGCGCCCTCGCGATCGAGGGCAGGCGATGGTGGACGCTCTGAGGGCGAAAGGCTGGAGCCGGGAGCAGATGCAGGATTGCGGGGCTCTCTGCTTGCCGGGCCTGCCGCCCACCAGCGCCCGGGCACGTGCGATCGAGCCTTCCGCTCTCGCGCACGAAGTACTTCTTGAAAATGAGCTGCTCCATGCGGCCGGGCCTGGAGCCGAGCAGGCGAAGCGATTGGCTAGCCCGCGCTCTGCGTTTGAAAACCTCGCCGAGCAAAAGCCCTATGAACTTCTGAAAACCACACTCGAAGAAAAACAAACGACGCTGAAGGCTGAGGAGAATCTCTTGCACAGGCGCCTCGAAGCCGCGGTGAGAGGCCTTGAAGGCCGGCCCGATGGATCAGCTCCTCCCAAGGTGGTGGAGGAGCTCACAGAAGCTCATGCAGCCGTGAAAAAGGCGAGAGAGCTTCTCGATGGCCGTGTAGATGTGGTTAGGCAGGAATCTGTGGCACTTCAGGATATCAGGCCTCTCACGCCCGAAGAGCTTCGCTTGAATGATACCGCCATGGCGGCCACATTGGATTACCTCAGGCAGCCGCCTGCCTTTCGCCTCGGAAAAATCGATCCTTCCGTGGAGAGCGTGGCGGGCCAGCTGAGAAAAGGCGAGGTCAATTCCTTTCAGGCCGCGCAGGAGCTGAGAAAGGCCACCGCGCGCCTGGAGCCTGAAGCGAATGCGAGCATGGCTCGCCAGATCAGAGATTTTGCTTCGAATAAAAAGGAATATGCGGCTCTCCTCTCCGGCAGCGCGAAAGAGGGCGAGGTGGCCGAGGCCCTGCGGCGCGCTCATCGAGTGAAAGCCAGTGCTGGCCATAGTGATCCTGAGGTAACCAGAGCGGTTTATCGCCAATCCGGCCTGAAGCCGGCGGATCAGGCGATCGCCGATGCGGTGGGCGGGGCAGGTGAGGCGAGCGCCAAAGGCCCGAGGGAAGTGCAGCTCGAGAAGAGAGCTTTGATCGCCAAAGCCGATGCCGAGGTGGAAAAGATTGCCAAGGCGGATTTGCCACCGGCGCCTACCGCTTCCCCGGCGAATCGGAAGCTGGCTTCTGTAAAAACCCCGAGGGAGCAGTTTGAAGATGCCCTCGCCGGCCTCGATGAGGCCACCCGTAAATCCGTGATGGAAAGCGCCGAGATCGTGGAGCGGGGCCGAAGCGAAGTGGAGATGATGGCGCTCGCTCAGAAATTTGTTGCTGCTTCTGCCGATCAGCGCGAAACCATGCGCGAAGTTTATAAAAACATGGCCGAGATCATGGGCAAGGGTGAGAAGAGAGAAGCCGCTCTCAGCTACGGTGTGCGCAAGATGCTCAAAGATCTCGGCTTCTCTCCGAGCGAGATCAACGGCACGCCTTCTCCTGGCCTCTTTCAGCGCACCATTGCTTGTTTTGAGTTGTAACCAGCTGAAATTCAAGAGGAATTCCTCTAAAGCTCCTGCCTGGTTTTCCCGATAAGTGCTTGTAGTTTAACGGATTTTCCTTTTTGGTGGGATCTATGAAAGCTTCAAAAGCTTCCTTCCTCTCGCGTGCGCTTTCGCTCGTGGCAGCCGCGTCCATCTTCGTGCAAGGCCCTGTGGCCGTGGCCATGGAGTGCGATGGCAAAGTTTGGTTCGAGATCGCCGACAAGCGCAAAGGCAAAGTCAACGTTGAGAAGCAGCTGGCGAATACGGAAGAGAAGCTCAAGCAACTCGAAGCAGGAAACGCCCCCGTTCCTCCAGCGAAATCGGTAGCTGCGAAAGAGGCACAAGCCACTAGCGTTATCGGAGAGAAGCTTCAAGGCGAATTGAATGCCCTTGGCCTGAAGGCTGCGACACGAAATTCCTCCACCAAGGTGGATGCTCCCGGCCCCGGCCTGAAGGAGATCGAAAGTGGTCTGGTGAAGGGCTTCGAAAAGGAATCTGGCGGAATGTATAACATCCGCAACGGTGCCCGCGTAGAGGGCTCGATCAAGCAAGAAGGGGCTCAACCTCACTTTGTCACGGATTTTCACACCAGCCCGAAACTCGCCCCCCTCCGTGATTTCGCTCGTGGATTGAAAGAGGCGAACGTTCCCCAGGAAGAAAAGATCGGCAGGATCGTGGAGTTCATCCAGAGAAAGGCCTTGGTGGGAAAGTCTTATGGTGATCGGAAGTACAACCAGCTTCTCGCCCAGTACCGCAATGCCGGGAAAGACATCCCTTTAAGCGCATATATGGATTGCAAGGCCGGAGTGTGCCGGGAGAATGCGCTTTATACCCACTTTGCCTTGAAAGAAGCCGGAGTGGATAACCTTTACGTTTACGCCAACGTAAAGCAGAGAAACCGTATTCTCGGCAGAGCCCTCACCGAGCAGAACGAAGATCACGCCTTCGTGATCGTGAAACATAAGGGCGACGACTACATCGTAGACTCCTATAACGAGAACTTTCACGGCTATTCGTTTTCGCAGCTGAAAGATCCGGCCCTCACTCCGTCCACGAAGCTTAAGCGGGCCGAATATGCGGGAAGCCCGGATCCTTTCACCTTTCGAGCGGTTAACAAGGTGAATCCATTTCCAGCCGTCTGGCAGCCTCTGGATGAGATTGACGGCGCGAAGGCCCTTAGCCGCGCCTCAGCCACTCTTATAAAAGAAACGCCTTCCACCGCTGCGCGAGATGCCGAGAGAATCGCCCGCGGCGCCTTCAAAAACGAAGCCGAGTTTGCAGAGAGCGTGAAAGAGATCAGAAAGCTGAATGCCGGAATAAGGGGCGCCAGGGATTCTTATGTCTGGAACCGCTTCGACGCGCTTCGGGAAGTGGTAACAAAGGCGAAAGAGGAGCAGTACAGGGCCGAAGGCGTGGTGAAGCACCTGATGGCGAAAGAAAATGATATCGGCAAGATTCAGAAAAACCCTGCCTATATCGAAGCCAAGGCGTTCGATCGATTCGTGGTAGAGGCGGAGAATCGCCTGGCGAGGATGCCGCAGCCACCGGCGAAAGCGGCGGAATCAGTTCGTGCAAGTGGCCCGCGTTCTTTCAAGATCGGCACCCAGGAACACACTCTGCCCTCCTCCGCCAGCCATGCAGTGAGCGAGGCGTTGTCTTCGAACGAAAAAGTTCTTCTTGTGATCGGCGATATCGAAGGCAACACAAAATTCCTCGACGCGTATGTGGAGGAGGGCTTGCTGAAAAAGGCCCCTATTCGCCTGAGCAGAAAAGACACTTTTCAAGGCTATGAGTTCACCGATATGGCCAGGGCATTGGCCAAAGAGGGCAAGCTCGAAGTGCAGCTCATGGGCGATCTTGTGAACGGGCAATATTCCGCGCGCATGTTCGCAAACCTCAAGCACTGGGAGGCTGATCTCCTTGCGAACAAGATCGATCCCGGCCCGGTGGTGCGCACCTCTCTCGGCAATCACGATACTGCCAAGCTCAATTTCCTCTCCTATATGGAGAAGAATCGCGACGCCTACAAAATTTCCCTCAAAGGCGCGCCAGACTCACCCGTAGCCCGCGTGAAGTATTTTTACTCCGAGGGAATGGGGATTTCCGGTGCCTTTGGAAACCTGAGAGACGAGTTCAAAACCTTCCTGCAGGCCCGTGTGCCGAACGCGAAGAATATCTCTGAAAAACGAATGAATGAGCTCGCCGAAATGGCAGCGGCTCGTTGGTTTGAAAACGCGGCTTCCAGAGCGGACGGCAGCTACGTGGCCCTGATGACCTCGGATAGCAGCGCGCTCGCCAGATTTGCCGGGGAAAAGAATCTCGGCCTTCTGGTATCTCATAGTGGCGCCACCAAAAAGAACGTGGGTTTCTCCGCCATCGGATCGCAAACAAAAAAGCTTCTCGAGTGGTCCGGATTTCTCCGCGAAACCCAGCATCTCTTTGGCGATCAGATCGGCCTCGCTCATATCCGCACTCTTTTTACCAGGGTGGATTCCATCCGCCCTGACGCCAAGGGAGTGCTGCGGGTTGAAAAACGCGATCTGGAGCTTCTGGAGAAACAGAATCGAGCGGCCTATGCGGAGCTGAATCGCCTTGCCAAGGCGAATCCGGAAGTTCAGGCGATGCTCGATGGCATTCGCGCCGGTAAAACTACAGAGATCGCCTATAATAAGCAGTTCGACACGGTTCTGAATCTTCTCACCGACTCCAAATATGGCGCTCTCACCGCCACCAAAGAGCAGCTCTCCAGAATCAGCCCGAGCATGCGCTCCGCTTTGGAACAAAGGCACCCGAAAATCGCTTCCTTCCTGAAGGATGTGGAAGAGAAGGGCACCGCTTCTTTCTTTGTAAACGCTCCTTCCGAAGCGTCCATGACTTATGGCGTGCGCAATATGGACAACGGCCCACCCGAAGTGGTGGCGGCTGGTGGCTACAAGGGAACCAAAGTTGCCCGAGCTCCCGCCGATGAAGAGACTGCGAGGCTTCTGGCGGAGCAGGGGGTGAAAGCCCAGGTGATGGGACATACCCCTGTGCGTTTCTTCACTGTGGTTCGCTCGAAACCCGGGCTGCCTCCCAGCTACTATGCGGATACCAGCTTTCAAAGCGGCAAAGCGCCCCGAATGTTTATCAATCCCGAGAGCGGTAAGGTAAGCGCCACGAGCTATGGTGAGTTGCTTGTGGATGGCAAGCCGCGCCCGATCCGCATCGAAACCGGTTTTGATCCTGCCAATCCGGATAAGCATGGCCCCATCGGCTTGATCCACGATGGAAAGGACGGCCCTTATAATATCATCGGCCGAGCCTTCGATGAGGAAACCGGAAAGGATTACGGCTTCATCGGTGCCCATATCGATTCCGCCAATCATAAGCCAGACGTGATCGCGATTCCTGAAGCGGAGCTTGGGAAAGCTCGCCTGGCCTCCATCACGGAATCGAAAGAAGAGCTCACGCTGAACCGCGACGGAGCGCTCCTCGGGCAAAAGCTCAAAGGAGGAAAAATCGCAGGAGAGACGGAAGAGTTCGGAAATCTTCCTGAGGCTGTGCTCCTGAATCATCTTCTCTCCGGAGGCCATGTGGCCACCGCTGAGAAAGAGCTGGAAACCCTGATCTCAGCGGAGGTGCAGGTGGGCAAGCAGGTGCATTGGATCGCGGGCGGATCCGATTTCTCGGCTGTGAATAGCGGCGATCCGGATGCTCTCCTGAAATACTGGCGCATGCGCTATATGAGCGAAGATTATCATAAGGGCGGGGAGCATCCCGGCCATCTGAAGATTTTCGGCGGCACCAATAAGGGCTCGGAGTATATCGAGCGCCTCGTGCACCAGGAAGCCTTGGCGGGAAAGATCCCCGGTGCTTCGCCTGAGCTTTCGGAGAAAATCCGCAAAGTGGCGGAAAAGCAAACCTATGTGGGCAGAAGCAATTTTGACAGCCCGCTCTTCGATTACCTCACTCCGCCCGACTGGGATCTCTCGCGGGATATTCTTTATATCGTGCCTCGTGAAGTGCAGGCTGCCACCAATGAAGATTGGGATGGCACTTTCTCCGCGATGAACAAGCTTTTCATGCATGCGGTAAATGAAAGCACTGATCCGAAAGCTGTAGCTGCGAGGGCCAAGCTCGGTATCGCTGGGCCTCAGCTTGATGTGATGGGCGGTGGTGGCACGATCGAAAGAGGTGTGGCCAAAGTTCTCGCTGCCCTCAAGAGTGAAGGCGCGAATCTGCGATTCAATGTGAACCTGATGGAGAAGGCGGGCTCTTCCGGAAAGCTTCTGGATTCCATGAGCGAGCGGGTGGCCGGAGTGAAAAGCTTTGCCATCGATGCTGACAGCTTGGTGGCACAGCAGAAGGCTTTGAGCGGCGAGCTGATCGCACGATCCGCTTCTGTGGTGGATTCCTCGCGCACCTCGTCCACCCGAGTGCTTCCCGCAGCCAAGCTTTCGGAAGCCGAGCTCGCCAAAGTACAGTCGGCCGCCGATATTGCGCGCTTCGTAAAAGAAGCCAATCCCGAAAAGCATCTGTTCGTGAAGGATGCGCCCGTGATTGGCTACAAGATCACTTCGGATAACTTCGAAGATATTCCGGAAGCGATTCGCAAGCATCTGATCTCTACCGACCAGAAACCCTATACAAAAAAATACCTGCAGGAAAATCAGGGTTCCGTGATCGCCCTTCAGATGAACGGCACCAAGCCGGATTTCTATATCATCGGAAAAGAAACCTACGAGGCCGAATACGCTGCATCGAGCATGGCCGAGGTGGCTGCCAAGAATGGAAAATATAACGAGAGCCTAAGGCCCCATATCGCTGGCCTCGCCTCCGGAAGAGATCCTAACCTCGTGGCCGTATTGAAAACCAAGCCCACCGAATTGATCAAGATGACTGATCTTGGTTTCCCGCTGGATCGCAGGGTCGTGGCGCAGTCTCCCTGGGGTGAGCCCGTGAAGCCCATAGGGCAGGATGCTTACCTCGCCTGGGATAAGCGCAAGCAGATGTATTATATGGTGAACGTGGGAGAAGACGGCCTTCCGCTTCACTATCAGCCTTCCGTGGCTAAGGCCGCCGTCGCGCCTCCAGTGGAAGCAGCTCCTGCCACCTTTGTGGAAAGAGTGAAAGCCACTTTCAGCGAGGCCTACCAAAGCATCGCACGCCGTTTCGGCTTCAGCTCAGATCCCGCTCCTGTGGCCGAGAGCCGCAAGCTGGCCTCCACGGATCTGCCTCGTGCCTCTTCCACGCAGATTGCTTCCAAAAGTCTGTTTGCCGTGGATCCCGGAACTACTCGCTCCATCGTAGATCTTGAGCGTTTGGCAGGCTCTTCTAAAGTCTCCGCCGCCGTAAACGCGGCAGAAATCGAACGTGCGATCATAGCTGTTCCAAAAAACATGGCCCATAACGAACAGATCGCCAAAGCGGTAAGGCAGTTCTCCCATCAGATCGCCTGGGAGCCTGAGCATGCCCGGAAAAATCTTGCTATGGCCGTGAAGGCGGGAAAAGCGGATTTCGAACGAGCCAAAACAGAAGTGCAAGCCCGGGCCGCAGGCTTGCGAAGAGTGGCATACGCCATGGATCCACCCGCTGATGCTCCCGAGCAGATCAGGAGATTCCCTGCCTGGCCATCTTCTGCCAGATCCCTGGAAGTTGCGGCGAATGAGCTCGAAGCCGCCATTTTCGATGTGGAAAGAATGGCGAGCAATGGCGACACTGCTGGCCTGGCCCGCGCTGCAGAGAAGCCTGTTCAGGTTGGCCAGAGAGCTGATCTCTCCTCGATCCGTGCCTCCGCCACCACGGTGAAGGGCGCAACCAAACTTCCGCCATCTGCGCTCGAAGGCGCATCTCCGGAAGTAAAACGTGCCAGCTCTTTCGCGGATGCCGTACGCAACCACTTGAGAAATGCCGGAAACTCCTATCTTAAATCCCGGGATCCCGCGGATTTCGAGCGCTACCAGGCCCTTGCCAAAAAATACCCTCAGTTCGAGGCGCCGATTGTTTATACCACCGAAGAGGGGCGCCGGGCTGAGCTCTATCGGAGAGAGCTGGCTCGCCTCGAGCTCGATGCCAACTCTCTGAAAGAAGCAATAAAAATCAACCCGACTTCCGAACTGAAGGAACAACTCGCAGATGTGCGCCGAAAGCAGGCAATCACGGCAGTGGTGAGCGTGGGAGAAGCCGATCGTAAAGTTGATCCTAAGAAGGCCGCCCAGATTCGCAAAAATGCTATTCTTGCAGCGATCGGCGATCAAGCTGTGGCATCTCAGAGCCATCTGCTCAGTGGAAAAAATCCGCGCGAGATTGTTTCCGGCCCCGAGGCTTCGCTTAATCGATCCTATATTGACAGGCAGAGATTGGATAATTTCAGGCAAGCTCAGGAAACCCGGGTTGTGATGATCGATGAACTGGCCGCTTCACTTGCAGGAGGTGATCCTCAGCGAGCTAAGGGCATGGCCATGGATCTTCAGAATCTGCATTCAGGCAAGATCAAGAAAGACAATCTCGTAAAAGATCGAGGGTGGTCGTCCCCCGAAGTGGATCGGTGTTTTACGAAGGGAAGCTTCTGCGCACCCGAGCTCACCATTCCCAATCAGAAAGAGCTGGCCAGCAGTGCCTCTCTTGAGGCTCAGGAAGTGATGCTCCGGAAAACGATAGAAAGCGCTGGCCCTGAGGGGGCCGCACTCGCAAGAGCGATTGCGCCACCGAGAGGGGTAACAGCAGCAGATGATCCGTTTAAGGGCACAGCCACCAGGTTGGCCAAAGAAGCCCAGGAGATGGAGAAAGAGCTTAAAGTGGTGAAAGCTAAACCTGAGCTGGCCGCCCAGGCTGCTGATATGGAAGCGGCTCACAAGGCATTGAAAGCAAACTTGGATCTTGTGAGAGCAGAAGAGAAGGTGATCTCTGATGCCAAGCCCCTCGCCCTTAAAGCGAAGCAGCAAGACAATGCCACCGTGAACGCGCTGATCGAGGTGCTCGGCACCTACGACAACGCCGCTCTAAAGGCGAAACTTGCAGAGGCCGGTGTGGTGGCAAGAGCTGAAGAGAAAGGCTTCGAGAAATTCGCGATGAAAGGCATTGTAAAGGGCGATGATCGCCTGGATCTGTTCCAGGGCGTGAACGAGTGGATGGGTGCGGCGGACGAGGCCACGGTGCTGAAAGTAAACGATTTCCTCGCCCACGAGCTTTCGAAGAAGCCCGGATTTGAAAAAATCCTGGCGGTAGGGGCGGAGTCAGAGCTTGCCGCGCTCCAGAAGTCGCGCGCTCTCGTTCGTGCCACAGGTGTGAGTGATGGGCGATTGGCCGCGGCGGTGCAAACTAAAGCAGGGATCAGCGATCTGCGCCAGAGCCTCCTGCGCGTTACTGGCACCAATGCTGACGATTACAAACCAGTTCTGGTGGCCACTGCTGAGGCTCAGTCTTTGGATCGAAAAGTTGCAGCCGAAGTAGCTCAGCAGATTGCCCAAAGGGATGAGGGGGCCAATGGGGGCCGCAAGCTGGCTTCAGTGGCTTCCCCTGCTGAGGTGAAGGCTCTAGCCAAGGATGATACTGCTCTGCTCAGTGCAGACCAGATCGCCAAGGTGGCGGCCGACGAGCTCAAGATTCTCGCGGATAGATCAGGCACCCGAGTTCTGGATGATGCCACCCAGAAAGCTCTCGTGAACGCCGCGAAGGTGGTGGAGCAGGGGGGCAATGCAAGCGATGTGAGGCTTAGTGTAACCCGTATCGCTGCCTTCTCGGATAAGCCTGAGATGTTCGATTCCGCTCGAGATGCTTATCTGCAGATGGCAAAGGTGCTGCAGGAGAATCCTGCTCTCCGAAAGCAGCCCAATTGGCGGCAGCTCGTGATGGAAAAAGCCGTAGACCGAATGCTTCGCAGCCCGCCTTTGAGTTTTGGCGACGAAGCCATCAAAGGAAAACCTCCGGAGCCCGGCATGCTCGCCCGTACCATGGCCTGCTTGAAGCTGTAATATGAAAGCTGTAATCCTTCTCAGCCTGCTTCTCTCCAGCCAAGCCTTCGCCGGCTCGATCCCGGTGCACTTGCTCTATTTCCGCACCGGAGTGGAGAGTGAATCGAAAGCGGAAGAGGCGGGAAGGCGGGAAGTCGAATCGGGCAATCCCTGTGCGCGCGCCTTTGATACTGATCTGAAGCAGCTCTCCTCTGATCCCG
>CAZTCD010000072.1:0-19718 GCA_964612065.1 uncultured Bdellovibrionales bacterium | reverse complement strand
ATGGGTGAAGCCACCAGTGCTTTGACCGATATCCAATACCCTTTGATCTTTCAGATTGATGGAAAACAGTCTTAGAGCCGCCTCCAGCTTCAGGCCGCCACGAGAAACATAGGGATGCTCGGTGCCCACAAGCTCCACCCTAGAGCCAGGATCAACCTTCCGCCCAGCTTTCGTTTCCTGCCTGCCATCGACGATCACGAGACCCGTGGAAATCAACTCCTGCGCTTTGGTTCGAGTACTAGCAAGCCCTGATTCCACCAAAAAAAGGTCAAGGCGCTTCGCCACGTTCAAAAGCCTTTATCGTCTTCCTTGAAAGATTCCACCTGCACTCCATTTTTGTCGGCCCGCAAAAGCACCTCGATTTTCTGCTCCGCTTGATTAAGCCTGTCCTGACAGGAGCGCGCTAGCGCCATTCCCTCCTCAAACTTACGGATAGAATCCTCCAGAGAGCAATCTCCACTCTCAAGTTCCCGTACCAGCCCCTGAAGACGATCAAGTGTGTCTTCAAATTTTTCTGTTTTTTCACTACCGCCAGATCGCTCTGTTTTAGATGGCATTGTCAGCTAATTAGCATGCTTTTTTTGACTGCGCGAGTGGCCTTTCGGAACATAAACCGTGAAGTATTCCGGAAACATCTTAAGGGCCGTGTAATCTCTTTCGATCTCCGAGGCAATCACTGGAACCGATGATGCCAGGCCACTGCGCTCTTGAACCAAAAGAAAATAGCCTCCTTTTTCACGATATCCGGCAAGTACATCGGACTGCTCAGCCCCATAAGCCTCCACATACCCGGGGAAAAACTGCTGATGCGGCGTTGGATTCCGAAACCCGCTCCACTGATAGAAAGAGGTAGCATTAGGCAAAACCAGCAAAGGGCCGCCGGAACTCAGCCCTTCCGCACGAAGGAACCGAATTACCGCTGCGGCCTCCTCATTCAACGCCAACACCTTACCGGACGAATGAAAGCCCAGCCCATCCTTGATGCCATCAAACGAAACCTTTACTAGCTGAAGCTGAAAATAGAGCCCCCCGATAAGAAGCAATAGTACCGGAGCACGCACCCATAATCCCTGCAGAAACGGGTACCGTATTGGAAGCAAGCCAATTCCTCGAATCAACATAAAGAGCGACAAAGGAAGTACGAACAAAAAATGCTGAAAATCCAATCGCGGCAAAACCTGAAGAAAAATCCCTAATCCTGGAAGCCACACTGCCAGGAACCTTCTTAAGGCAGTACGATCACTGCAATAGAGCTCCATTGCGAAGGAAAAAGGCCACGCAATGAAGGCCAGCAAGATCAAACTTCCAGTCAAAAACTCTTTTGGATTCCTTCCGGCCTGTACCAGAGCGTACATAATCAAGGAAAACTGCAGCAGCCTGAGGCTACTTTTGTTGGAAACGGAAGCCGTCCCACGCAACAACGGGAAACTGACCAACCAAAGCCCAAGCAAAGTAAGTGGCGCAGCGAAAATCCGCCCCTCCGGCAGGGTACCCATTAACGACGGATAGCTGATCGGAAAAAGAAAAATCTGCCGAAAGGCCATCCACAGCGCGTTTCCACCTCCAACGAAGTAGAAAAGCAGGAACGGAATCGTAAATACCGTCGAAAAGCCGGCCACAAGCCGAATGATTGGTTTCGCTGCCAGCTTTGGAGACGCCCCATGGAAAACAGGCATAAACCACCAGAATACCGCTCCTGACAGAGAGAGAATTCCGATATTTTGCTTGAACCAAAAACTCATCGCGAACAACAGGCCGGCCAAAAACGGCGCACGCCCCTGAGCAGAGATTGCCAGAACCGCCCAGAATACTGCGTACCAGGAGGAGTATGGAAAATTCCAAAGGCCGAATCCCCAGATGATCAGAAGACAAATGAGGAAACCCCGATCTCGCTGGGAAAGAAAATCGCTCGCTATGCGAAGCACCAGCACTGAACTTCCGGCTGAGGCAATGAGAGATGCCGCCCGCTCCCACTGCCAGCCCGCTCCCAACTTTTGAAGTAACGCGTGAAAAAAAGCCGTGCCGGGTGTCCAAAGGAAAAAGAAATCGATGTAAGGCAGCTCACCAGCCAGAATCCTCCTGGCTGCGTTAGAAGTATATCCTTCATCCACAGCAAAGCTTACCCAATCGGTAACCACCGAAAGGGATGCAAGATGGACCCCCATATAGGCAACCCAAAAAACCACTGCCACACCTATGCCTGGGCCCATAATGGATCCGATTCTCTTTAAGGTTTTTGGCGGAAAGCGCCAATCTGGAACCAAAAGCCCCCCTTTTTACGTTCAAATCTCCGTCACTCTAAATTTCCCAAAAAATCCAGCACCTTGCGAATAAATTGCTTCAGCTCGTTTTTCCGGAATCCTGAGAACTTCTGGCATCCTCTGTGCAAAACAGGCCAGCAACATCAATTTTGCAGAACTCATTTTCTTTATCAGATCGGATTTCCCATGTTTCGATTCATCACCTTTGCGTTCATTCTCACCCACTCGATAGTGGCCCAGGCCGGCAACTCACTGGGTAGCGTCCGAATAGATACCCAAAAATGGGAGACCGTATACTCCGGCGAAACCGAGCTCGACGGACTACCGGTTCTGGTAAGCATGGAGATGTCTCGCCACGACCTCCAAATTCAGGATGCTCTAATCGGCCACAAGTCGCTGGTGCCTCTGATTGCCAAAGAGCGTATTGCTTATCGTTTGGTTTTCAAAGCTTCTCATAGTCCAAGAATTCAAGCTGTTTATTCGATTGAGCCGCAAACCATTTCAACCGAAGGCAGCCCCCGTTTCGCCTATGTATCGAGAATGGACCCGGAGAGAGATTTTCAATTCATCGTAACAAATTTGGACAATGGCTCCATGGCAGCCGCCTATTCTCGTCGGCTCCCTAGCGGAGAATCCGATCATGGCGTGATCGTGCTCAATCCCGCCGTCACCGCACTTTGATTTCCTGGTTTATTCATCCGCGGAATTTCTTTTGTCACATTAATTTGTTAGCTTGCCCCCAATGTCTATAAACTTTCGTATTGGAGTTTTGGGGGCGGGCCTGGGATCCCGGCTTCGAGAGCAAACCAGATCGAAACCGCTCGCCAAGGTGGGCGGAGAAACTTTAATCGGTGCACTTTTGGGCCGCTTCATCCGGGCCGGAGCGAATGACATTCATTGCGCCTTACGGGCCGAGCTGATGGATAATGAAATGAGGGCCGAGCTACCTCGATTGCCAGGAGTGGAATACTATTTCGTAGACACAGAAAGTTCGCTACACACCTTAAACGAGCTTATCCTGTCTTGGCCCAAGGCAGGGCCGACACTATTCTCCATGGCAGACACAATCATGCTCCCGGCGGATTTTGATCGATTCATGAAATTCTGCTCGCAATTGGGGCCCGCTGAAAACGCCGTGCTGGCAACCCGTTATATCGACGACGAAAAGCCTCTATATGTGAAAACTGATGGAAGCAACATGGCCACCGGATTTGGCCCCGAACCCAGCCCCGTCATCACCTCGGGAATGTATTTCCTGTCTCCACAAGCCATGAAAACTGCTGCTGAAATGGTAAATAGTGGCACTCACAAGATGAGAAACTTCTTGAGTGGCCTGGCGGAAAACGGAGCTTCGATTAAAACATTTGTCGTGGATAAGACTATTGATGTAGACCATCCGTCTGACTTAGCAAAGGCAGCCGATTTTCTGCGCGGCGACTGAGGGACGTCTCTTGAAAAAGCCAACAATTCTAGGCATTTATAGGAATCCGAAATTTTCAAATAACGCCATCGAGGTAGACCGACTCATCTTGGAGGAATCGATCTCCCAGCTGGAAAGGCATTTCTCCAGCGCACTCAAAATAGAGATGCTGGAGGAATCTGAGATCTCGTCCGCAAGCGGCATGTACGATCTCGTACTTACCATGGCTCAGGAGGAATCCAGCCTGACGGCATTGGACCGCAACCTGCCAAGTTCAGAGGTATGGAATTCGACGGCTTCGATCCGCAATTGCTACCGCAAAACCATGAGTCAGATTCTTTCCGGCCTGGCGATAGGATATGTGCCATACCAACTTATTAATACCTTAAATGGTAAACCTTCCCTCGAGGAGGGGGGAAGCTATTGGCTTAAGCGCTCAGATTTTCACGCGATTGCCGACGAAGACGTGACCCTCGCAGAAGGAAAGGCTGAGGTTTCTTTGAAGCTTGGCCGCTTCCAAGCACGCGGGGTCACCGAAGTAATTCTGCAACAGCACATTCATGGAGATATATACAAATTCTATGGAGTTCAGGGAAAATTTTTCCGTGCAATAAAAGTGCGCGACTTCCTGAAGTCCTCCACAGCACCCGATTTGGCAATTCTCGAAAAAAACGCGTTCCTGGCAGCCAGCGCACTAGGATTAAAAGTATTCGGTGGTGACGCGATTCTAGACGCAAAGGGAATCTTTCACTTCATCGATCTTAACGACTGGCCGTCTTTCCGGATCTGCAGGGAAGAAGCTGCCAGAGCCGTGGGAGCGTTGGCCGCAGAATGGTTGTCTTCCCGCCTTCATACAAATGAAAGCGCAACCCCTACCCCGGCGCACGTTTAATTCTCATGAGCTGGCGCGAAGAGTACTGGCGATCGATCAAAAGCCCCGATACGGAGGAAAAGCTCGACCTCTATTTCTATCGTCCTATCGGCTTTCTGATTGCCAAGCTGGCAAAGGCATTACGCCTCACCCCCGATCACCTCACCGTCACCGGCGCGCTTTTGGGCCTGGCGTCGGGGCCACTTTTTTTTCAAACTGAATCCACCCCCTCCCTGGTCCTAGCCTCTTTTCTTCTTATATTTGCAGGAATCTTCGATAGCTCGGATGGGCAGCTGGCCAGAATGGGTGGAGGAAAAGGATCAAAGTTCGGCCTGATCTTGGACGGCATTTGCGACAATATAGTTTTCGGGGCGGTCTATATAGGCTGCACTCTCGCGCTCCAGCCGGCTTGGGGCCCATGGATCTGGATTGTTGCCGTCATTGCCGGCGCACTTCACTCCCTTGAAAGTTCGGCCCTTGACTACTTCAACCGTGAGTACCTTTTATTTGGATATGGAAAAGTCGATGGAGACTATTGGAACCCCAGTGATGAAGAAGCCCGGGCTGAAGTAGCTTCGGCAACAGGCCTTACGCGCTTCATGCTGAAAAGCCGATTAACCTGGATTTGGCAGCAAAATAAACTCAGTCCTAGAACCCAGGCGCAGAGATTGCGGTGGAGAGGTCTTCTAACGGGCCCAGATGGAGAACACTTCAAGTCAATCTACCGCGAACATAACCTGAAGATGCTGCCTTGGTGGGCGTTGATGGGGCCGAACTTCCATACTATTACGATTCTGGTTTTCGTATTTATGCGCAGGTTCGATCTCTATCTCATCCTGATCGACATCTTGCTTCTTCCTGTTTTACTGATTGTGCTTCGCTTCTTTCAAAATCGGTCCGACATACGCCTGGATGCGGCACTCCGGGAGAAAGGACTTGCGTGAACTGGGGCAATGTATGGAAGTCGGCATTCGGGCTTGCAGGCGTGTGCTGCTTCATCCTTGTCCTTGGAAATTATGGCTTCACTCAGTTACTGGAAAACATTCTAACCCTGGGTTGGTGGAGCTTGCCACTTGCCCTCTCCTGGGCTCCGGTTGTTATTTGCTATGCTCTGGCTTGGCAATTGATTACCCCTGAATTCAAATCCCGTCATTTTGGAATTCTTTTTCGCCTTTCGATCATAAGTGTGGCCTGGAACAACCTCAGCCCCTTCGTAAAAGTGCTGGGAGAGCCGGTTCGCTTGATGATGCTCAGGCGATGGATGAATCCCAAGAGCGCGGCCAAGTCCATGGTTCTTTACAACATCGTCCACGTAATGGGCACTTTGCTTGCGTTCTTTTTCGGTGCCATTGCTCTCCTGATTTTTTTTCCTCTTCGAGAGGATCTTAGAACAGGCTTGTTGGCGTTAACTGTAATTTCCCCTTTGCTGGCGATTGCTCTTTTCTATTTGCCTCATTGGGTCCGCGGTCGGGGGAAAACCGCTCATAGGAACAAATTGGTAGTGGCCGGATTCTGGCTTCGCTGGTCTTTTTCAAAGATTAGAATCTTCTCTAATAAACATCCGGCCAGATTTTGGTTTTCGGTATTACTGGAAGTAGCAGCTCGATTCATAGAGGGCTTGACCTTTTATGTGGCATTCCTTGCCCTGAATACCCCGGTGGGAATTTGGGAAAGCGCAATATTGGATGTGGGCCGAGCTCTTCTCGACAACGTCTTCTTCTTCATTCCCTATCAGGTCGGAAGCCGTGAAGGCGGGATCGTACTTCTTGCTGAATATGCCTTCCACATCAGCCCAGCCGCCGCAGTATCTGGCGCCGTAATGTACAGATTGGTCGAGATCTTATGGATGGGGGTTGGCTACCTACTTTGGATCATGGAAAGCAAAGACTCGAGATCCTCGACATAATAGTCGGCTCCGCAGTCTATTTTCATTCCCGGCGCATGAATCAGCGCGGCCTGCATTCCAAGAGCCTTGGAAGGAATAATGTCATTTTTCGGATTATCTCCGATATACAAACACTCTTCTGGAGTCTCTTTATGCAGCGAAAGCGCAGCCTGAAATATTCTCGGATCCGGTTTCGATGCACCCACATAAAAACTCTCTGTTACGGAATCGAAAAAAGCAGCCAAATCCGACTCCTCCATAATCAGCTTCAGATTGCCGGTAAAATTCGAAATAACTGATAAGCGGTAGTTCTTGAACTCAGTAAGCGCCCTGCGGCTATGAGATAAATAACGTCTCATTCGAACCGTAATTTCATCAGCTGCTTTATCTGAGCGCAGCCGGTCCATTTTCAAAAAACTGGATATCAACGATGCCTGATGTCGATTGAATTCAGCCAGAGAAAGACCCTTCGCCTCTCCGGTCCTCATCATCCTGAGGTCGGCGTCACTATAGGCATCCTGGAATTCCGCTCTACGAGCGTCGTCAACCAAGCCCACATCTTTAAACGCATCCCAAAAAATGATCCGAGTATGGATTCCCGGAGCGTCCAGGCAGCCTCCGAAATCAAAAAAAATCCGTTTCAGCATGAAGTAGGAGATATCGCGTCCCTGCCTACTGGTAAAGACTTATCCGGGCAGGCGTCCCTGCCTAAGGCTAACCTTAAGCTGGAGTACATTCTCGTTATACCGGGAGTCCAGCTCATCAGAAGTCTTAGTAAGATCGAAAAGAAGTTCCAGCTGTTTTCGGACCAAAAGGAGATAACGACCGGATACCCGCCTCACCAGCATCTTGTTCACCATTTGCTCCAAACCAACCTTTCTTCCAAAGCTTTCGTCCCAAAGATCAAATTTAGAATATGCTTCGGCCAGCTCCGACGAGTACGCGTCGGGAAAGCGCAACTCAACAGCGGTATGTTCGAAATAGCCTTTTCCCGCGAGAACAAGGCCACTCTCGGAAAGGACACGTAACGCAGCAGAAAGAACTTTTGATGAGTACCACTTTTCCACCTCCGAGTTTCGAATGGGCCTTCTGGCTAAAGTACTAAGCAGAAAAAGATGATAAATTACCTCGCCCCCGGCAAGTGCTGCCACCTGCCGAGGAGTAAGCTCCTTTTGCCCTTCAGGCGTAGTCGAGGCACTCTCTCGATTCGAACTGTTTAGGTCGGTTTTGCCTGAGGTTTCTTGGCGCCCCGTAAATAAATATTCCTGACGCGGAAACAGGCTTCGGCAATAAGCCAGAACTAGCCGTTCGGCCGCGTCTTTTTTTAGAGAAGACGTAAGCTCCTTCACTATTTTTTCGGACGGCAGGCCATCCTTTTCCAGGCGCATATAATATGAATATTTAAAGCTAATTCCCTTGGTCTTTAACCACTCGAAGAACGAGCTGGCCGTGCGATAGCCAAGAGATTCTCTGCACTCCCGGAGTTCCTGAGCAAAAGGGGTCATGCTCTACTTTCGGTATAATTTCTACTTTTCTTAAACTTGTGAGGCTCCTGCCACCTTGCTAGAAGCTGATCCGAACATTTGCTCCAGCCCGGAGAAAATAGATTTCAAATACCCTGATTTTTCCTTTTAGTCCGTGAGGCACCTGCTGGCGGAAATCGGGCGCCCCCCGCCCTTACCAGCCGTCAGCAGAGCCCCGCGGGCGATTTGCCTGGGCGGACTTTCCGAACCCCCCTCTTTCCCCAGATTGAAATTTCGGACTGTCCGCCCGCACTTTTTCGGAGACCTGGATGAAAATTGGCAAAATCTTATCAGCCTTCATTCTTTTGCTTCTACTTCCAGCAGGATCACGTGCGGGTAACGGAGTAGAACGGGGGACCATCGATTACTCGTCAAACTCCAATCTTCCGCTTTCTGCGCAGGAATTCTTGAATCATATCGTATTTGCGCGCTGTGATCTTAGAGGGGCCGATAACATTGAACCGGCTTTCATCAGTAGTTCTGTTGAGCAACGTAATGGCTCGAATCTGATTCGCCATTTTAGAGTTGTTCTCAACGTGAAATTCAAAGCCGAAAGATCTAAAAAGCCCATCTTTCTCGATCTATCCATGACTGAATCCATGGAAACTGAGGCTTATATTCAGTTAATAGAACTGTTTTCGCCCATCTGCCGCTGAAGCGTACCCCCATTTTCGATCTAGGTATTGGGTGGGCGGCTCCAACGAATCGATAAGAGTTCTCCTAGCAAGTAGAGCCCAAAAATCATCGGCACACCGACTGTTTTCAATAGCGCCCATGAGGACGTTGAAAGCTTAACAGCGGCCCACGCATTCAAAACACCGATTCCAATCAGCAAAAACCCCATTCGAGAATTCATTTTCCGAAATCGCTGCATAAGAAACGGGGAGAGCGTTCTATTCTGTTTTTTTGCCAGCGCAACCAGAAGAGGCCGTCTCAACAAACCGGTGAGAACAAACGTCCCTCCAAACAACAGCAGAACCACGGTGGGCTGAAGCTTGAAAAATAGCCCATCATTTTCCCATAAGGAAAGAGCGCCAAGAAATACTACAAGCCCACTGGAAACAAGTGTTATGCCTTGAACTTTTCCCGTCTTTCTCATTTCAAAAAGCACTTCGCCAACACCAAACACCAATCCAGCCAGTACTCCTCCCAAGGTACCCCAGAATTGCTCCACTACTGCAAAAGCCAAGATGGGAAAAAAACCGCCCAGTAGCAAAAATCTGATTTTGGAAGGGCCCTCACTCATCCTCGCGAGCCTACCTCAGTTTGCAGATAAAGCCACGGTCCTGTAGAAATGAAAGATGGTTCATCTTCCCGAGCTAATTCGCGACCTTGGATTAATCCTCATGGCTGCGGGTATCGTAACCCTGCTCTTCCGCCATCTTAGGCAGCCCGTGGTTCTCGGTTACATTATCTCAGGGTTCCTGATCGGACCTAATGTTCCCCTTCTCCCCACAGTAGTCGACGTAAAGGGCGTACAGATATGGGCTGAAATAGGAGTGATTTTTCTCCTATTTGCACTGGGATTGGAATTCAGCTTTAAAAAATTAGCAAAGGTTGGCGGTTCGGCTTCCATTACCGCCACAGTAGAAGTGTTAGGCATGACCTTCTTGGGCTACTTGTGTGGCAGAGCCTTTGGCTGGAGCTCCCTGGACAGCCTTTTCCTCGGGGGCGTTCTAGCAATTTCTTCGACGACGATCATCATCCGGGCATTCGATGAACTAGGAGTAAAAAGTCGTGGTTTCGCCAGTTTGGTATTTGGCATTCTGATTGTTGAAGATCTCTTTGCAATTCTGTTGCTAGTATTACTCTCCACTGTAGCGGTGAAAAATCACTTTAGCGGGCTTGAGCTTGTTACCTCCAGCTTTCGCCTGGTGTTTTTTGTGGTTTTATTCTTTCTCGCCGGGATTTTTCTCCTCCCATCCTTCTTCCGAAAGGTGAGAAAGCACTTAAACGATGAAACACTTCTCGTTTTCTCCCTTGGCCTATGTTTCTTGATGGTTGTAATGAACACCCATGCCGGATTTTCTCCTGCACTCGGCGCCTTCATAATGGGATCGGTGCTCGCGGAAACTACTGAGGCAAATAGAATTGAGCATCTGCTGAAACCGGTAAAAGACCTCTTTGGAGCGGTGTTTTTTGTGTCCGTAGGAATGCTGATTGAGCCCAAGGCACTTGTTCAGCATGCCTTGCCGATAGCGCTTCTAACTCTCGTAACTATCTTCGGTAAATTTTTTACTACCATAGTTGGCGCGCTACTATCGGGCCGTAGCCTGCGGCATTCCATGCAGGCCGGCATGAGCCTTGCTCAAATCGGTGAATTTTCGTTTATTATCGCCAGCCTTGGTCTCACATTAAAGGTAACCAGCGATTTTCTCTATCCGGTGGCCGTGGGAGTTTCCGTAATCACAACATTCGCAACACCATACTTGATTCGGTCTTCCGATAGCCTCTATTCGGCCGCCAGAAATCTCATTCCAGAAAAAATACTTCGGGGGCTGGAAGGTTATTCAACATCGTCTCAGCACATGTCAGGAGATAAAGAATGGCGGAAAGCACTAGGTGCTTTCGGTGCGAGGCTACTGGCAAATAGTGTATTGATCAGTGCGGTGTTTTTTTCCGTTTCCCGATTTCTTCCGGAACTGCTTTCCACCTATATCAGCAACCAGGATGTAGTCCGGTGGGCATGCCTTGCGACTGCTTCCATTTGTTCTGCCCCCTTTTTCTGGGCCCTTTTGCTAACTCGCCCAATTCAGCAAAACTTTACGAAGATTTGGAAGTCCAAAGAAATTCACCGAGCTGTCTTGGGCCTGGAACTGGGGAGACTGGGATTTTCCCTATTGCTTTTTGGGATTCTTGCATCCCAGTTTATAGACCCAATTGAAGCTGCGGCAGTTACCATAGCACTCTCTCTACTTTTTCTCTTTGCTCTTTCCCGCCACCTCAATCGAGCTTACAGCTGGTTGGAACGCAGAGTTCGGGAGAACCTTGGCGAGAATGGCGAAGAAAAGGCACTTCCGGATCTGGCCCCCTGGGACGCACACATCACAATCCAGGTGGTGCATTCGGATTCTGAATTGGTCGGAAGATCGTTAGAAGAGCTTCGAGTACGAGAGCGATTTGGCGTGTCTATCGCTTCCATTAGCCGAGGCCGCCGAACTATCGCAGCTCCGGGCCGGCAGGCAGTTATCTTTCCTGGAGACAAACTTGCCATTATTGGAACCGATGAACAAATTGACCGCTTTAGCAACCTACTTCTTCCGAGCGAACGCGAAGACCTGAAGGAAGAAGCCCCGCCCTATGTGCTACAGCAAATAGCCATTCGGAATGATATGCCCTTTGTTAATAAAACCATTCGTGAGTCGGGGCTACGGGAGCAGACTGATGGATTAGTGGTAGGAGTGGAGAGAATGGGAGAAAGAATTCTAAATCCGGATTCTTCTCTTCTGCTCAGGACGGGAGACCTTCTTTGGATAGTCGGGAGTAAAGAGAAACTTTCGTCCCTTTAGAAAGCATTGGCCTCCCACGACACTTGGCCGCCCCGCGCCACAAGATTCTAAATTCGTCGACAGGGTCGAGCATCTGCAAAGAACCACCTGGAAATTGGCTGATAATGGCTACAAAATGCGTTATATATTTTTATTAATATAGCCCCCTATAGTGAATCCTGACTGAGGCCAGGAATGATCAGTCTTGATCCCGGCAAATTTCCACGTAAGGGCGATTCGCCCCCAATGAAAAATTAAAAAGGTATCTCTTCAATCTCACTGATTGCGTGGTATCTCTTCTTCCCACAAATGAACCTCGGCGTAAGACTACTCAATCGCATAGTTGTCACGGCTGCCAGCCCTAGTTCAGGCATAGGTTGCTATGCAATCGCTCTAGGCGCTGTTACTTCGATATTTATTTCCGCAATATATTTGCCCAATGAATCAGTTGCCCTGTTCACCATCTTTCATATTTTCGCCGTATTTCTCGTAGCGGTGTTTCTCGGAAGAGGGCCCGGCTACCTTGCTGGCGTACTGGCAGCACTATCCGTAGACTTTAATTACATTCGCCCTCTTGGGCACAGTTACGGATCTCCGGCGGCAATCGCTTTTTTTGTACTCACCCTATTTATTATCAACGCCACTCTTTTCATCGTTGGGTTGCTACAAAAAGCAACCAAAGACGCCCTTGACACCAAGCGACTAGCCGACGGAGCCGTTAAATCTCGCGAGGATGCCTTGGCGGTTATCGCCCATGATCTTCGTCAGCCGATCGCCATGCTTTTGCTGCAGTCTCAAGTGATACTCAAGGGCATTGAAGACAATCGAGATGTGGATATTGAAGGAAAGCTACGAAGATCCGTTTCTGCCCTGAAACGCATGGAACAGTTGATTCAAGATCTTCTGGAAAGTGCGAAAGTTGACTCAGACAATCTCGCACTTTCTACTGAGCCCCTCGACCTTTGCAGCCTTACCAACTCGGTTGTTAATGAGTACCTTCACCAGGCCAGCCAAAAGTCGATTCGGTTCGAAGTAAAAATTCCACCGCGGAAGCTCCCGCCTATAAATGGCGACCGTAACCGTCTGATCCGTGTTATTTCCAATCTAGTTACCAACTCTCTGAAGTTCACTCCAGACGGAGGCGCCATCGAAATTGCCCTGGACATGATAGATTCCGGCCACGAACTTTTCCGGATTTCCAATACCGGCCCGGACATCCCGGCCGAACAGGTACCCAACCTCTTCAAGCGAAACTGGCAGGAAAAGCATACGGCCCACTTAGGTAGCGGTTTGGGCCTATACATCTGCCAAGGCATCATAAAGGCACATTCAGGCTCCATTTGGTACGAGCCGCGACCTGAAAAAGGCCCCAGCTTTTGCTTCTTGCTGCCCGTTGCCTAAAAACTACCAAGAGCAAATGAAGCTTTTTCCTTAGCTTTCCTATCGTGCTAATTTCAGGGCACGATGCATACCAGCCGCTTCTTCCAACTCTTCTCAACCTACATTCTGGCACTTGTATTGGTCGTATTGAGCTTCACATCATTGCTTGAAGCTGCCGCACTGCGCCCCTTATGGCTCGACGAGTATTTCGGCGTGATCGTCGGTATGTTTGAGCCGGATTGGATAACCCTCTTTCTCAAAGGCCCTAATTCACAGGGAAGCCTTCATCCACTTTATTACGCATTAGATAAATTGATTATAGTCCCCTGGATGCCCTCGCCCCAGAGATGGTGGAATCTTTTTTTGCTTTTCCGGCTTACGCCCATTTTGTCTTTCTCGCTTAGCGGAGCCTTGATTTTCCTCTATTCAGTACACATCCTGAAACGTTTCCCTGATTATTCCTATTTCCCGATTCGTTTGCTGATCTCAACGGCATTTGCTCTTTTCTTTTATAAAGTACAATTCGCAGAATACTATGCCATCGAAGCCAGACCCTACTCTCTTTGGCTGCTATTCAGCACGGGGCATTTTCTACTCACACTTGAAGTGCTCCAGGAAGGCTGGGCATCCAGGCGCTTAAAATTAGGTTACGCATCTTGCTCGTTGCTTTTGTGTCTCACAGCGAGTCCTGGAATTTTCCAACTTATTATTAGTTTCGTGGCCCTGCAGTGGATACATAGAAATTTAAAAGTTATACCCTGGATCCTGCCTGCCCTATCATGCAGTGTCTATTATATGCTCGACTCAAATAAGTGGGGCTATGGTATGGGCGGATTCGCCGCCTATCTTTCCTCGATGAAAGAAGTGGCTTTTAAATCATTTCATGCTCGAAATGGTTTTGTGTTCTTTCCGGTTTTCTTTATCGGATGCCTCCAATTGTGGGCTTGGCGAAAATCTCCAAAGATTCGGTCATTGGTTCTTTATCTTGCTTGCCTGCTCGCCCTTACGCTCGCGCTAATGGCGGCTTGCTGGTACAAAGGGTTTCTTCTGGCTTCGAGGCAATATATCTATTTGATCCCCCTGTACCTTTTCATCTACTTCATAGCCCTTCATGCCGTAGGAAATGCTGCCGCCAATCAAATCAAGAAAAAGTTCCCTAGATTTAAGATCAGCTGGGTAATCGGAGCCTGGGCTGTATTAATTGTGGCAAAAGCCTGCCCTGAACTGGTCAAGAGGGCCTACCAACTACCTTCCACTGCGACTAGATTAGGCTTTTACCAAGAGAGCGCGCTCCCCGAGTGCAGCAATCCGCTTAGTACAACCAGCGAAGGTGAGTTTGCCGCCTTAAACCAAAAATGCAGAGGGCTTGATTAAGCCCGCTCAGGCTGAGATCCAAAGACGAGTGGACCGAAATAAAACAATTTTTATCTTCTTCCAGAAACGCCTCATAAATGCCTATCGGCATCACATAGACACCCTTAAGCGTTAAGTAATCTCTCCTTCACACGGTAACTTTCCATAAGTTCAGCCGAGGTTCACCCATCAAAAGGCTGTTACATCAACCTAGTTGTGCCTACCCGTTGGGCATATGCTAGCGTAAAGAGTATCTATGAAAATCGCGAAAATAATGGCGGTCACTTTTGCCAGCATAATCTTGGCGTTCTTTCTGGTCGTGATCGTAATGAACTTTTTCTTTCAATACATGATCTCCAGCGAACGGATGTTTCCTCCGATGAAGTGCCTCCGAGTTCATGATGGATTAAAAGAGTTTATTCCCAACTGTAGCGAGAGGCTGCGCTTGGTTGGATATGGAGAGTTTTTCTATTCATACGATAAGAATGGCCACCGGAAACTTGAAGGCGAAAGCCAAAAGCCCGACAACGGTCCCCGAATTTTACTCATGGGAACCTGCGAATCCTTGGGCTTTGGCGGAGCTTACCAAGATTCGATAATCTTTAAACTCAAGGAAAATCTATCCAAGGCCGGCCTGCAGGCCAATTTTATCAACGGAGGTATGTTTTCGAACTCCCCAGTGATGGATCTAAAAAAAGCTGCAGCCATCAGAAAAAATATTGATCCTGACATCGTGGTTTATTACGCGACAGGATCCGACCCCATGAATTCGTACTTCCAGAAGCACTATCTTGGGAAAAGCCCAGTCGGATTACTTCCGCAGCCATTGCTAAGCTTTGTTTATCAAAAAACATACCTAACACAGGTATTTCACTATCTTGGATTTTTGACTTCGTTGGCAGACGCGAGATTCTTTCATACTGCTGATAGCCTGGCCGATGGAGCGCTTTCCGCACTTAAAGAAGTAGAAAAAGTCATGACAAAAAAAGAACCTGACGGAAAGTCGCCGATTTTTCTTGTCGTGGTTCGCGAACTCTATGACACGAATAGCGATGGAACCTGGATTGACCCGAAGAATGAAAATAACAAGATTGGCCCTAGCTTCTATATTCTTAATAATGATCTTTATTACTTCTTCGCCGCGAAAATGTTTTCCGGCAGCCGACTCGCTTACTATCGAAAAATCCTGGAAGATTCGAAACGCCCAGAGAATATCGTTCACTTGGATCTTCGCGAACATCCAAAATACGAGTTTGACAAGATGTTCATGGGAAGCACTCATCTCTCCCCGCTCGCCACAGATCTAATGGCGGAAGGCCTTGCTGATGCGCTCAAGCCCTGGATAAGAGGCCTGGGAAACCTGAAAAAATAGGAATGCTACGGAAACTCAGTCCGCAGGCCTATTTGAGATGAGGGCCTCCAACTCTAAAAGATTCAACCAGGGAAGCCTGGCTAGTTCCATCGAGGTGAACTTTACATGACACCTGCCCTCCACCAGAGTAACAAATTCGGCGAATTGCAAGCTATCTAACTGCTGATTCAAAGGTAGCTCTCGAAGAATTCCAGGAGCCAACTCCGACAGCTGATCAATAGTGGACATAGGTTCGGTTCAGCATCGGATTTGATTTATCCGTCGGACCAAAGTCCGAGTCCGGATGATAAGCTAGAATCCTCAACCCCTCAGCGCTGGAATGAAAACAATGTGGAACTCCCCTTGGAATATAAAAGGCAGACCCAGGCTCCAATTTATGCTTTGATCCATCACCTAAAACTGAACTCCCACTTCCACTAACAACCACCCCAAAACGCAGGCTAGGGTGTATATGAAGCGTCTGTGTCGTTTTCCCCGGAAAGGTGAGCAGATTCAGGCAAGGGTCGCCAAATCTAGCCGGAGAGACCAGAAGGGTTGTCATGCAGTTATCGATATAGCAAAGGCGCCCCATCTTCTCTAACGGCCCCCCCCAACTGTTCAGGCCCCGATAACCTATTTTCTGTGCCACCAAACAGTTCCCCTTGCCTCGGACCTCAATCGCCCCTGCTAATGAGAAGTACATTTCATTTGAAAGTGAGAAACAGTCTCCCTGTTCGGTTTTCACGTCAACACTTCCCGAAAGCACAATTCCAAAGGAATGAGTGGAGCGGTCACCAAGGTTTGATTCGCCATCTGTGTGCCCGTACAGATTAGAAGTGAAAATGTCGCCACTGAGATCGGCCAAAATACCGTGCTTTATTGAGAAAATTTCCATGCCCAGCACTCCCGGTTTTGTAACTATCCTCTACTGTCTTTTCGGCCCATCAAAAGCCCAAGAAATACATCGAGAAATCAGAGGCCCTAAATACAGTCGTTAAATGTATCAAGCTCATCAAGAGAAAGACACCCACAACCCCCATCCAGCCAGAACGCTTTTCCTCGTTCATGGCCAGCGAGGGAATCTTCAGAAACAAGTATACAGCCAAACCATGCAGAGAGAAAAAGAGGAGTTTTGATTTTAGAACAACACTGATCTCGATCGGAAGCACAGGCAGCTTTCCTGCCAGATATAAGAAAAAGTAGAGTAGATCGAAGTCTACGTGGGACACAAAAGAGAATAAAAATGATCCCAAAATGGGCAGAAAAACCCCTCCGACTCTTCTCTGAATCGGCAAAAACACAAAGGCAATGAGCCACTGATATTGGTAGACCGTCCAGCGCCTCCACCGATCTACAGGCGAGGCAGCAAACAGCGGCCAATCCTCCGGATCGTGGATGGCCAGCCCCATCAGTCGCAAAGAACCTGAAGCACAATACAGAATCACGCAACTTCCAAAATAGTACTGGAGGTAACGCTCCACTCCCGCAAGCCCCCAACCAGCCCACCCCATTGGCATTTCTGCCAAAATCGAATCGCACCACCGGGAAATCCAGTAAAGAACCACGAGGAACGATGCGGCCAAGTGAAGATCATAAAGCCCCGCGACCACGACCTTAATATCTTCCTTCCCCTCTTCTTTGAGCGGCACCACCGGAAATGGGCCAAAAAAATGCCCGGGCTGAAATAGGAATTTCAAGATTGATGAAGTGCTGCTCAAGCCTGCCCGTATTCCCAATAACAACGTGAAAAGACTGTAGAGCATCAGGCCATGAGAAATCTTGGGCCCTATAAAACGAAACGGGGCTGTGCTACCGCTCAGGCCAATATTCTCTCCAGCGTAGAAGTATAAAAGAGCCCATACCCATACGGCAATTACCCCAACAACCGCCCCAATCAACACACACACTTTCGAGCGGGAACTGCTATTCCTGAATGCTAATAATGCAACCGGAGGGACGACTAACGGCGCAAGATAGCAAAGCACGACAATCTTCCATTGGCCCGCCCCTGCACCATTTCTCGCTATAAGAAAAAAAGAAAGTGAGTACACGACGACTGCCAACGGAACCCTGAATAGGGAGGGCAAAAAGTATCTTATTGGGGCAGCAATAAAAAGCACACCCAGAACGGGGATTCCCGTCAGTAATGGTCCCAAGGCCCACCCCAACTGGTGCGAGTAGCCACGAGCCCACACGGCCAATTCCGTTCGAAAAAAAAGCAAACTCATTCCTTCTAAAACCAAAAAAAGAAACAGTGCCAAACGGAAAAATGGAGCCGCCAAGAACAGCTCCGCGACCCTGCCCTGCAGGGCCAGCACCACATTGTTGCCTCGTTGGCACAGCCAAGCCGGGCTCCACGCCTCTTGCAAAGAATTTTTCTTTATGAACAATCGGCCCACGCCTCCATTTTGAGGCAGGAATCCAAAAAAAGCGATTCCACGATTCAAGCAATGAGATCGATTTCACTAACAGTACTGGCCCAAGATTTTCTATAATCAACCGAGGCATCCAAATGCGTCCAGAACCCCCGGAAAATCATTTCACTCACATTAAGCCGACGTTTACCGAGAATTTTCAGCGCCTGAGGCAAATACGATCTGATGAGGTTTTCTTTTCGGGCCCGGATGCGAACGGAGTGTGGGTAAATAGATCATTTTCGGAATTCCTTTCAGACATTGACAAAACCTGTGATGGCTTTGACAGGCATTCAACTGATAAAGGGCTGGCCGTACTGACCGCAGCGGGGAACTCTTACGAACATCTGGTGACGATCGCTTCGGCGCTCTGCTCGGGTCGAACTCTCGGATTGATTGATCCGGGAGATCCGATAGATGTGATTCAGTCAAAAGTGAAGCAAATCGGCTTGGATTATATCGGCTATTCGGAAGACGAAAAAATTTTGAGCCGACTCCCCTGCTTCAAAAAAGAATTCCGCTCCCATGGATCCGAACGAGAATTCTACGGACAATTCAGCGAGAACCGGCCTGCCATCCTGGTGTTTACTAGCGGATCCACTGGTTACTCGAAGATCGTGCAACAGCCGGAGAAAGCGATCCTCGCGAATGTGGAGTCTGTGATTCACCATCACGATCTGACGGAACCAACCACGATCGGGACTCCCCTTCCCGTGTTCCATGTGAATGCACTTGAATTCAGCTTCCTTGGATCGCTTTTCTCAGGAAACCGCCTGGTTCTATTGCCGAGCTTCTCTCCCGAATCCTTTCTTTCTATCGCGGAGAAGCACCGAATCAATATCGCGTCTGTTGTGCCCCACATACTGAAAGCGCTTCATTCAAGAAATCTCTGGGACAACTACAATCTCAGCTCCCTAAGATATTTTCTTACCGCTGCTTCAGCCTTATCACCGAGTCTGGCTGCTTCACTTCTAGAGGAATGCCCTATCCCTGTTATTCAAGGCTACGGACTTTCTGAGGCGATGAACTTTTCCTCGACACTTCCAATTCACCTGAGCCGAAACCAAAGAAAAAAGTGGCTCACTGAGTTCGAACGCCCAAGCATCGGTATTGCTTTAAAAGGGAGCGAAATTGAAGTTCTCTCGCCCTCGGGAGAAAAACTTGGAGAAGGTCAAAAAGGTGAAATCGTGGTGCGAGGCTTAAGCTTGATGACTGGTTACAAAGATTCCGACAACTCAAAAGTATTCGAGGGCGGATACTTGCATACCGGGGACCTCGGCCATTTCATCCTCGATGAGGACAGCGGCCAGCGATTTTATTTTATTGCCGGCCGAATAAAGGAAACAATCAAGAGGTACGGATCGACGATTTCTCTTGTTCAAGTGGACGACCTGCTAGCAAAGTTCCCAGCAACAAATATGGCGATCGCCGTGGGATTCCAGCATGAAATCTCCGGAGAAGAATTGGCTGTGGTGGCGGAGGTGAATAAATCTTTCGCTAAACAAGATTTGGCATCCTTACTCGATTTTATTAACGAAACTTTTCCGGAAAGCATTCGCCCAAAGATTCTTGTATGCACACAAGACTCCACACGCACGACCAGCGGAAAACCAAAAAGGTGGAAATTTGCTTCTCGCTTGGAAAAGTGGAAAGAAACGGTGTTAGGAAAAAAGTGCGCGAATCTTGGCGAGATCTAGAATCTGAGGATCTTAGGAAGTTTGGTGGAGGCTGTCCAAGTAAAGTCGAACCAAACAGGGCGCTCTCGGTATCGA